>DSAP01000095.1 GCA_011046415.1 bacterium | reverse complement strand
GGAACACATCATCGTGGACGGACGGCGATACCAGGTGATCGGCACCCTCGAGAAGAGCGGATCCGCATTCACCGGGGTCACCGGCGACGGGTCTGTCCGATGCACCAGGCAAGAAACGCAGTTTCCGAAAAAGGGTAAACCGTGCAGTTCGGCGAATTCGACGACGAAAAAAAAGAATATGTGATCACGCGGCCCGATACGCCCCGTTCCTGGAGTAATTATCTGGGAGACACGACCTACGGCGCGATCGTCACGAACAATGCGGGGGGATACAGTTTCTTTCACTCCGCGGCCCGGGGCCGGTTCACACGCTGGCGGCCCAATGCCTTGCCGATGGATCAGCCGGGCCGGTATTTTTATCTGCGCGACCGGGAGTCGGGCGATTTCTGGTCCGCCTCCTGGCAGCCGGTGGGCAAGTCTCTCGCGGAATACAAATCCCTCTGCCGTCACGGCACGGCGTATACGATCCTCGAATCCGAATATAACGGTATCCGATCGGAAACCACCTATTTCGTCCCCCTGAACCGGGCTTTCGAATGCTGGCACCTTCGGCTATCCAACACGGGCCGGAAGACGCGCCGGCTTTCGGTGTTCCCCTTCATCGAATACGCCTCTCACTGGCAGCTGTGGATGGACTGGGTCAACCTCCAGTATACCCAGTATATTCTCGAAATGAAGGTGGCGGATGGGATCATCGACCATTGCACGAATCCCTTCCTGCCGGTCGTGCGGGGGGATTTCGAGGCGGATCCGCAATCGCGGCATACTTTCTTTGCGCTGGCCGGCGCGGAGATATCCGGATACGATACGGATCGGGAGAAGTTCATCGGTCCCTACCGTGGATACGGCAATCCTCTCGTCGTGGAACAGGGCCGGTGTACGAATTCCATCGCCGTGGGCGACAACGGATGCGGGGCATTCCAGTCCGATATCGATCTGGAGCCGGGTGAATCCCGGGAGATTCTGGTGCTCATGGGCATCGGGGAGGCCGGGGTGGAAGGGAGAGCGGCGGTCCGTGAATTCGGGAATCCGTCCCGGATTTCTGCCGAACTCGAAAGGCTCCGCGGCCACTGGCAGGACCGGATCACCGGAATGACCGTCCAAACCCCCGACCCCGAATTCGACAGCATGATGAACATGTGGAATCCGTATAATTGTCTGATCACCTATTCCTGGTCGCGTGCGGCCAGCCTCGTGTATGCGGGAGAACGCGACGGACTGGGTTACCGGGACACCGTGCAGGATATGCTCGGCGTTTTGCATACCATCCCGGAAGAGGCAGAGAAACGCCTCGAACTCATGATCACGGGACAGGCTTCCACCGGAGGCGCATTGCCGGTCGTCAGGCCGTTCAGCCATCATCCGGGACGGGAGAAGGCGCCTGAAGAATTCGAATACCGGTCCGACGACGCGCTGTGGCTTTTCAACGCGATCCCCGCTTATGTCAAGGAAAGCGGGGATACTGAATTTTATCACAAGGCGCTTCCCTATGCGGACCAGGGAGAGGACTCCGTATTCGGGCATATGAAGCGGGCGATCCAATTCAGCCTCGACCGGATGGGCGGTCACGGCCTGCCCTGCGGCCTGGCGGCGGACTGGAACGACTGTCTGGTTCTCGGCCCGCGGGGAGAGTCCGTTTTCGTGGCGTTTCAACTCCGGTACGCCCTGAAGACCTACATCGAAATCTGTGACCTCTTCCGTCTCACCGAAGAAAAATCCTGGGCGTCCGCCCATCTCGAACGGCTGGATGGCGTCCTACAGGAACATGCCTGGAACGGCCGCTGGTACCGGCGCGCATTCCGCCCGGACGGACTGGTCTTCGGCGATTCAGACAGCGAAGAGGGAAGCCTGTGGCTGAATTCCCAGACCTGGGCGGTTTTCAGCGGACACGCCGCGGTCGCGCAGGCCGAGAAAGTGATGTCCGTCGTCCAGGAACGTCTCGAAACGGAGTACGGACTCGCGATCCTCGATCCGCCCTATGAGAAGGCCGATCTGTCGATCATCAAGGCACCGCTTTTCAACCGGGGCATGAAGGAGAACGGTGCGGTTTTCTGTCACACCCAGGGATGGGCCGTGATCGCGGAGGCGATGCTGGGCCACGGGGAACGCGCGTTCCGCTGTTACCGCGCCTCCCTCCCCGCGGCGATGAACACCCGGGCCGAGATCCGCGAGATCGAACCCTATGTGTACTGCCAGTCCACCCACGGCAAAGCCAGTCCGCGGCACGGGGCATCCCGGCTCCCCTGGCTGTCCGGATCCGCGACCTGGTCCTATTATGCGGCGGCGCAGTATATCCTGGGAGTCCGTCCGGAGTATGAGGGCATCCGGATCGATCCCTGCATACCGCCCGGTTGGAAAGGTTTTTCAGTCCGGCGCCGGTTTCGGGGGGAAATCCTGGAAATCGCGGTCGAGAATCCCGACGGTGTGGAAAAGGGCGTAAAGGAAATTTTCCTGAACGATAAGAAAATCAATGGGAATCTGATCCTGTTCGAACAGATGGGGGAGGAGAATTCTGTTCGCGTGGTGATGGGATAAAATAATGTTATTGCATTGATAAAACCTCTTGACATTATAGCGTTATAGCGTTATTATATTGTGTCTGTGAAATTAATAAATATTGGAGAAATATCGTGGCAGTTTTAAACAAAAGAGCAACAATTTATTTTGATCCCGATATTCATCGCGTATTAAAGATTAAAGCTGCATCATCCAGTAAATCTATTTCTGAACTGATCGATATGGCAATCAGACATGAATTGCTGGAGGATGAGGAGGACATCCGTGCATTTAAAGACAGAGAAAATGAATCAACAATATCATTTGAAAGTGTCCTAAGGGATTTGAAGGCTAATGGCAAAATATAAAATTGAATTTAAAAAATCAGCAGTGAAAGAACTTAAACCAATACCGAAGAAAGATTTAAAAATAATTCTATCAAAGATAAATGATTTAGCAGATAATCCAAGACCTAACGAAAGTGTTAAGCTAACGAGTCGAGAACAATATAAAATCCGGCATGGAAATTATAGAATATTATATTCAATTGAAGATGATCGATTAGTGATATCTGCAGTTAAAACTGCTCATCGAAAAGACGTTTACAAGTAAAATAATTTAGAGAAATAAGTAAATGATCGAATTGTCATAAAGAGCAGGCGATAACCCAATCATGCACTGGATCGAAACGCACACCTTTTTCTGAAAATTTTATGTTTTGTGGAATCACCGGCTTGAGTGAAATCTCGTTTGGCATTTCGACCCCGTGATGATCACGTGATATTTCATGTCAGGTGAGATATTTCATTGAACATTGAACATCGAGCATTTAACATTGAGCATCGAAAATTGGGCGATAGGACAAGAAATCAATCACGGATGGAATGACAAGGAGACGTTATGAACGGCACAGCGGTCGGCAAGCTGGCGATGCGGGAAAAACTCGCGTATGGTTTCGGAGATCTGGCGTCCGTGCTGTACTGGCAGACCTTCATGTTGTATTTCACTTTTTTCTATACCGATGTGTTTCTGATTCCGGCCAGCGCCGCGGCCACCATGTTTCTGGTCAGCCGGATCTGGGACGGCGTGAACGATCCCCTGATGGGCTTGATCGCGGACCGCACGCAGACGCGCTGGGGAAAATTCCGCCCCTATCTGCTCTGGTTGTGCCTGCCGTTCGCGATCGCCGGTGTCCTGGCCTTTACGGTCCCGGATTTCGGCATGACGGGAAAACTGATCTGGGCCTATGCGACGTTCATCCTGATCATGATGCTGTACACGGCAATCAATATCCCCTATACAGCGCTGCTCGGCGTGATCTCCCCGGATTCCGCCGAGCGCACGACCGTCTCCTCCGTCAAATTCATTTTCGCCTTTTCCGCGGGGATCATCGTCTCCGCGACGCTGCTGCCCATGGTCAAGGCGTTCGGCGGCGGGAATGACGCACGCGGATGGCAATTGTCTTTCGTCGTGTACGGAATCGCCGCGATTGTGTTTTTCCTGATCGCTTTCCTGGGAACGAAAGAGCGGGTTCAGCCGCCCAAATCCCAGGTGCATTCCATTAAAAAGGATTTATACGAACTCGTGACCAACAAGCCCTGGCTCATCCTCCTGGCTACGACGATCACATTCATCCTCTTCGTGGCGGTGCGCAGCAGTGTAACGGCCCATTACTTTAAATATGTGATCGGCTCACAGGAACTGTCCCTGCCGTTTCTGAAAAGCAGGGAATATCCGTTTGAGACGCTGGTGTCCGCGTTCAACACGATCGGACAAATCGCATCCCTGATCGGCGTGCTCATGGTCAGCTGGTTTGCCAAAAAGGTCGGGAAGAAAAAGGCGTTCATCTTCATTTTCCTCGTCGCGATCGTGAGCACCGCCGCCTTTTTTTTCATGCGGGCGGATCAGCTGCCCCTGATTTTTCTCTTCCAGATCACCGGATCTCTGACCGGCGGACCGCTCAGCGTCCTCATCTGGGCGATGTATGCGGATACGGCCGATTATGCCGAATGGAAGCGCGGCCGAAGGGCGACGGGTCTGGTTTTCTCCGCCTCGACCATGTCCCAGAAATTCGGATGGGCGTTCGGCGCCTTCGTGGCGCTCAACCTCATGTCCCAGGTGGGATTCGAGCCGAATCAGGAACAGACCGCTGAAAGCCTGAAAGGGCTGATTCTTCTCTTCAGCCTGATTCCAGCCGGGATGGGGGTGATATCCACTTTGCTGGTGTTGATCTATCCCCTGAATGAAAGGAAGGTGGCTGAGATCACCACCGAACTACAGGAAAGACGCAAGGCGGGGGATGAGTCTGTTCGGACTGTGTAAACGATGGTTTATGCCCGGATCGCCGGTGTCGGGCGATCCGGGTTTTTATAGAACATGGTACTGAGAACATATCACATTGATTATATAACTTTAATCATATAACATTGAGCATTGAGCATTGAGCATTGAAAAATTTGTCAGGAGAAGTTCATGCAATACGGCCATTTCGACGACGAACGCAGGGAATATGTGATCACCCGGCCGGACACGCCGAAGTCCTGGAGCAATTATCTCGGCTCAACCGAATACGGGGCGATCATCACGAACAACGCGGGGGGATACAGTTTCTGGAAATCCGGCGGGATGGGGCGGTTCATGCGCATGCGGTTCAATTCCATCCCCATGGACCAGCCCGGCCGGTATCTCTACTTTCATGATCACAACGTGAAGGATTTTTGGTCGGCCTCCTGGCAGCCGGTGGGCAAATCCCTGAAAGAATTCAAATCCGTATGCCGGCATGGAACCGGATATACTCTCATCGAATCCGAATACAACGGCATCCGTTCCGAGGTCACCTATTTCGTGCCGATGGGGAGGCTCTACGAAGTCTGGAGAGTCCGTGTGACCAATCTGACGGACAAGGCACGGAATCTCTCGGCGTTCACCTATGCCGAACTGGCGGGAAACTGGAACGCCGTCGACGACCTGCTCAACATCCAATATGTCCAATATACCGCCCGAATGCAGATGGTGGATGACATGATCGATCACGGCACGAACGTCCATATCCCCGAAATGCCGCACGATTTCAAAGAGAAGGATCAGGGCCGCCACAGTTTTCAGGCCGTCGTCGGCGCGAAGGTCATCGGATTCGATACCGACCGCGAGGCCTTCCTCGGTCCCTACCGGACGTACGCCGATCCCATTGCCGTCGAAACCGGCCGGTGCGGCGGGTCGCTCGGTTACGGGGACAATCCCTGCGGCGTGCTTCAGTGCGAGGTGAAACTCAAACCCGGAGAGACCAAGGAATTCCTCGTGCTGATGGGTGTGGGTAAGGCGGATCAGACCGGCCGTGCGGCGTCCGAAGAATTCGCCGAAACCCACGTGGCGGAGGCCGAACTCGAGAAGATCCGCCGGTACTGGCACGGACGCCTCGATGGATTGTCCGCGGAAACGCCGGATTCCGAACTCAACAGCACGATCAATACCTGGGGAATTTATAACGCCCTCATCACCTTCGCCTGGTCCCGCGCGGCCAGCCTGATCTATTCCGGCATCGACCGGGACGGACTCGGATACCGGGATACGGTGCAGGATTTTCTCGGCGTGTTCCACGCCATCCCCGAGGACGCGAAGAAACGACTCGAACTCATGATCACCGGCCAGGCCACGACCGGCGGCGCGATGCCGGTCGTGATGCCGTTCGGCCACCGTCCCGGTTCCGAAAAGAAACCGGAGGAATCTGAATACCGGTCCGACGACGCGCTCTGGCTCTTCAATGCGATCCCCGCGTATGTCAAGGAAACCGGGGATCTCGATTTCTACGGCAAGGTGCTTCCCTATGCGGATGCGGGGGAGGACACCGTATTCGGACACATGAAACGGGCCATCCAATTCAGCCTCGACCGGATGGGCGGGCACGGACTGCCCTGCGGTCTGCGCGCGGACTGGAACGACTGTCTGCGTTTCGGCCGGGACGGCGAGTCGGTCTTCGTGGCGATGCAGCTCCGGCTCGGCCTTGCGGTGTATATCGAGGTGGCCGGATTGCTCCGGAACGCCGAAGAGAAAGCGTGGGGAGAATCCGTCCTCCAAACGCTGGATAACAATCTCCAGAAACATGCCTGGGACGGGGGCTGGTTCCTGCGTGGATTCCGGGCGGACGGGATGAAATTCGGTTCCCGGGAATGTCCCGAAGGACAAATATTTCTCAATCCACAGGCGTGGGCCGTGATGAGCGGCGCGGCCTCCGCAGATCAGGCGCAGATGGCGATGGATGCCGTCCGGACACGCCTGGCGAGCGATTACGGACTGGCACTCTGCGATCCGCCCTATACCCAGACGGACTTCAACATTGTCCGCGCCGCACTCATGAACCCGGGAACGAAAGAGAACGGCGGCATCTTCGTCCACACCCAGGCCTGGGCGGTGATCGCGGAGGCCATGCTGGGGCATGGCGATCAGGCGTACGCCTATCTGCGCGCCTATCTGCCGGCGGCGTACAATGACAGGGCGGAAATCCGCGAAATCGAGCCCTATGTAGTCTGTCAGTCCACGCATGG
>DSAP01000176.1 GCA_011046415.1 bacterium | reverse complement strand
GGAACGGATTTCTCGAGATCTCTGGCGGGCCGGTCACGGCGTTCGACAATCGCCTGTATTCTCGCGCGGAATGATTCCGTGTCCATGCCCGCCCCGGCACCATGGACGCGGTCTTCCTGAATCCGGAGTTTTCCCTGACTCCCTCCGATCAGTTGATTGTCATTCGAAAGAAAGAGGAACGCTTCTTCTCCTGTCTCAAATACAGGCATATGGCTGACCCATTGGGAGATCGAATCGACAGTACCTCCCATCACCTGAATAGAGAATATCCCGCCGCCTCTTCCCCTTACATAATCACGGCTATCGATGGTCACGTTCGTATAGATATGCGTTCCACGATGATCTGTCATCCATCTGGCCCGGGTGTCAACGACACGGACTCTCACGATCTTTTCGGCGTGTCCGACCAAATCCGTCAGAGTCATCTGGACATTCTGCGAAAAAAGGAATGGGCTCCACCCCGAAAGCCAGAGAATGAATCGTATGTTCTTTCCCATTGCAATACCTGTGGTTTGAAAAAGACATGAAGGCTCTGTCGCCGCCTCTTTTTTAACAGCAAAAAACAGGCCTCGTCCTCCGCATCTGCAATCGACTCCGGATTTTTCGAAAATGACCGAATGCGCCGCGGACGTTTCCGGTCCCGATCATCCAATATGAACAGTTTTGTTGCGATCAAACCGCCCCGCCTGAAACACTTACAAAAAAAAATTGCATTTCATGTTGTGAACGGCTACATTATTACTTTAATCTTACTGAACGAAGAGCCGCGATGAATGCCTATTTTGTCTCGGATGCCCATATCGGCTCCGCCGGTTCGGCTTCGGATTGTCTCCGGACCCGGGAGTTCCTCCGTTTCCTGCAGACCGTGGCCGGCGTGGGAACGCATCTGTTTATTGTCGGGGATTTGTTTGATTTCTGGTTCGAATACCGTCATGTCATCCCGCGTTACCCGTTTCAGATTCTGAGCCGTCTGGGCGCCTTGTCCCGGAAAGGAATCGAAATCCATTATATCGCGGGCAATCACGACTTCGCCCTCGGCAATTTCTTCAGCCGGGAACTGAACGTGATGACTCATGTCGATCCGGTGGAACGGAAACTCGGGTCCAAACGTTTTTACATAGCGCACGGCGACGGGGTCAATCCGAAAGACAAAGGGTACCGTTTTATCAGGAAAATCGTTCGACATCCTTTATCGAACCGGCTGTTTCGGATCCTGCATCCCGATTTGGGAATCGCGTTCGCCCATTCTCTTTCCCGTCTTTCCAGAAACTGCAGATCTGTCAAGGATCGGGATGCGATCTACGCGGAATATGCACAATTCAGATTCTCGGAAGGGTTCGACTGCGTCGTCTTGGGTCACACGCACCGTCCCCAATGCGTCGAAGTGGATGGGAAAATCTACATCAACACAGGAGACTGGATGGAATCTTTCACCTACGGCCATTTCGACGGCGATCGTCTGACCCTGAGAAAATGGAACACCGAAGAAACCTCGTTACAGGGGCCCCAATGGGAATCATAAAAAAGCACCGGTGGCTGGTTTTCCCGGTCGTGACTGTGGCCGTGATGATACTTGGGGGGGGGATCATCATCACCATCCTGGGCCGGGGACTCCCCAGACTCACGACCCTCGAAAGCATCGAACCGCCCGTGGTCTCAAAAATCGTTTCCCGGGACGGCGTGGTGTTGGATGAATTGCATTCTTATGAAAAACGGATCTGGGTGCCCATCGAAAGGATGCCGCAGCACCTGATCCAGGCGGTGATCGCGACCGAAGACCGGCGATTCTTCGACCATTGGGGACTGGATATCCGGCGAATCGTCAAGGCGGCGATGGTGGATATCGCGGCCGGATATAAAAAACAGGGGGCCGGGACGATCACCGGCCAGCTCGCCCGCGATATATTCCTGACGAAATCCAAGAAATGGTCCCGAAAGATCCAGGAGGCCATCACCGCCGTACAGATCGAGCGCACCTATTCAAAAACCGAAATCCTGGAAATGTATCTGAATCAGATGTTTTACGGGCACCGGGCCTATGGGATCCAATCGGCGGCGCAGCGGTATTTCGGAAAAAATGTGGACCATGTGACCGTCGAAGAAGCCGCGTTCCTGATCGGCGTCCTTCAATTGCCCGCCATGTATTCTCCCTACAGACACCCGGAACAGGCGGTCAGGCGCCGCAATGTGGTCCTGTACAGCATGATGGTCTGCGGTCATTTGACGCAGGCCGAGTATGATTCGCTCAGGAATCTTCCACTCGACGTGATCGAGACACCGAATGCGCCCGGTGCCATCGCACCCTATTTCTGCGATTTCGTGCGCCAGGAAATGGAAAAAAAATACGGCATCGGCATCTATACCGACGGTCTGACCATCCGGACTTCGCTCGATTCACGGATCCAGGCTTTTGCGGACAGCGTCGTCCGGAAGCATATGCCCGGCCTCGAAAGACAGATCTGGAACCGCCTGATCCGGAATCGAAGCTTTTTGGACTGGATGGATCCCCGGCCGGATTCGGAAGAAGAAATACACGCATTCCTGACAAATCAGGACAGGGTGGACTCCCTGTTCAGGAAGAATGCCACGGTCCAGGTCGCCATGGTCGCCATCGAACCCGCGACGGGACACATCCTCGCGCTGATCGGAGGCAGGGATTTCACGCAATCCAGTTTCAACCGGGCCGTGCAGGCGGTCAGGCAGCCGGGATCCGCATTCAAACCGATCGTCTACACCGCGGCGATCGACAACGGATTTGCGCCCTCCACGGAATTGATGAACACCAATGTGACCCTCTTCATGCCGGACGGGACCCGCTGGACCCCGCAAAATTACGATCTGAGCGTGGGCGGTCTCACGACGCTCCGGGAAGGGCTGCGGCTTTCCCTGAATCTCGTCTCCGTCCACCTGGTCCAGGAACTGATCAAGCCCTCTCTCGTGGTTTCTTATGCGAAACGGTTCGGCTTCACCACCCAGATCAATCCGTATGACGCCATCGCCCTCGGCGCCGACGGCGTGATTCCGCTGGAACTGACTTCCGCGTTTTCCGTCTTCGCCAACCGGGGCGTGCGCGTCGAACCCCTCGCCGTGACCCGGGTGGAGGACAAGGACGGCAAGCTCATCGAAGAAACGGCCCCCCGTCGCAGAGAAGTGATCAGCGAGAACACGGCCTACATCATGACCGATATCCTCTCGACGGTGGTTTCGGAAGGGACGGGAAGATCGGCCCGCTCGACGTATAACTTCTATCGACCCGCGGGCGGCAAGACCGGCACGACCAATGATTTCACGGACGCCTGGTTTCAGGGATTCACGCCGCAGATCGCCGCCGGATTCTGGGTCGGTTTCGACAATCCCGCTATCCGCCTCGGCGAGAGGATGTCGGGTGCGGTGGTCGCCCTGCCGATGTGGGCCCCCTTCATGCGGATGGTCTACGACTCCCTCCGCTGGCCCCTCGCCGATTTCGCGCAACCCCAGGGAGTCGTGCGCGCCAGGGTCTGTGCGGAAACGAAAAAACTGGCCTCGGAATCCTGCCCGAAGATCTGGGATGAAATCTTCTTCAGGGAGCTCGCCCCGACGGATAAATGCGAGCTGCACGCCTCCCCGCATACGCATCCCGCTCAGCAGCAGCAACGTTCCGTCTTCTGATGCTCCATCCCGCGCGGAAACGAAAAAGCCTCTTCACCGAAGAGGCTTTTTCGTTTGAAAAGGATGCCTGCCGGTCTCATCCAACAGCTCCTCGACGAGCGGACCGGGATCATCCGGGGGCTCCGGACTGAATGCGAAGGATTCAAGCAGGCGTTTCCCCAGGTGTTCAGGATCTTCACGCCTGTTCGTGTAGACCGTCGCGAGCGTTTCGCCCTTCTCGACGGGGGATCCGGCTTTCTTGTGGAGGACCAGGCCGGCGGCCGGATCGACGGTATCCTCCTTCCTTGTCCGCCCCGCGCCGAGGGACATGGCATAGAGTCCGACCCGGAAAGCGTCGATATCCGAAACGAATCCGGCCTCCGGTGCGGGGACATCGACGGTCTGGGCGGATCCCGGGAATCGGTCTGGTTCCTCCAGGAACGAGACATCTCCGCCCTGCAGGCGTGTCATCTCCCGGAACCTGCGGAAGGGCTCTCCGGATGCCAGGAGCCCCTTCAGGGTCGCGGCCGCCTCCCCGTACCCTTCCGCCTTCCCGCCGAGGACCAGCATCACGCTCCCCAGTGCGAGCGTCACCTCGAGCAGATCCTCGGGTCCCTGCCCGCGCAGGGTCTGGACGGCTTCGCGCGTCTCCGGCCAGTTGCCGACCGCGCGGCCCAGAGGCTGGTCCATCCGCGTCAAGAGCGCCCGCGTGCGGAGTCCCAGCGCGTTTCCCAGCCGGACGAGGGCTTCGGCCAGGCGGTGTGTCTCCTTCCGGCTCTTCAGGAAAGCCCCCCTGCCGATCTTGACGTCCAGCACCAGGGCATCCGTGCCTTCGGCTTTCTTCTTGCTGAGGATGCTGGAAACGATCAGGGGGATGCTCGGCACCGTGGCCGTGACGTCGCGCAGCGCGTACAGCTTTCGGTCGGCGGGCACGATCTTCTCGGTCTGCCCGATCATCGCGAATCGGGTTTGTCGGAGGACGTCCCGGAATTCGGCGTCCGAAAGCTGCGTGCGGAATCCGGGGATGGCCTCGAGCTTGTCGAGCGTGCCGCCGGTGTGGCCCAGCCCCCGCCCGGCCATCATGGGCACGGGCACGCCCGCCGCCGCGACCAGGGGCGCGAGAATCAGGGATACCTTGTCGCCCACCCCGCCGGTGGAATGTTTGTCCACCTTGACGCCGGGGATCCCGGACAGGTCGATCCGGTCGCCCGAGTCGATCATGGCCCGGGTCAGGGCCGCGATCTCCGGGTCCGTCATGCCCTGAAAATAAACGGCCATCAGCATCGCGCTCATCTGATAATCCGGAATCTGTCCGGATGTGTATCCGGTGACCATGGAATAAATTTCCTCGGCCGTGAGGGCCTCGCCGTCGCGTTTTCTTGCGATGAGATCGGGAAAGATCATGGGATGCCTCTTTATTTTCTAAAAAAGCGGAAGAGCAAGGACAGCAGGAGGCTGACCAGTATCAGGGTGGTCAGGGGGAAGAAAATTTTAACGCCGGGCCTGGAAATGGAGATGTCTCCGGGCAGCCGGCCGAGGGGCAACCTGGAAAGGACCGGCCAGCACAGGCCGGCGACGAGGAGGGCCAGACCGGCGGGGATCAGGACGCGCTGCATCACAGAATCAGCCCCGTCCTGCGGTTGTCGCGGACTCAACCGGCATGGGAACCGCCCGTGTCGCGGAATCCCGGATTCTCGGGGTTGGCCCCTTTCGGATCCCGGTGAGATAGCCCAGCCATTCCCCCAGCCGCCGTTTGGCGAGGACCAGCATGTCCGCCCTGCCGAGCATCTCTTCGATGAGGCGTTCCTCCGTATCCAGGATGCCGGAGAGGATCAGCCGCGACTCCGGGTGGATGTGGTCCGGGAACAGGAGGAAGATCTGCTCCAGCGCCTTGCGGTGGAGATTGGCCAGGATCAGGTCGAACCGTTCCCCGGCCACCGCTTCGAGTGAACCGAGCCGGATGTCGATCCGGTCTTCCACGCCGTTGAGATCCGCGTTTTCATAAAGATTGTCGATGGCGTCGGGATCGATGTCGACCGCGGTGACCCGCTCCGCCCCGAGCCGTACCGCGGCGACCGCCAGGATGCCGGATCCGCTGCCCAGGTCGAGCACGGATTGTCCCGGTTTGAGGACGCCTTCCATGAGGCTGAGGCAGAGCCGGGTTGTCTCATGCGACCCGGTCCCGAAAGCCATTCTCGGCATGATGTCGATGACGATCGTCGATTCGGTTTCGACCGTCTCCCAAGGCGGTTTGATGAGAATGTTCGGTGTGGCCTGGATGGGCTTGAAATGTTGCCGCCAGGATTCGCCCCAGTCTTCACGCGGGACGATCCGGAATTCCGGTTCACCGACCTCGAAACCCAGATCATTGAGTATCCGGAGGTACGGGAGGAGGATCGCGGCGAGGTTCTCGGGATCGGCCGGCTGGGGGAAAAATCCCGCGAGCACACCGGGCCTTTCTTCCGTGCCGGAGGCGCCGTTTTCGAACAGGAAATTGGAGACCGCTTCGAGCGCCTCTTCAGGGCAGGAGATCGTCACCTCGATCCAGTGTTGGGGCCGGGTATTCATGTCGGGATTCACTCATAGATCAACGAAAGAAGCAGTATGCCGACCGCGCCCAGACTCTCGGGACTGCATTTGTCCGGCGTGTCCGACACCGTATGCCAAAAGGGATAATCGAAATCGATCAGGTTGACGGCCGGGATGCCCGCCTGAAGCAGGGGCACATGGTCGTCCATCACATAATGAGAGACGTGGGGCAGAAACATCGTGAGCCCCAGGTCGCGCGCCCTTTGCCAAACCCGATCGACCAGTTCCGGCGCATATTGTTTGGAATACCCTTCCTGGGGAATGGTTAAATCCCTGTCGCCGATCATGTCGATCAGGATCGCGTATTGCGGATAGGGGACAGGCAGGTTCCGGGCGAAATACTGGGATCCTTTGCACCAGCTCAGGATGTCTCCGTCGATTCCGGAGTCCTCCGCGTCGAAAAGGACGATGTCGACCCCGACAGGCGGCGGATGTTGTGACAGCGCCTGCGAGATCTCGAGCAGGACGGCCACCCCCGAGGCGCCGTCGTTCGCCCCGGGCACGGGCCGGGTCCGGTTTTCGGGATCCGGGTCATGGTCGGCCACGGGCCGGGTGTCCCAGTGCGCACACAAAAGGATGCGATCTTTCTGCGTCCCGAACGTGGCGATCACATTCGTCGCCCGCACGGTCCGGGACGACCAGGGATCCGTGTGCATGAAATGCTGCTCCCGCACCCGCGCGCCCGCCTGTTCGAAGGTTTGGGCGAGGAATTTGAGGCAGGCCTGATGCCCTTCGGACCCGGGGATGCGCGGCCCGAACGCGCACTGGGCTTCCAGGTACCCGAACGCCCGCTCCGCATCGAAGGGAGGCGCCTGCGCATGCGAACAGCCGAGGCACATCGCGATGCCGATGAATAGGG
>DSAP01000117.1 GCA_011046415.1 bacterium | reverse complement strand
GGCATCAGATCATCCGGATGCACGAGAGTGGATGTGTCGATGTGCAGTCTCATTCCATGCACCATCCGGCGATATTTGTCTCCGATGAACTGACAGGCGTGTGCGAATCGTCCAAACCGGCGGTTCCGTCCTGGAATTTTCCCGTTCAGGAATTCTCCGGTGTTTCCGGACCGGCTGTGAATCCGCTGGGCATCTGGCCGGTGTTCCCGATCGCCTCCCGGTTCGGAGACCGGAAGCGGTTCATTCCCGATCCCGGCCTGATCCGGTGGTTCGAAGAGACAGGATTGCTTCCGGGATCCCGGCGGAATTTCCGCCGGTTGTCCGCGCGCTACCGGACCTGGACGGCGGCACACAGTCCGGGACGCTTCGAGACGGACCGGGAGCAGGAGGCGGCCATCCGGGATGAACTGATCCGTTCCCGCGAAGTCATCGAACGACGCCTTTCCGGAAAGCGTGTCCGGCATTTTGCCTATCCCTGGTTCGAGTGGGGACGTCTGTCCGAAAAGATGCTCGGGGAAACGGGATACCGTTCTTCCGCTATCGGGCTGTCGGCCCAAAGGCCGTGCAATCAGGCGGGGATGAGTCCCTGTCTGTTCACGCGCGTCAGCGGCGATTTCATCCGGACGCTTCCGGGCCGCGGCCGGCGTGCCTACGGCGAAATCATCGTCCGGAAGGCGGCGCGGCGGCTGGTCTGGGGAAGGACGGCCTGAGGGCGGCCTCCGGCGTCACGACTTCGGAATGCCGTCCGAAGTTTCTCAGCATGCAACGAGAGGACGGATTAGAACCCCAGGACACCGGTCCAAACCCGTAAGAGAATATCCGGATTTTCCCCGGTCGGGATTGTCCATGTTTCGGAATCAAAAACCAAGGATGGCTTTGGACAAAATAAGAGAAAATCCCCCCCGCGTCACCTCCGTGACCCTGAACTGGCAGGGCAGAGACGTCCTCCTGCGCTGCGTGGAATCCCTGAAGGCGCAGACCCTTCCCCTGTTCGAGATCATCGTGGTCGACAACCGGTCCACGGACGGATCGGTCCAGCAAGTCCGGGAGAAGCATCCCGACGTCGTGATTCTTGAGAACCCGGCGAATTTCGGGGCGCCCAAAGGACGGAATGTGGGTCTGACACGGGCGCTCGAAAAAGAACCGGACTATATTTTCACCATCGACAACGATCTCTATGCCGATCCCGGCTGCGTGGAGAATCTGGTCCGGGCCGCCGGGAGCGATTCCACGATCGCGATTGTCGGGGCATTCATCTATGATGACGGTGCGCCGGACCGGTTGCTGTCCGCCGGTGCGATCGTCGATTTTACCCAGAATGTGAGCCGGCAGATCCAAAATGCGGAGGATTTGGACCGCCTCTATCCGCTTTCGTACTGCGGCACGGGTCACATGCTGACGCGGTCATCGGTATACCGGGAACTGGGGCTCCTGGACGAGGCGTTTATCGGATACGGCTTCGAGGATTCGGATTTCGGTTTCCGCACACGGGGTGCGGGTTATCGCGTGGTGAGCTATGGGCGCGCCCGGGTGTGGCACACGGCGCACGCGGGGATCGGGCGGTATTCGTTCAAGAAAAAGTACCTTGAAACGCGCAACGCCGTGTTATTCATGAAACGGTACGGCAAATGGCATCAGTGGATGAAATATCTGGTTTTTGTCGCGATCGGATTTATCGCCGCGCCGCTGATCGAAATACCCAAGGGGCACCTGCACGGCGTCGCCGGCAAGTTCCGGGGGTTCTGGGACGGCCTGACCGGGAAAACGGAACTGGCGGAGCGACTCCTGCGATCCTGATCGGGGATTTATTGATCTTTGCAAACCACTGGCTTTGCCAGTGGTTCACGATCTTAAACTGGTCGGCACTAAACGTGCCTTCTTTTGCTCGCGGCCTTTGGCCGCAATCAAAAGCCACCGGCTTTGCCGGTGGTCGTTTATTCCTGTAAAGAAAGATATCATCGCCGATTGATTGCAAGAATACACTTCCGCAATTTTTTTTATCTGTCGATTGCCGACGGAATCAGCCATGTCCTTTTCCTCGGCATCGTGATTTATCTCGCCCGGGTTCTCGGCGCCGAAGGACTCGGCACGGTGACCTTCGCGCGTTCGATCATCCTCTATTTGCTCCTTATCGTCAATGCAGGACTCGAATTGTATGGGATCCGTGCGGGATCGCGCGATCCCCGGCAGATTCCGCACCTGATCGGAACCTTTCTTTTCCTCCGCTTCTTTCTCATCATCCTGGTTTCATGTCTGCTCGTCATCCTTGTTTTTTTTCTTCCAAAAAGCGCCGAAACCAAACAGGTCCTGCTCCTCTACGGCGGCATGCTGATCACGACCGGTCTGCTTCTGGAATGGCCTTTTCAGGCCGTCGAAAGGATGCATATTCTTGCCGTCGGACGCGTGCTGGCCGAATGTCTCTTTGTTTTCGTGGTCATCGGACTGATTCATGAGAGCCGGGATATCCTCTGGGTGCCGGTCGGCCGGTTTCTCGGCGGCGCCGCGGAACTGATACTCCTTTTCCTGCTCAGCCGGCGGCTTTTCGGGAAGATCCGGTTCGAATGGGCCCCGTCCCGCTGGCGCGATATTCTGAAACGGTCGATGCCGATGGGCGCCGGTTTCATCATGGTCCAGGTCTATTCCAATATGGACAACATCATGCTCGGCCTGATCCGGTCGGAGCAGGAGGTGGGTCTGTATGCGGCGGCCTACAAGATCGTCATGGCGATCGTCCTCGCCGGTGTCGTGTATCACAAGGCGCTTTATCCGGCGCTGTCAAGGCTGTCCCATCAATCTATCGAAAAGATGAACCGGCTTCTGGTTCAATCCGCCAGGTTGCTGGTGATCTTCGCGATTCCGGTCGTCGCGGCATCCTGGATCCTCGCCGCGGAACTGATCAGTCTTCTTTACGGCCGGGAATACGTGGAAAGCATACCTGTTTTTCAGATTCTGATAATCAAGGTTCTCCTGATGTGGGTCAACGGCCTGACGGCGAACGCGGTGCTCGCCTCGGATCAAGAAAGGCGGTTTCTGGTCAGCGTCACACTCGGCGCCCTGACCAATCTGCTGTTGAATGTCTTTTTCATCCCCCATTGGGGGATGACAGGGGCGGCCGTCGCCACCATCCTGTCCGAGTGCGTGGTTTTCGTGTATTTCTTTATCGTGTATCTGTCCAGGATACGGATTTCCGTGATGCGCGACCTGAGAGGGCTGATGGCCGCCGTCTTCAGTATGGGTATGGTTTATATCCTTCTCGCCTCCCTGATCAGACAAAAAATCGTCCTTCTTATTATTCTTTGCTTTGTTTATTTTTCAATCCTTTGTATATTTAAGATCTTGGATTTCAAGAGAATACTGGATGTTATCAGGAGTCGGTAATACGGCAAAGCCATATGATTGTTCGGTTGTGATCCCGAATTATAACGGACGGGAATGGCTTCCCGCGCTTTTTGAGAGTCTGGCCCGTCAGGCCGGTTTGAATCCGGAAATTCTCGTGGTGGACAACGGATCGACAGACGGATCCGGCGAAGTGATCCCGGAGGGCGTCCGATTCCTCTCCCTGGACCGGAATTACGGATTCGCCTTCGCGGTGAACCGGGGCATCGAACAGGCCGGTAGTCCCCTGATCTTTCTGGTCAACAACGACGTGGTGCTCGAGCCGGATGCCCTGACCCGTCTCGTCCGGTATCTTAAGACACATTCCGACTGTGAGTTTGTGCAGCCCAAGATGAAGTTTCTGCACGAACCGACCGTGATCAACAATGCCGGCGATATGTGGTCCGTCTTCGGACTGGCGCTTCAGCGGGGTTTCGGGGAGGAGGACCGGGGACAGTATGACCGGATCGAGGAGATTTTCGCCCCCACCGGCGGGGCGGTCCTGTACCGCAAATCCGTATTCGACCGGATCGGCCTCTTTGACGAACGTTATTTTGCCTATGTCGAAGACGTCGATCTCGGGTTCCGGATGCGGCTTGCGGGGATGCGCGGCGTTTTGCTCCCGGAATCCGTCGTATATCATGGATTCCAGTACACCACGCGGCGGATCAGCGGTTTCTCGAGGTATTACGTCATGCGGAACAGCCTGTTTACGGCGATCAAGAATCTGCCGGGACGGCTGATGATCCGGTATCTGCCCCAGATGACGCTGGGGCATCTCCGGAACGGGGCGACCGGGATCAAGGACGGATGTCCCGGCCTGGTGATCCGGGTATATGCGGATGTGATCCGGAGTCTGCCGTATCTGTTGTCCGAGCGAATCCGGATACAAAGGATAAGGCGGATCTCATCCCGGGAACTGGCGTCCTGGTTTTATGTGAAAAACCCGTTCGTCATAAAAAAGTAAAAAAGCAACGGTATTACGGATGCATGAATCGATCGATCAAAAAAACAACCACCCCGGTCCCGGGCGGGATTTCATGTCCGCCATGGCAGATGCAGCCGACCCGACCGAATCCGTGACACCGGATATTTCCGTCATCCTCGTCAACTGGAACACGCGGGATCTGCTCCGCGCGTGTCTGAAATCCATTTTCGCGCAGACCCCGTCATTGTCCTGCGAAGTGACCGTGGTGGATAACGCCTCCGAAGACGGCAGTGCCGATATGGTCCAAAAGGAATTTCCGGCCGTCCGTCTGATCCAAAACACCGAGAACTCCGGATTCGGCCGGGCGAACAACCAGGGTTTTCGGGAATCGTCCGGCGCGTACGTCCTCTTCCTGAATCCGGACACCGAAATCCGGGACCGGGCGATCGAAAAGGCGGTCGCGTTTATGGAGACGCATCCGAACGTTTGGCTCGCCGGGGCGAAATCCGTCCATCACGACGGGACGATCCAAGTCAGTACGGCCTATTTCCCGTCGCTCGCCATGATTTGGACGAACGGCGTTCCGCTCAAGATCGCGCTTTCGGTGTTCGGGCCCCTGAGACGGCTGCTGAAGACGTCCGCCGAGTACAGCGACGAGGGCTTCACGATGACCGGCAACTCCGAAAGCCGCCGGGTCGATTATGTGCTGGGCCAGTTCATGCTCACTCGGCGGGACGTGCTCGAAAAGACGGGACTCTTCGACGAGTCCATCTTCATGTATGAAGAGGAGGCGGATCTGTGTTACCGTATCCACAAGGCGGGGGGAGAGGTCTGGTACGTGCCCGAGGCGGTCATCCTGCATCACGAGCGACGGAGCATCGATCAGCTCCCGGATGCGTTCCGGCACGAGGTCGATTGGTTCCTTTCCGCGCGCGGCCGTTTCATGGAGAAACATCACGGCAAGGCCATGGAGGTGATTTTCCACGCCATGACCGGGTTCAGCTCCGCCGTCAAACTGGTCCTGTATGCCGTCCTGTTTCTTGCCGACCGCGGGAAACGGCGTTATCTGACGCGGCGGTTACGCTATCACGGCGCCATCGAACGGTGGTATCTAAAACGGATGTTCACTTTCATTAAAATCAAGAAAAGGTGAATCAGGAATGATGATTTACGGGATTGCACAGGAAGACCGGACGAATTCCATCCGATCCGGGATCGGACAAATGAGGCGGATTGCGGGTCACCCTGCGACGGTACTGGATTTCCAGAACCTGGGGGTTGCATTCGATCCGGACGATCATGAATCCGGCAGGACGACGGTTCATGAAGACCGGGAGTCCGGCATCGCGGTCGTTTTTTACGGCACGCTTTTCAATGTCCATGAGATCGAAACGTCTTCCGGATCTTCCGGGCGCGTCCCGAGACCGCGATCCCATGCCGAACGGGTTTTCCGGCTCTATCAACAATTCCGGATCGACGGAATCGGCCGGCTCAACGGCGGGTTTCTCTGCATCATTCAGGACCCGGATGCCGGCACCTTCATCGCGCGGGATCAGATCGGGATCGAGCCGCTCTATTACCATCTTCAGGACGGCCGGCTTGTGTTCGGAAACACCCCCGGACCGCTGTTCAATCATCCCGATATCCGGAAGGAGATCGAACCATTCGCCCTGTACCGGTATCTCCTTTTCAATTATATCCCCGGCGAGACCTCGATTTTCAAAGGCATCCGAAAGCTCCGTCCCGGCCATTTGCTTACCCTGAAAGACGGCCGGTTCTCCGGCCGGCCTTACTGGCGGCTGAGTTTCGCCGGGACCGCATCCGCAGGCGAAGAAGAGATTTCCGGTGAACTCCTGAACCGGATGCGCGAGGCCGTTCGCATCCGTATGGGGACGGATGACGCGCCGTCCGGCGTGCTACTTTCCGGCGGCATGGATTCGAGCACGGTCGTCCAAATCATGCGGGGCATGAGTGACCGCGATATCCATTCATTTTCGTTCCGCTGCCGGGGCAAATCTTTCGACGAATCCCGATATGCAGAGATCATGTCCGGGGCCTGCGACACCCGGCATCGTCTGGTCGAATACGGACCCGAGTCGGTGCTTCTCATCGATGAAATGGTCGGCCGCATGGACGAACCGTTTTGCGACATCGGGATCGAAATCGCGACGTATCTCCTCGGACGTGAAATGGGCGACGGCGTGCGGATCGTCCTGACCGGCGACGGAGGCGACGAACTGTTCGCCGGGCACCCGGTGTATCTGGCGGACCGCACGGCGTCCAAATTCGAGAAATTACCCGCCCGGATACGGCGTCCGGTTACGGCGTTCTGCCAGACTCTTCCGGATACGGACCGGAAAAAAAGTCTGACGGTGAAGGCCAAACGGTTCGCCTACAGCCTCGGTTTCTCCCCCGACCTGTACAGCAACCGCTGGCGGATCTATTACTCGCCGGACGAGATTTCCGGTCTGGCGACTCCCGCATTCGCCGGCCGGATCGCGGATCTCGATCCGCTCGCGGAAATCCGTGATCTCTATCGGGAGGCGGACGGACCCGACGCGCTCTCCAGATCCCTTTACGGCGATTATCACACGGTCGTGCAGTTTTACCTCGGGCGGCTGAGGCTTCTTCGATACTTCGGTGTGGAAGGGCGGTTCCCCCTGCTCGACCCCGGCCTCGCGGCGTTTGCGGCGACGATTCCTTCCGCGCTGAAAATCAAAAAGGGCGGGGAGATGAAGTACATCCTGCATCGCACCATGGAAGGCATCCTGCCGGACGCCATCGTCCACCGCAAGGATAAAT
>DSAP01000209.1 GCA_011046415.1 bacterium | reverse complement strand
GTGGAGGAACCCATGTCATCTCCCCTCTCCGGTTTGAAACCCGCCCTGCTCTGGAAGCATTTCGACGCCATCCGGAAGATTCCCCGCTGCTCGAAAAACGAAGAAGCCGCCGGGGATTATGTGATGAATTACGCCCGCGAGAAAGGATTCGAATCCGAACGGGACAAAACCGGGAATGTCGTCGTGAAGGTGCCCGCGACGAAGGGACGCGAAAACGCCCCGGTCGTCGTGCTTCAGGGCCATCTGGACATGGTCTGCGAGAAGAACTCGGACAAGACATTCGATTTCGCATGCGACCCGATCGAGGTGATGGAAAAGGACGGCTGGCTCACGGCCAACGGCACGACCCTCGGGGCGGACAACGGCATCGGCGTGGCCGCCTCACTGGCCGCGGCCGAAGACCCGGACGGCGTGCACGGCCCGCTCGAACTGCTCTTCACGGTGGATGAAGAAACGGGACTCAACGGCGCGCACGGCATCCGGCCGGACTTCCTGAAAGGACGGATCCTCCTGAATCTGGACAGCGAGGAAGAAGGCATTTTCTCCATCGGATGCGCCGGCGGCGCGGACACGGAAATCACCCTGCCCCTTTCACGCCGATCCGGAGAAAAAGGAAAGCGGTTTTCCGTCAGGCTGTCCGGACTCCGGGGCGGCCATTCCGGCATCGACATCCACACGGGCCGGGGCAACGCCGCCCAGCTCCTGGCGCGCATGCTGTTCAGACCGGGAATCACCTTCGACCTTGTCTCGCTCGAAGGCGGTTCCAAGCACAACGCCATCCCGCGGGAGGCCTTCGCCCGGATCCTGACAGAGGATGAAAAGGGATTCCGGGACGCGCTCCGGAAACGGTTCGATGAAATCCGGTTCGAATACAAGGCCGTCGAAAAAGACATGAAACTCGAGATCGCACCGGCGGAAGGGGGTGAAATCCCGCTCGAGGACGCCTCGAAACAGCGCTTTCTCGGCCTGGTCACGGGTCTTCCCCACGGCGTCGTGGCCATGAGCCAGGAAATCGAGAATCTGGTCGAGACCTCCAACAATCTGGCCATCGTCAAGACCCTGACCGAAGCGGCCACGGTATACACCAGCACACGCAGTTCGATCCTCTCCGCGCTCGAAGCCGTACGCGAGAAGATCGAGGCGATCGGCATCTTGGCCGGCGCCGCGGTAAACCATCTGGACGGTTACCCCGCCTGGACACCCGATCTCGATTCCGAAATCCTCAAGATTCTGAAGAAAACATATCGGGACACCACGGGCAAGGAGGCGCGAGTCATCGCCATCCACGCAGGACTGGAATGCGGCATCATCGGCGAAAAATTCCCGGGCATGGACATGATCTCTTTCGGACCGGATCTCAGGAATCCGCATTCTCCGGACGAACGGGTCCATATCGCCTCGGTCGGGCGGTTCTACGACCATCTGAAGGCGACGCTCGGGACGCTGGCGAAGGGTTGAACCGCCGGTATTCACGGCATGAATGGTTTCTGACCGGTTCTGCCGGAGGGACGGGGTAACCGGACAGGATTCGACCTCTTCATCCCGGGATCCCGTCCGGAAAAGTCGCCGGACTGATTGAAGGATCTGCCGGTCGGATCGTGCCGTCATTCCGGCGGGAGACTGCGTGCGTATCACGGTCCGGACGGAAGGACCCGACCGTGCCGAAAACGGCTTCCGGATACGGGAGGGAGGAAAACTGGACGCCTTCGACTGGCGAATCGACAAACACGTCCTGGACCGGGCCAAGGCCTTTTTGTGCTGGGACACCTTTCAGAATCTGAGTATCCAGCTGATCGAAATCTCATCGGTCACGGGATACTTCCTGCCTCCCGAACGGGACCGAAGCACCATCGTCCTCTTCTACCGCCCGGGCAATCCGGATTACTCGCGTCCCCTCTTCCTGCTCTTCCACGAGGCGGGACATTGCATCCAGTACGAGGAATGGGAACGCACGGAACGCACGGCGGAATTCCACAAACACATGGAGACGGGAACCGGCGCCATCCAGTACGCGTTCGAGAAGGAAGCCTGGGATTGGGGGAGGGATATCCTGAAGGATTTCCTGGCCCGGGAAAATCTGGACGGGGACCTGCTTGAGAAATACGATACCTATTCGGCCGAGTGTCTGGCGAGTTACCGGTAGCCAGAATAACACAGAATCATCGCCCATAACCGATTGTGCGTCGCCTGTTTGTCAAAACTTGAATCTGAGAAAGAAAACTTCTTGAAGAATCCAGCCGATTATCCCCGTTCAGTCATCGCCTTCGATTTCGACGGCGTCATCTCCGACTCCGTCCACGACTCGTTTGTCACGGCCCTCAACGCCTATCTCGCGTTCGTGCCGGGAAATCGACTGCCTCTTGCATCCCCGATCGAGCCCGCCGGACGGATCTTCCAATACGAGCAAGAGGAACCCGGGTTGTTCGCACAGTTCCTGTCGCTTCTGCCGATGGGAAACCGGGCCGAGGATTACTATGTGATCCTCCGGGCCGTCGAGCAGGCGTGTGTGGACAAAATCAGCAGCCAGGACGATTTCGAATCTTTCCGGAACGCGATCGATTCCGGAACGCGGGAAGCTTTCCACACTTTTTTTTACCGGCACCGAATCGAAAGGCAGGACGCCGATCCCGAAGCCTGGGCCCGGCTTCTCCCGGCATTCCCCGGAATCCCGGAAACCATCCGGGAACTGTCCCGACGGTTCATCCTCGCGATCGCCACGGCCAAGGACCGCCGGTCCGTGGAGCTTCAGCTGAAGCATTACGGGCTGACGGACTGTTTCGCCCCGGAGAACATCCTGGACAAGGACGTCTCCGCCTCCAAACGGGGCCATCTCGTCCGGCTGCACGAACGGCTCGGCACCCCCTATCCGGACATCCACTTCATCGACGACAAGGTGCTGCACCTTTTGGACGTCTCGGGCCTCGGGGTAACATGCTACCTCTCGATGTGGGGATACAATTCGGCGCGCGAGCACGATATCGCAAGAGAAAAGGGATTCACCCTGCTCGACCTGGACCGGCTCGGACGGATCGGGGATCCGGGTTGAAGGGCCGGTCCGGGGGGACTCCCGGACCGGAGTGCCGATCCATCCTGGCATCAAATCTGCAGAACATTTTTACCGAACCGTTCGTTTAATCTCTACGAAGCCGTCATGCTCCGGCGGATTTTTCACTGCCGGAAGAGTCGGGACGGAAGAAAACGGCGGCCCCGGTGTAAATCATTTGGATTTGAGCGGGAAATTGATTATTTTTTCTTCCCGAAAATCGGGAGACACGGGATCGGGGATTTCCTCCTCGCCGTGGAGAAAAGAATTGGGGATGTCTCTTCCTGTCTGCACAAGGGGCGTTCCGTCGGTTTTCAGCAGGGAGTCGGAATCAGGGTATGTTCAGGAAAATCGGACAGTTTCTGCGCAGGGCGGATGTTTTCATCTGCATCCGGATATTCGGATGGAGCGGACGCAAATGGATCGACCGCGCCATGATCGCCGCATCCCGCCTGGGCGATCCGTGGGCCTACGGCGTGATCGGCCTGGCCGTCGTGGTGTTCGACTTTACCCTGAGCCTGCTCCTGCTGCCCGTCAGCCTGGTGTCGTTGACTATCGAAATCAGCATCCAGACGGCCGTCAAACGGACGGCCAGACGTCTCAGGCCGTTTCAGGCGCTGCCTGAAGACATCCGCATGCGGATCAGGCCGCTCGACGCATGGAGTTTCCCCTCGGGCCACGCCGCCGGTGCCTTCGCGATGGCCACGGTGCTGCGTTACTTCTATCCGCAGTTCGGAATTCCTTTCTATCTCGGCGCATCGACCATCGGTCTGTCCCGAATTTACAACGGCGTCCATTACCCCAGCGACGTGCTCGCGGGAAGCCTGCTGGGGTTCCTGTCGGCCCGGCTCGGCCTCTCGATCATGATCTAATAATAATACCAGACCGAACGGTAGTCTTCCGGATCCTCCCCCCTCGATTTCAGAATGTCCAGATAATCCGTGATGGACACATCCACATCGATAAAGGTTTCGGCCAGGGACAGATTCTTCTCCCAGGGATGGAATTCATACACGCGCCGACCGTCGGCCAGGATGGAAAGCAGTGAATGGTGCTGCTCCGCCCTCAGGTAATTCTTGCCGAGTCCGGGCACGTTGTACACCGCCTCATCGGTCCGGACCAGTCCGGGCATGAGCCGCGCCTCTTCACGGATCTCCTGCTGCAGCCGTGCAAGCGGCACCCGGTAGTCGCGGGTCTCCTCCTTGCCCTTGGTGTTGAAGGAATAATAGGGGTCCACACCGATCATCCGGAGTCCGTGGCGCAGGGCGACCAGCTCGAAACGCCGGCTGTTCTCCACCGTATACACCGCCTGATTGTAAACGGACATCCCGCGTTTCCGGAATTGCTGCACCGCCCGCAGTGCGTCGGGTGTAATTTCATAGACATGTTCGAAATGGGTCACGACCGCCACCTCGCGCCTTCCCGGAAGGTGGAATGCGGAAATCATATCGGCCAGGGCGTCGGTGACGCGCATGGGCAGGACGACGGGAACACGCGACCCGATCCGGATGCGTTCGACATGGTCGATCTCGGCCAGACGGGCGAGGACGGATTCCACCTGTTGATCGGACATCACCAGCGGATCCCCGCCCGTGACCAGCACCTCCCGGACCGCGGGATGATCCTGAATCCATCGCATGGCGGCCTCGATCTTGGCCGCCGGGGCCAGCGCCCTCTCCTCCAGACAATCCTCGATCTCCCAGTTGCGCTGGCAGTAGACGCAGATCTGGCTGCACGTGTTGTACGGTTTTAGGATGACGATCATCGGATACCTTCGCGTGATGAGATCGATGGGGGAGGTGTCGTGTTCGAGCATGAAGTCGAAAGAATAATCCCGGTCATCCCGGTGCCCGGCCATGGCCCGGACGTAATCCGTGGGCGGGATCACCTGTGCGCGTACCGCATGGTCACGCCTTCGATGTGTTTCCCGGTCCATCAGGGACGCATAATAGGGCGTGATCCCGAAGGGGATATGGTGTTTCCTCGCCTTGTCGATGGCCTCGGTCTCCTGCCGGGTGATCCGGATGAGTGATCCGAGGGTCCGGCTGTCGCGGATCACATGCTTCAGATGCCAGTCCGGATCCGCCCAGTCGTTTTCCGAGGCCTGAAAAGTTTTAAGGATGCGTTTGCGGTTCGCCTCACGAATGGGAAGGGTCTCGGGGTCGAGGCCCGTGGGAAATCCGCGGATCCGGTCCTGTACCCGTTCCGCGATCCGGTCGAGCTGTTCCGAACGCAGGATCGCCGCCTCCCGGCCTTTCTTGGACGCGAATGGCGGTATCGTCTCGGCGTCGTATACCCCGCTTTTCCCCCGGATGCCGAGAAAGAGACGAGTCATTTCCTCGAAGAATCCCCGGCCGAGGTTTTCCGGCAAAGCCCCGAGTTCTCCCCGGGCCAGCCGCCAGAGCAATTTCAGCGTGCTGAACCCGGCCAGGCGCTCGCTCCGCACGGACAGGATATTGCGGAACGCGTGCAGGCAGCGCATCTGGATCTCCCATTCGAGGGGTTGCAGCCGCCGGCTCTCGCGGGAAAGCAGACGGTGGGTTTCTTCGATGTAGGCGATCAAATAATTCCGGGCGGCACGCGGATCGGGGGCGTCCTTCAGCAGGTTGAAGACGGTCGGGTTGCACGACTCGAGTCTGCGAATGGATTGCTGCCGTTGTTTCTCCTCCATAAAACCGTACTCCTCTCTTGTCATAGCCTCTTGCCGTTCGGCCGTCAAACAGGACCCAATGTATGATACGTGCTCCACGCCGATTCAGGACCGATTCGGGGCGATGCGCGCCCGCGACGTACAGAGGTTTTACAACCCTGTTTTCTTTCGGATCCGGTCTTCCGCCTTCTTCTTTTGGGCTTCGATCTGCGATTTGGCCTGCTCTTCGATGATCTGCCTGGCCTGGTCCGCGCCCCTGCGTTTCACCTCGGCCAGGGCCTGATCGCTCAACCGGGATATGACCTGCGCCGCGATCTGCGCGGGCGTGCCCCGGAGATTCCGCATCTCGATCGTCGGCATGGTGAAGCGGGTTTCCCGGTCGCCCAGAGGCACGGCGAGGACATGGATCTGCGCCCCGGTGAACAGGATCCTGCGGATGGTGAGCTTTTTCTCTTCATCTTCCCTGGTGGATGCGGGCTGCCGGGACGGCGCGCCGCCTTCCGCTGGCAGGTTTTTCCGGATCTCGTTCAGGTTATTTTTATTCTCTTTGTTGATTTCCACAAAAATTTCAGGCGACCGGATCACGATCTCGTCGATGCCGATTTCTTCGCCTTTCAGGGATTTCAGGTCGATGTCCACCCCGATCTCGCCCAGGGAGAAGGCCTGTGGCGTCCTGAATCCGGCGGGATTGGCCACGGTGAGGCCTTCGATGCCGGCCGCGCCCTCTTTCAGGCGGATGCGGACCCGCCGGACCCGCACCGCGGTCTGCGTGGCCTGGGACCCGTACTTTTCGATGGCGGTCTTGACGATGAAATCGAGATGGGTCAGGAGATACACAATCGCCCCCGCGATGAGAATCACGAGAACGAGGAAGGCTATGAGTACGCCTTTCTTCCCGCCGCGTTTTTTCTTCTTCTTTGCCGCCTTTTTTGTTTTCCGGGAAGCCATACGCCCTCCGATTCGATTTGATGGATCAGATTTTTTTTCAACAACATCCCCCCTTCCGCCTCCGGCGGAGTCTCCCTTCGAAGGGGGACAATTTTGTCTCCCCTTCAGGCTTGCCCCGGCAAGCCTGAAGCCGGGGGGAGATCCGGCGTAGCTGGTAGAGGGGTGTCCTCACCCGACCTCCAAGATTTTAATCTCCTCCTCCGTCAGGCCGTATAAGTCTTACACCAGCCGGTCGATCGGATTATTGCATGTTTTGATGACTGGTTATTTCATGTTTTCAGGATGATTACGATCCGTTTCCCATTTTATAGGATTGTTGATGATGTATTCGCGGATGCGGTTCATTTCATTTTCGTTGCGGATGATGTGTTCATAATAATTCCGCTGCCATACAGGTGCGCCGGGTGTACGCCGTATTGTATTGATGCGCCGCGCGGAAAATGTTTTCAATTGCCGTACGATTTCGGACAATCCGTGACGCGTTGTAGGGGCGGGTTCTGAACCCGCCCCTACAACGG
>DSAP01000100.1 GCA_011046415.1 bacterium | reverse complement strand
TCAGGAAACGGCCGGCCGTTTCCTGATTGGGTTTCTCCGCGAAGGTCTTCACCGTATAGGCCTTTGCGCCCGGATCAGCGGGAATCTCGTTCGCGATCTGAATGTATCCGTAACCGGTCGCGGGACGCGTGGGCCGGATGCCGATGGTGACCATCCCCTTTTTTTCTTTGGCGATCTTGTGGCCGGTGAGTATGGCTTTTTTAAACGCCGCTTTCTTCCTGATCAGATGATCGGCCGGCATGATCACGAGCACACCCGATTTATCCCGCTGCTGAACATAGAGGGCGGTCAGCCCGACACAGGGTGCGGTATTCTTTCCCACCGGTTCATAAATCACATTCTGCTCAGGCACCCGGGATACACACGCATTCAGAAACGCCTCATGATTCCGGTTGGCCGCGATGAAGATATGATCCCACCCGATCAGATCATGAATACGGCCGATCGTGGCTTCGAGGAGAGACTGTTTTTCATGAATCGAAAGAAACTGCTTGGGATGGTTTTCGCGGCTCCGCGGCCAGAACCGGGTGCCCGATCCGCCCGCCATGATTATCGCATACATCTGTATTTCCTTTCAATCATCCGACAAAACCGCATGGAGAAGGGCTGCGGGAAGAGAGAATCTGTTTCGAATCGGCATGGAAATAGCAAACAGGCAATGACTGCGACGGGTATTCTGTTTGATGTCAGATTGCGCATCGGTTAACTGTGTCGTTCCCATCATCTTTGGGGACGGGTGGGACGGCGTGTCACCCGCAGGCCAATTTTTAATCTAACAAGATAACGGCAAAAAGCAAGCGGTTTGTTTCGAGATGGCTGCCGGATCCTTCCATCTCAGGTCGAGACGGACTCCAGGAAATCGGCCGCCTTCCGCCGCAGGGCCTCCGGACTCCCGTCATTCCGGATGACCGCATCCGCCCGGCGGATTTTCTCTCTCACGGGCATCTGGGAACGGATCCTCATCTCGATTTCCCCGTCGCTCCAGCCGCGGGATGCTTTCAGCCGCCGCCTCCGGTTCGCCATGGAGGCCGTGACGACGACCACCCGGTCAAACCAGTCTTCGACGCCGGCCTCGAACAGGATGGCCATGTCCACGACGCCGGTCAGGGGGGCGGGAGATCGGCGCCAGAGCCGGATTTGATCCTGAATGCGTGCGAGGAGGACGGGCCGGATGATCCCGTTCAGCGTGTCTAATGCATCGGGACGGGAGAAGACATGGTTCCCGAGTTCCCTCCGTTTCAAGGCGCCGGAGGCGTCAAAATAGGCTTCTCCAAACGCGGTACGGAGTGCGCTCCGGATTTCACCGTGCGTCTCCGTGAGTTCCCCCGCGACCGCGTCGGCATCGAGGAGCCGTGCGCCGCGTTTCGCGAGTTCCCGCGCGAATGCGGATTTCCCGCTCCCCGCCCCGCCCGTCACCCCGATGATCCGGACCGATCCGGTCGTCATGAGCAATCCGTTCTCAGCAACAGGAGGTCCGGATACGCCTGCCGGACGGGAATCTCCGTCTCCCGGCCCCGGTTTTTGCCGGATCCTGTATTTCCAGTCTGCGTGTGTCCTGTTCCCATGGCCGATCTTCCACAGCCGTTATCCTGGAACCGGCCTCCTGTGCGCCGTTCGCCGCTTGTCCCGGCCCCTAAAACTGGTAATTATTCTTCGGCAGATGATACGCCAGATCCGCGATCATCTCCCCGGCCTCGTCCATGTCGATCACATGCTCGGCCACCAGTTCGGCGAGATAACGCGCATCGATCCGGCGGGCCAGGTCATGACGCGCGGGGATGGACAGGAAAGCCCGCGTGTCGTCGTTGAATCCCACCGTGTTGTAAATCCCGGCCGTCTCCGTGGTCATACGCCGGTAACGCAGCATGCCTTCCCGGCTGTCGTTGAACCACCAGGCCGGGCCGATCTTCATGGCGGGATAGTGGCCGGCCAGCGGCGCGAGTTCGCGCGCGAATACGGTCTCGTCGATGGTGAACACGATGAGGGTCAGGTTCGGATGGTTGCCGTATTGATTGAGCAGAGGCTTGAGATTCCGGACCATGTCGACGGCCACCGGAATATCGCAACCCTTGTCGAGTCCGAATTTGGCATGGATTTCCGGATTGTGATTCCTAAGCACGCCGGCGTGAATCTGCATGGTCATGCCGTCCTCGCAGCTCATGCGGGCCATTTCCATCAGCATGTGTCCGGTGAACCGGTCGGCATCCGCCTGCGTGGCCTGTCCCATCAGGGCGCGGGAATACACTTTCTCCGCCTCGTGCCGTTCCATCCCGGCGGTGTGAGGGGAGAATACGCCGTGATCCGTGGCCGTGGCGCCCATCGATCGGAAGAACACCCGTCGGTTCTCCAGCGCCTGGATGTATCCGCCGTAGGTCTCACAGGACACACCGCTCGCTTCGGACAGCGCCTCGATATTCCGGCCCCAGCCCGGGTACATCAGGTCAGTCACGTCGTCGGGACGGAAAGAGGGGACGACACGGCCCTTCCAGCCGCTTTCCGCGATTTTCCGGTGTTCTTCGAGGGAAGCGGAGGGAAAATCCGTGGTGCTCAGCACCTCGATATTGAACCGTTCGAACAATGCCCGCGGCAGATTCTCGGGGCGCCCGAGCACCTCGACGATCTGGTCGTAAATCGCCATCGCGTTCTCTCCGGTCAGCCGTTCCCGCACGCCGAGCACGTCGTGGAGTTCATGTTTGAGCCACATGCCCGTGGGCGTTCCGCGGAAAAGGTGAAAATGGTCGGCCACGGTCTGCCAGATTTTACGGGGATCGGACTCGGTCTCGCCGCCGTCGATGCGGGGTACGCCGACTTTCTCGAGAGGAACGCCCTGGGAATACAGCATGCGGAACAGATAGTGATCCGGGATCACGAGCAGCCGGGCGGGATCGGGAAACGGGATATTCTCGGCCAGAAGACGGGGGTCCACATGGCCGTGCGGGGAGAGGATGGGAAGGTCTTTCACCAGGGCATACAAATCCCGCGCGATCCGCCGCTGCGCCGGATCGGAATCGAAATACCGGTCTTCATGGAGAACAAGGGCATGAGACATGTATCAACCTTTCATTTGTGCTTTCTTCGGTGGAAGGATGCTGTAACAAAATCCATATTTTTTATCAAAAAGTCAAGACCGAATCCGTCACTCCGGGCGGACGGCAGATGATTGACACCTCGCCGATGCGCACCTGTCCATTGTTTCCGCCTTTCAGCGGACAGAAAGCGCGCCCGGTGCCCCGTCTTCCCGCTCCGCTTCTTGACCGGTATTTCATCGTACAAACCCTTCGCGGCGGGTATCCGAAGAGCAGAATTCTGCTTGATATTTCCATGGATTGTTGTATTTTGATGAAAAACCGGAGACCCGACTGAATTGAGCCAGTATTTCCGCATCCATCCGGACAACCCGCAGCCGCGGCTGATCCGCCAGGCGGTGGACTTCATCCGAGACGGCGGTGTCATCGTCTACCCGACGGATTCGGGGTATGCGCTGGGCTGCCACATCGGAGACAAATCCGCAAAGGCCCGGATGATACGCATCCGCCGGCTGGATGAACAGCACCGGTTTACCCTGATGTGCCGCGACCTGAAGGAAGCCGCCGTTTACGCCCGGTTCGACACGCCCGTGTTCAGGCTGCTCCGCGCGGTCACGCCGGGACCGTACACCTTCATCCTCGAGGCGACCCGCGAGGTGCCGAGGCGGCTTCTCAATCCGAAACGCAGGACGATCGGGTTGCGGATTCCGGACCACGCCATCGTCCTGGCGTTACTGGGGGAACTCGGAGAGCCGCTGCTCACCTCGACCCTGATCCTGCCGGACGAGGAATACCCCGTCTCGGATCCGGATGAAATACGCGTCCGCCTGCATAAGGAGGTGGATCTGATCATCGACGGCGGATCCGGCGGGACCATCCCGACCACGGTGGTGAATCTCATGGAAGACCCGCCCGTCCTCATGCGGAGGGGTAAAGGGGACCCGACGCCTTTTTTATGAGCCGGCGGATATCGGCGAACTGAATTCATGGGACAAAAAAACGCCCGGATTGAAAAAACATGTCCGGCGGTTACACAAGAAGCCGGCGGACGCCCGGGAATTTCGGAACATTTTCAATGTGCGAACTGTAAGCCATATGCCGTGACAGATTTCGATGAGGTTCTCATGAAGATCCGATATTTTTTCATCTTGCCGATACTCCTCCTGTCCGGATGCACGCAAACACAGGAATCGGACCCGTCCGCACGCGAACGCACCGCCATGCAGACAATCCCCGTGCAACGCGATACGCTGAATGATCTCCTGCGGCACCGTATCGAGACCGCGGGGATTCCGGCCCGGCTCGCAATCCGCGGGGAACTCATACACGCCTCGGTCATGCTCCCTCTATTCTATGAACGCCGCCTGTATGTGCCCGCCTGGTGCGGTGTGAATGGACCCCTGCCTTACGTGGATGACTTCGTCCAGGCCGTACGGGAAGCCGATCTCGAAGGATTGACGGCGGCGGATTACCATCTTGAAAGGATCGAAGCCGCCCTGAAGACGGTTCGTCGGAACCCGTCGACCGGAAAATCATTCAATCCCCGCCAGTTGGTCGACCTGGATCTGCTGCTCACGGACGCTTTCCTGATTTACGGCTCGCATTTGCTGGCTGGAAAAGTCAATCCCGAGACGATCGATGCGGAATGGTTCGCCAATCGGCGGGACAGGGATCTGGTGAAAGTGCTGCAAAACGCGCTGGACTCGAACCGGATCGATCAGTCCCTGAAACGACTGCATCCGCCGCAGGCCGGCTATGAGAGACTGCGGAGCGCCCTTGCGCGATATCGTGAGATCGCCGCAAACGGAGGGTGGACGACGGTGCCCGAAGGCCCGAAGCTGCAGCGTGGGGATCGCGGCGTCCGTGTCGCCGCTCTGCGTGACCGCCTCGCCGGCGCCGGCGACCTTGAACCCGCGGAGGACGATACGCAGGAATCCGGTTTCTTCGACGAAGTTCTCAAACAGGCGTTGAAAAAATTTCAGCGGCGTCACGGACTGGACGCCGACGGCGTCGTCGGACCGAATACGCTGTCGAATCTGAATACCCCGGTCGAAGAACGACTGCGTCAGGTGAAGCTGAACATGGAACGCTGGCGCTGGCTCCCACATGATCTGGGCCGGCGTCATGTGGTGGTCAACATCGCAAATTTCGAGCTGGATCTGGTGGAGACCGGAGAGACCGTACTCAACATGCGCGTCATGGTCGGCAAGGATTACCGGCGCACGCCGGTCTTCAGCGACAGGATGACCTATCTCGTCTTTTGTCCCTACTGGCACGTGCCTCACAATATCGCCGTCCGGGATCTGCTGCCCCTCATCCGGAGGGATCCCGGATATTTCGAAAAACAGAACATGAGAGTCTTCCAGGGCTGGGGCGCCGAATTCGAAGCCCTGGACCCCGCCGGGATCGACTGGTCCGCGATGTCCGCCCGAAACTTCCCTGTCCGGCTGCGTCAGGATCCGGGACCCGGCAATGCGCTCGGCCGCGTCAAATTCATGTTCCCCAACCGGTTCAATGTCTATCTGCATGACACCTCATCCCGGGAACTTTTTGACAAAACGGAACGTGCTTTCAGTTCCGGATGCATCCGCATCGAGAAACCGCTCGAATTGGCGGAACATGTCTTGCGCGGCGATCCCCGGTGGACGCGCGCGCACATCGAAAACATCCTGGAAAAATGGAAGGAACTCACGGTTCGTCTCCCGGAACCGCTTCCGGTTCACCTCCTCTATTGGACGGCCTGGGCGAACCGGGATGGTTCCATCAATTTCCGCAGGGATATTTACGGACGGGACAAACGGCTGGAAGCCGCCCTGCTGGAGGAACCGCCGTTCATTGTTTTTCTCACTGATACCGAATTATCTCCGGACAAAGAACCCTTCTATAGCGCGGAGAAGGATTCTAAATGAACACACCGAGCCTGGACCTGCGCGAAAGCATACGCCGGGATATTCTCCTGACGATTGTTTTCCTGCTTTTTCCGGTGAATGGCATACCCGGTCCCGGCCCGGGGTTCTCGACCGGCAAGTCCGGTTTCACCGTCCGGGTCAAGGGTGAAATCGTTCCATACCGGATTTTCGCCCTCTTCGTACTTCCCGGAGAGACGCTCATATTCGAAGCACTCGCCCCCCCCGGGCGGGGACGGTTGATCCTGGAAACCGCGGCCGGAAAGGCGGTGAGCACGGCTGCCGGCACGTGGCGCTGGCGGGCGCCGGAAGAGAGCGGACTGGTTCCGGTGCGAATCTTTCATCCGCAGACAGCCGATTCGATGCGATTGAATATTTTCGTGATGGTGCCTTTCGGACGCCTGGAGGGGGAATATCTGAACGGTTACCGCATCGGGAGTTATCCCGCGGAACCTTTCAAACCGTTGCCGGTCTATCAAAGGCCGGACGGATTCGTCGAGGTCACCGGCGAGAACCGTGAGACCCGGGTCTCGCCTCATTTCACACTGGAACAGTTCCTGTGCAAACAGGAAGGCGGTGATCCCAGGTATATCGTTTTGAGGGAACGCTTGTTGTTGAAACTGGAGCTGATTCTGGAAAAGGTGAATGAAAACGGATACCGCTGTGACACCTTTCATATCATGAGCGGATATCGTACGCCCTACTACAACCGGCTGATCGGCAACGGCCGGTACAGTTCCCATATTTACGGAGGGGCCGCGGACATCTTCATCGACGAAAATCCGAAAGACGGCCTGATGGACGATCTGAACGGAGACGGCAGATCCGATCATCAGGATGCCGCGATTCTCTACGACATCATCGACGGAATGTACGGAAAACCGTGGTATCGGCGCTTCATCGGAGGGCTGGCCAAGTATGAGCGTACGGAGTTTCGCGGGCCTTTCGTCCACGTCGACGTCAGGGGGGTCCGGGCCAGATGGGGACACTGAACCGGCACGGATCCTGAATCCGGGATTCCCGGTCCCCGGCATTTTTGGTTGATTCGAGCGGGTAGATACTGCTGAAAAGAATCCAGATTTTCAGCCTGAATTATCTCCGGTTAGAACGATTCGCCTGTATCAGTGACACGAAATCCGTTTAAGCTGTCCACATAAAGGTTTGGAGTTGTTATATTTAAATGGACACGAAGTTAAGACTTTATTAACTTGTTATTCTTAACAGGAGGTGTCCAAATGTCATCGAACAATTCACGACGAAAGTACAGCAAAGAATTCAAACTTGA
>DSAP01000086.1 GCA_011046415.1 bacterium | reverse complement strand
GAGGAAATCGCGGATGAGAACGAGGACCCCATCCGGGACGCCAGGCCGATGGCGCCCAGGGTCCGCCAGTCCCGTCCCGAATACCAGGCTGGGGAATAATTTCGTTCCTCTGCGGCCCGGGCCAGCACGCCGGTAAATTTTAAACTCCAGGCGTTTTCCACGCCGAGGGCCATCGCATAGGGCAAATATCTTTCGAAAAGTTCTGGCGTCTTCTGATGGAAATTCAGGATGTTGAGCCTTTCCCCTTCCGCGGTTTCGAGATACATCCGAAATCCCTCGATCTGATCCATGACCCTGCGCCCCAAAATGGTCGGGGCTTTGATGAGCTGATAAAAAAGGATGTTGACCAGGATGATGAGCAGCAGGAGAATCGCACTCACCGGAGAGACCATCGTGGAAAAGGCCCAGATCCCGATGAGTTCGCCTGCGAGAAACGGCAGGGCGAACAGGGAAATCCCGATCGCCTGACCCGCGTGTTTCACGCCTTGAGAGAGGGCGGATTTCCATGCGGTCAGGGCGTTCTTCACGAGAAAATAACAGCCGGCCGTCCATCCCGAAAGCCACAGGATCATGAAAACGGCGCCCGCGCCGGCCGGGGCGAATCTCACGATGGCGGCGAGGGTCGACAAGCTGATTACATATCCCGGAATCAGCCAGGCCCGGTTGCTCCTGAAATGCATCTTCTCGAATTCCGTTCTCAGCCATTTCTTCTGCGCCAGGACCGCTTCCTGTATTCGCTGATGATTGTCCTGCTCGAAGGTGATCTGGTCTCCCGAACCGAACAGCTTGTTCGCGATCTGTTGTTCGCATTTGGACAGGTTCGATCCTTCCGTATGAACCCTTTTCAGGGTGAACTTCCCCTTGCTTTCATGGATGGTTACGATCCCCTTGACGGCCAGGTTCACGACGGCCGCGGCGAACACCCGGGAACAATATCCCATCTTCATGACAAAACGAACCGCGGCCGGTGAATACCCTTCCGGCGGGGCGAAACGGGGAATGATCGTGCCCCTGGGCGGATCGACACCCACCCGCATCCAGGCGACCCCATAATAGAGGAGCAACAGGGCCAGTCCGGCCAGTGCGGCAATGGTATCCGGGTTGTGCCGCATCAAGGATCCCGCCTTGTCGCGCGTCGTCGGTGCGGCGATGACGCCTTTGTTGAAGGAGACAGCCACGGTCAATCCTTCGGCGGGTGCGAGAGACCGGGTCGTCTGAAACTGAACGGCGCCTGAGCCCAGGTCGTGCATGGAGAAATCCTGTCCGCGTCCGCCCGCGGGACCCGTATAGGCTGCCGTATTCAGGATCCGTGCGCCTTCCGGAAGATGGATGACCGCACCGGCCTGATCGATCACAAAGTCCCAATCCACGCCGGTGACGTTCCAGTAGATTTCGTCGAATTCTTCGAAGAAACCGATCTGGCGATCTGTGTGATAGACCAGGGTGTAGGTATAAGCGCCGGGCTGGAGATAGACGTCTTTCTGCCCGATGTACACCTTCACGCCATGGCCTGCCTTCTCGATAAAATAGGGTTCGGCCCGCCCGTCCCGCAGCACCTCTTTCACCTCGAAACGGACACGGAGGGTGTTGCCGAAACGGTCCTGATACCGGGTCGGGAAGGTGCGGAAGATCCCCCGCCGGATCTGCCGGCCGGCGCCGACCACATCGATCGTCTCTTCCACGGTCATGGACCCGTCCGCATGGATGGTGATCTCGCTGTGAAAGGAGTGGATCTTCTCGCTCTGCGCGAAACCGTCCACCCTTCCGACGAGGAGAGACAAAACAAGGACGACGCCCCTCATCCAATTCGCCGTGGTCCAGGACGAAAAAGGCATACCGTTCCGAATGTTCGCGGTGTGATTCATCGTGACCCGTGATTCGATCCGGCCCCCTGTGATAAGGCGGTCATGAGCATCCTGCTTTCTGCTTTCTGCTTTCTGCTTTCCGTCGCTCCCCGTCTTTCTGCCCGGCCTTAGAATCCAACCTTCGGAACGGCACGATCCGCCTCGTCAGTCTGGAAGAAGTCCGCTTTCCTGAAATCAAAGAAACCCGCCACCAGGTTGCTGGGGAAAGAATCGATCAGGATATTGAGGTTCCGGACCGTACCGTTGTAATACCGGCGGGCCATCTGGATCTCGCTCTCGATGAGGGATAGTTGATTCTGGAGATCCTGAATACCGAATGGTCGTTGACGCACTGTCCTGTTTCTGCTGCACACGCCAAACATCGATCGACAATTACTTTGAATCTGAATCAAACAGGATAGATCGCCTCTGAGTTCCGGTACGGGACGCATGCAAGAATGGACGCTCCTTTCCGGTATCATGCGTGTCCGGAATCCATGCTTCTGAACACCCGTTTGAGATCAACCTCCTCCATCGCACCGTCCATCCGGTCAAAATTGCCTGTCCGGGTATTGAACCGGTATGCGCGGCCCCATTCGGCATGACATTTCATCACCTCCCGGATCGCGCCGCGGATGAATCCGATATCCTCATCCGTCATGGTCGGATGGAGGGAGACCCGTACCCAGCCCGGTTTGCAGCCCAGGTCTCCCCGGTCGATCCGGTCGGTGATGCGCCGTGATGCTTCGGAATCGATCCGGAGCAGGATGTGCCCCAGCGTGCCCGCGCAGGAGCAGCCACCGCGCGTCTGGATGCCGAACCGGTCGTTGAGCAGCCGGACGATCAGATTGTGATGCACGCCTTCCGCATAAAAGGATAAATATCCCAGGCGGTGCATATTCTCTCTTTCGAGTACATGCAAGCCCGGTATCTCCTCCAATCCCCCGAGCAGGCGTGTCTTCATCAGGTCCTCCCGCGCAAGCATCCGGCGTACGCCCATCTCCTCTTTGAGGAGGACGGAGAGTGAGGCCCGGACCGCCTGCAACACGCCGGGCGTGCCGCCGTCTTCCCGGATTTCGATGTCGCTGAAGTACCGGTGCGCGCCCCAGGGATTCGTCCAGAGCACGGTGCCTCCGCCCGGGTGATCGGGTACGGGATTGCGGTACAGGGACCGGTCGAATACGATCACGCCGGACGATCCCGGTCCGCCCAGGAATTTGTGCGGCGAAAAGAAAACCGCATCCAGATGCGCCTCGGGATTTGGAGGGTGCATGTCGATCGGCACATAGGGTGCGGAAGCGGAATAATCCGCGAAACAAAGCCCGCCGGACCGGTGCATGAGTGCGGCCATTTCATGAATCGGCGTGATAAGGCCGGTCACGTTGGAACAGGCCGTGAAGGACCCGATGAGCGGTCTCCGGCCCGCATGGGATTTGAGAATGTCTTCGAGATGATCCAGATCGGGCAGTCCGTCTCCTCCCCGCCGGAGGATTTCGACATCGCACAGGGATTCCTCCCAGGTGGTCTGATTGGAATGGTGTTCCATATGGGTAATGATCACGACCGGCCGCTCGGATGGTTTCCGGACGATCGCCTCACTGAGCAGGGAGGGCACGCGCAGCCCGAGTATGCGCTGGAATTTGTTAATCACCGCGGTCATCCCGAAACCCGCGAAGAGGAGCACGTCGTCGTCGGACGCATGGACATGATGCTTGATGATATCGTGTGCCTGCCGGTAGGCCCGGGTCATCACGGTGCCCGTGGTCGTGGTCTCGGTATGGGTGTTGGCCACATAAGGGCCGAGATCGTTCGTCAGATACTCCTCGATGGGACGGTACAACCGGCCGCTCGCCGCCCAGTCGGCATAGAGTATCGGACGCCTTCCACATGGGAATTCATGGAGGTGGCCGTATCCGATGATCTGTCTGCGGAAAGGCTTAAAACAGTCTTCCGAGACGTCCTGGGGACAATCCGGATACAGGGTAAGGGCAAAACGGCCGATATGCGGATCCTGTCTGCGGCCGGGAGAAGATTTTCTCGTTCCCGCATGGGATTTTTCTCCGCCAGACGGACCCTGCATGAGAATGCTTCCTTCCGACAGAAAAGGGTTATAAGGTATAATCGCCCGAAGCCTCGGGCTGATACAGGATTTCCAGGACCTTGATTCGAAGGGTCCCGGCCGGCACCGGCCATTCGATCTCGTCCCCCACCCGGTATCCGATGAGTGCGGTACCCATCGGCGCATCGATTGAAATTCTGTTTTCGAACACGTCCGCTTCCTCTGGAAAAACCAGTGTGTATATCATCTCTTCGCCCGAATCCATATCTTGAAGCCGGAACCGGGAATTCATCGTAATCACATCGTCAGGAATTTTTTCAGGATCGACGATTTTCGCCCGCTCGAGCTCGTGACGCAGCCCTCCATTGACGAAGAGTGCCAGGCGGTCTTTATCGTATTTGGTGATGATGATCGGCTTTCTGGCCATGTCGATTTCTCCTCCGTGGCGTATTTCCGGGAACCGGTCGTCCTCGTCATGCGATTCGCTCATGCGGATGCAGTTAATCCGGAATGTTCCGTCCCTGAGTGAAAATGTTTCCGTTCTCCATCTTTCGGATGGAAACCGGGTATGGAGATTATTTTATCGGGTTGTGGCAGGCGTTTCCTGTTGGATATATCCCCATTCGGTGAGCCGCTGCCTGGCATGATCTGCCTGCTGACCCTGATCCACATTCTGAAGATAGCGGGTATACTCCCGGGCCGCTTCGGGCCTGTGCTGCATCCCCTCCTGTGAATATCCTTTGAGGAAGATGGGGTTCGGATCCCCGGGGAGAATCCTCTCATACGCGTCGAAACGCTCGAATGCCGCGGCATATTTCTTCTGAACCAGTTTGGCGATCCCGCCGATATGATGGGCCTGGGCTTCGTCCGGATATACCTGTCTGGCCTTCTCCGCGAATCCTTCCCCGGCTTTGGGTTTGTCCATCGCGATTTGCAGATGGGCCATCATCACGAGTCCCGCATAATCGTCCGGAGCCTCGGTCAGGGCTTGTGTGAAGAGGGATTCGGCGTCCGCATATTTCTTGCGCGCCATGGCTTCCTGCCCCTTCTGCATGGCCTCGATCGCGGTGCGGATTCTGCGCAATCCGGCCGTATGATCCATATAGCGCTCCCGTCCTTCGGGCAGGGATTTGTTGTCGCCATAGACGGTATTGACCCGGTTCACGGCCGTCTGATACCGTTCTTCACTCATCGGATGGCTGGCGAACATCATCTCGATCGCACCCGGGCTGTGCGACGACAGGCTGCGCAGGACATTCATCAGGCCCACCATGCCCTCGGGCGTGTATCCCGCCTTGACCATGTATTCCATGCCCAGCGCATCGGCCTGGCGTTCGTCATCCCGGCTGTATTTGGCGAGAAGGAGGGTCGAACCGATCATGCCCACGCCGGCTGTGACGAGCCCGGCGGTCTCGCTTTTCTGAGAAACGAGCATGCTGCCCAGGCCCACCGCGACATTCAACAGCATGGCTTTGCTCATCCGTTCGGCCGTATGGCGGGCGGTGACATGCCCGATTTCATGCCCCAGCAGCGCGGCGAGTTCGGCTTCATTCTCGATCGCGAGGAGTATGCCGCGGGTCGTGGCGATGCTGCCCCCGGGAAAGGCATATGCGTTGACATAGACGGCGTTCACGGCCCGGAATGAATAGGGCATCTCTGTCCGGTGGGAAACCGTGGTCAGTTTTTCCCCGACATCCGAAAGATACCGGTTCAGTCCGGCATCCTGCGCCACGCCCAGATCGGAGGAAAACTGATGGGGCGCATACTGACGGTCGGCCTCAATCTCCTGGCCCTCACTCATGAGCATGAGCTGACGCTGGCCCGTCACGGGATTCACGGCACATCCGGCGAGCATGCCGGCCGAGGTTGCAGATGTCAGCCACAAAAATTCTCTGCGGGACAACCCGTGACGCTGTGCGCGATTCTGAATCGGACCCTTCATGACATCCTCCCCGATGATTCGTCGCCCGTTGATTGATCTTTGCAAACCACTGGCTTTGCCGGTGGTCGTTTATTGTTTTGAAATCAGACACCTAAAAATAGGGGAAATGTGACAGAAAGTCAAGACACATTCGTTCATAGAGAAGGGTCCCGGATCCTGAAGATCCGGGACCCTTCCGAATCCGGAAGACTGTGTAATCCAGTCCGGGTTACCGGTTCAATTCATCACAGATACTGTCCGGCAGATCGACGCTATAGTAGATATGATTCCCATCGATTTGATCCAGATGAATCCGGTCGGAATATTCGGGGATGAGCAGTGTGGAATCCGAATTGATTTCGAAACCGGCCTCGTACCATTGTCCTTCATAACGGGTGGCAAACAGATATTTCTGACCGAAGATCAGCCCGTTGATGGTCAGCACGCCGTCTTTCAGCATCCCGGCGTAGGTCCAGTTCGCTTCGGTTTCCTTACGGTACCAGATCGGCACGGTCGGACGCACATCGAGCCGTTCCTGGCCCGGACAGATCCCTGAAACATGGATGATCCGTTTTCCCATTCTATTCTGAAGCGCGGCGGGGATCTGAACGGGAAGAATGAGATCGCCGCCCTCGCACAGACGTCTGCCCGTCCATGAGCCGAGAAATGTCCCGCGGGGACCGCCGGCATACGCCCCGATTGTCACGGGGAATCCGGGGGCGTGGAAGAGATAGGTCCAGTTATTGCCCCACACATGGGTGTCCCGCCAGTAACCGGCCGCCGAGAACGTCAGATAGACGCCGCCGTATTCCTCCGGCCAGCCGTCGAGGACAATCTTGCGACTCTTCAGGCAATGGTTTCTCATGAACCAGCCGAGTTGCCAGAAAGACAGATGCCGGACCGTATATTCCACATAGAGACGGCCGTTCGAGTTCGGCCCCGAAATGATGCCTTTCCCTTCTTGTTTCCATCTGCCGGTCTGTTCGTCATAACTCCAGATTGGGACGATGTCTCCGGTAACGATCCGTTTACCGGTCGAATCCGTTTGTCCGGAGGTCAGCTCCATCGTGACGACAATGGGGGGATCGAATCTCTCCGCCTGTTTTCCGGATTCATCCCGGATCTCGATCGAAACGAATCCGGCCGTGATGAAGGGGCCTTCTTCAATACCGCCTGAACCGCCTGTCAACTGGGCCGTGAGCCCGCCGGGAAAGGATTGAAGCGCTTCCGTATTTCCGCCGGAGAAATGAATCACCGATGCGGTCAGCGCCCCGGAAAGCGGCTCATCATTTCCATCCGTGATGAGCGTATTCTGGAGAATGGAAACCCGTGCGGACAAATCCGCCACGGTCGTCCGCGGCGTCTCGATCAGAATGGAAGCCGTGGTCCCTGAAACCGGATGGGTC
>DSAP01000007.1 GCA_011046415.1 bacterium | reverse complement strand
GCTTTTAACGATTCCCGACCGGGGAATGACGATATAAAAAGACAGACTGCAAATTGCAAGGCACCGGGTTCAGGCGACAAAGACATGAATGCATATTAACTACGGAGGGATATATGGGTTCGATCCCTGATGCATTAACAAAAACACTGATTGGATTCGAGGAGGATGTCCGGCTCCTTTTCGGCGATCATACGGTTTCCATTATCCTTTACGGCAGCGCGGCGACCGATGAGTTCGTTTCCGGTAAATCGGATATCAACATCCTGGTCGTCCTCGACGAAGACGGCATTGAAAACCTCGAACCGGTTCAGAAGAAAGTCATGAAGTGGCTGCGGCAGGGGATCCGTCCGCTCTTTTTAACGGAAACCTATATCGAAAGATCGCTCGACAGCTTTCCCATCGAATTCCTGAACATGCAGACGGCGTATCATGTCGTCTCGGGCAAGGATGTCCTCGAGAAGCTGGACATCAACCGAAAAGACCTGCGGCTGGAGTGCGAACGGGAACTCAAGGGCAAGCTCCTGCAGCTTCGCCAGGAGTTTGTGATGACCCGGGGCAAGAGAAGCGCACTGAAAGCGCTCATCCGTGAATCCGCGGGCGCGTTCACCGCGATTTTCCGGGCGCTTCTTTTTCTGGCCGGTCAGGAAATCCCGGCCGCCAAGCAGGAGGTGATCCGCCGGACCTGCGAGGCATACAGACTGGATGAATCCCTGTTCCTGACACTCTTTGCGGTGAAGGGGGGCAAACTCAACCCCTCCCGGGATGAGTTGGAGAGGCTTGTCGCTTCCTATATCCGACAAATCGCGGGCCTGAGCCGGGAAATAGACAAAATGGAAATTTGACAGGATCCGAATATTGGTTCGGGCGGCATGACTGAAACCATCAAGGAGGAGCACATGAGTCGCGGTATGAAAATCGGTTGTCTGGTTGTCGTAATCGGTCTCGTCATCGTCATTCTCGGCGGATATGCCTGGATCAAGGGCATGTACAACGGATTCGTGGGCCTCGATGAATCGGTGAACCAGACCTGGGCCCAGGTGCAGAATGTGTATCAGCGCCGGTTCGACCTGATTCCGAATCTCGTCGAGACGGTCAAGGGGTACGCCGCCCACGAGCGGCAGACGCTCGAGGCGGTGACCGAGGCGCGGTCGCGCGTCGGCGGCGTTACGCAGCTCCGGGCAGAGGACCTGACGCCCGAGAATCTGGCGAAATTCCAGCAGGCCCAGGCGGGGCTCTCCGGGGCGCTCCAGCGGCTCATGGTCGTGGTGGAGCGGTATCCCGACCTCAAGGCGAACGAGAATTTCATCCGCCTGCAGGACGAGCTGGCCGGCACGGAAAACCGGATCGCGGTCGAGCGCAAGCGGTTCAACGAGGCGGTACAGGCGTACAACCGGACGATCCGCCTGTTCCCCCAGCAAGTGTTCGCCGGGATGTTCGGTTTCATGCCGAAGGCGTATTTCGAAGCCGATCAGCAGGCGCAGCAGGCGCCGCAGGTGCAGTTTTAGGCTGCAAGCGATCCGGCCGGGGAGCGGGTAACCGTCCAGCATGATCCATGCCGGGTGCCGGGGTGGAATGGCGGGTGCGGTCGGGAAGAGACAGGCGACACCGCATCCCAAACTCTCTTGATATGATATTTCTCTCGAAGAAACACCGGGTTCTCGGATGAAGTCCTCCGATCGGGGGAGGACTTCATCCGCTGTTTATTACTCTCGGACGAATAAGGAACCCATGCATGCCCGCATCCCTTTTGATGGCTGCGGCGATTGTCCTGTTCACGGCCGGATATGTGTTTTACGGACGTTTCCTCGCTCGGCGGATGGACATCGACCCCCTCCGGAAAACACCGGCGCATGTGCGCCGGGACGGTGTGGATTATGTCCCCGCGAAATGGCCGGTCCTGCTGGGTCATCATTTCGCATCCATCGCCGGGGCGGGGCCGATTATCGGTCCCATTTATGCCGCCGTGTTCGGCTGGGTTCCGGTCTTTCTCTGGATCCTCGTCGGCAGTCTCTTTTTTGGGGGGGTGCATGATTTTACCGCCCTCGTCGCCTCGATCCGGCACGGGGGGAAATCCATCGGAGAGGTGATCGAGGAGCGGATCGGCCGGTCCGGGAAACGAATGTTCCTCGTTTTTACCTGGTTCATGCTGATTCTGGTCATGGCCGTGTTCATGAACGCCGTGGCCGGTACGTTCGTGACCGAGCCCGCATCCGCGACGGCATCCATGCTTTTTATCCTGCTGGCCGTGCTCTTCGGCCTGACGGTGTACCGGATGAAGGCCCCGCTCGGAATCACATCCGTCGCCGGAGTGATCCTCCTATTGGGATGCATCGCCCTGGGACTCCGGTTTCCCCTCACCCTTCCCTACGGGGTATGGATCGCCGCCCTCCTGGTCTATGTATACGCGGCCTCGGTGACGCCGGTTTGGATCCTGCTCCAGCCCCGGGATTATCTCAACGCCTTTCTGCTCTACATGATCCTTCTCGGCGGCATGGCCGGGATTTTCGTCACCCGGCCGACCGTTTCCTTTCCGGCCGTCACGGCGTTCCGGACCGATGCGGGATTTCTATTCCCCGTCCTGTTCGTGACCATGGCCTGCGGTGCGATTTCGGGATTTCATTCGCTGATCGGATCGGGCACTACGGCCAAGCAATTGGATCGCGAGACCGACGCCCGGATCGTGGGATACGGGGGCATGCTGATCGAGGGAATTCTGGCGGTGGTGGCCCTGATTACGGCGGTGACTTTGCTTCAGCCCGATTATTTCCGTGCGGTCACGATCGCCGGGGGCGGACCGATCAGGGTTTTTGCCTCCGGAGTCGGCGGCTTTATCGCGAGCCTGGGCATCCCGATGGAGATCGCCGTGACCTTCGCCGCGCTGGCGATTTCGGCTTTCGCTCTCACCTCGCTCGATACGGCCACGCGGCTGGGACGGTTTGTCTTCCAGGAGTTTTTCGAGAACCGCGGCGGCGGGAAATCCTCCCCCCTGTCGAAGAACCGCTACATCGGCACGACGGTCACGGTCGGGGCCGCCGCGCTATTGATGTTCTCCGGCTCGGGCGCGGCGCTGTGGCCGCTTTTCGGTTCCGCCAATCAGTTGCTCGCGGCCTTGGCGCTTCTGGCGGTGACTCTCTGGCTGGCGAAGGCGGGGAAGAAAAATGGGTTCACGAAGATCCCCATGATTTTCATGTTCGCGGTGACGCTCGCGGCGCTCGGCAACCTGATTTATGACAATGCGGTAAAAGGGAATGTTGTCCTCCTCGTCATCGGGGTTGTCTTGTTGGGTCTCGCCGGATCACTGATCGCCGAGTCGGTGAGGCGGTTGCGGAAAGGGTGAGGGGCCGGTAGATTCTGAACGGAAACGGGAACATCCATCTCGATAGACCATCAATCTGGTGCCATTGCATGACGCAAGAAACGTTGAATCTTACACAGACGGATGTGCGACTGACCGGCCGGCAGCGTGAGGCCGTGGAGCACGGCGAAGGTCCGCTTCTGATCGTGGCGGGCGCGGGCACGGGCAAGACACTCGTGGTCACGCAGCGCATCGCCCACCTCATCCGTTCCAAATCGGCGAAGCCCGAAGAGATACTCGCCCTGACTTTCACCGAAAAGGCGGCGGCCGAGATGTCCGAACGGGTGGATGTGCTCCTGCCCTACGGATTTTCCAACGTCCAGATTTCGACGTTTCACGCCTTCGGCGACCGCATCCTCCGCGAGTTCGGGCTCGAACTGGGGCTGAATCCGGACAGCCCCGTGCTCAGCCGGTCCGAGCAGGTCCTCTTTTTCAGGGAGCATCTGTTTGAATTCCCTCTCCGTCGTTACCGCCCCCTGGGCGATCCGGCGCGATACATCCAGGCCATCCTGTCCCTGATCTCGCGCGCCAAGGACGAGGACGTCTCGCCGGAGGAATACATGCGGTACGCGGAGAATCTGCGCGAACAGGGGGCGGCCCATCCCGAAGACGAGGCGCTCGGGGAAGACGTCGAGGCCCAGGCGGAGATCGCCGCCACCTACGCCAAATATCAGGAATTGATGGCGAAGGAAGGACGGCTCGATTTCGGCGATCAGGTCTTCCTCGTACTCAGGCTCCTGCGCGAACGTCCCTCCGTCCTGTCCAAAGTCCGCAGCCGGTACCGGTTCCTCCTCGTCGATGAATTCCAGGACACCAATTACGCCCAGTTCCAGCTCGTCCGGCTTCTCGGCGGGGAAGAGGGAAATATCACGGTGGTGGGAGACGACGACCAGTCCATCTACAAATTCCGCGGCGCGGCCATCTCCAACATCCTCTCCTTCATGGAGATCTATCCCGGCGCCCGCCAGGTGGTGCTGACCGACAATTACCGTTCCACCCAGATCATCCTCGACACGGCGTACCGGCTGATTTCACACAACAATCCCGACCGGCTCGAGGTCCGCAACCGGATCGACAAGAAGCTGGGCGCACGGACGGAGGGCGCGCATCCGGTGGAGCATCTCCACTGCGATTCGCTGACGACCGAATCCGACCGGGTCGCCCGGATCATCCACGATCTGGTCCAAAGCAAGGGATACGGGTACGGAGACATCGCCGTCCTGGTCCGGGCCAACAACGACGCCGATCCGTTCCTCAGGGCCATGAACCTGTTCGAAATCCCCTGGCGGTTCTCAGGCAACCGCGGTCTCTATTCCCGTCCCGAGATCAAGCTGCTCATGGCGTTCCTCCGCGTCATCACGGATCCCGACGATTCCGCCAGCCTGTACGCGCTGGCGGCCTCCGAAGTCTATGAGCTCAAATCCGTCTACGATCTGAACCGGTGTATGGCCGAGGCGCATCGCCGGCACAGACCTCTCTTTTCCGTCCTCGAGAGCCCGGAGGAAGCCGGGGGGATTCAGGATCTGGATCCCGATACCCGCTCCACGATCCCAAAAATACTCAAGGATATCCGGGCCTATCTCGAACTCTCCCGGGACAACATCACGGGCGTGGTGCTGTATCAGTTCATCACCCGGTCCAATTACCTCAAGAAACTGACGCATCACGAGACGGCGGAAAACGGCGCGAAGATCCGGAACATCGCCCGTTTTTTCGACGTCGTCTGGTCGTTCGCCCAGGTCGCCCGGGAAGACCGGGTGGTCCATTTCATCCGCCATCTGGATCTGCTGATCGCGGCCGGGGACGATCCCGCCTCCGCCGAGGCCGATCCGGGAACCGATGCGGTCAGCGTCATGACCGTGCACAAGGCCAAGGGACTCGAGTGGCCGGTCGTGTTCATGGTCAGCCTGATCGCCCAGAAATTCCCCCTCACCCGGCGGCGGGACGCCATCGAGCTTCCCGACGGTCTGGCGAAAGAAATCGTCCCTGGTGGCGACGCGCATCTCGCCGAAGAGCGCCGCCTGTTCTACGTCGGCATGACGCGCGCGAAAGAGAGGCTTTTTTTGACGAGCGCGGAAGATTACGGCGGCGTGCGCCGGCGGAAGGTCAGCCCCTTCGTGCTCGAGGCGCTCGACCGGCCGCATATCGACGAAGTCACCGTCCGCTCGGGCGCGCTGGAGCGAATCCACAGGTTCGCGCCGTCTCCGGATGCGATCGAACAGACCATGGCTCCGATCCCCGATGACGCGGTCATCAACCTTTCCCATTACCAGATCGACGACTATCTCACCTGCCCCCTCAAATACAAGTATGTCCATATCCTGCACCTCCCCTTTTTCCATCATACGATCGTGTACGGCAAGGCGGTGCATGCGGCCGTGGAGACGTATTTCAAACACAAGATGGGGGGGTATCCGGTCACGTCCGATGATCTGTTCATTGCCTACAGGGCGGCCTGGCGCAACATCGGATTCCTGTCGCGGGAGCATGAGGAGCGGCGGTTCGAGTCGGGCCGGTCCGCTATCCGGCGGTTCTTCGAACGGGAGGAGGCGTCCGGTCATGTGCCCCGGCAAATCGAGGAGCCGTTCAGTTTCATGATGGAGAGAAACCGGATCGCCGGCCGCTGGGATCGCGTGGATGTCCGCGACGGATCCGTGGTGATCGTGGATTTCAAGACTTCCGAAGTATACCGGCAGGAGGAGGCGGACAAGAAAACGCGTGAGAGCCTCCAGCTCGCCATTTACGCCATGGCTTATGCCGAAACCCACGGCGAACTGCCCGAAGCCGTTGAGCTCCACTTTCTCGAATCCGGGCTGGTCGGGTCGTTCCGGCATACGGAGAAGACACTCGGAAAATTCAGAGAGAAGATGGATGGAGCGGCCTCCGGCATCCGCCGCCGTGAATATGCGGCCACGCCGGGTTACAACGCGTGCCGTTTCTGCGCCTATGTGGAAATCTGCCCCAGCGCGGCGCGGGTGTGAATGAACATTCCATCGATTCTTTGGGGCGGTAAATCCCAAAAAGGAAAATTTTACTTGACTTTTATCGTTACAGATGATATCCTGATTCGGAGAACCTTAAAAATGAGGATCGGCGGGTGCCATGGATGTACGGGCATACATTCTCGTCTCGGGCGTGGTCCAGGGCGTCGGGTTTCGTTTTTTCGTCTCGCGGCTGGCTGCCCAATACGGTCTGAACGGCTGGGTGAGAAATCTGTTCACGGGCGAGGTCGAGATCGAAGCGGAGGGGCCGCGCGGCCTCATCCTGACCTTCATCGCGGAACTGAAGACCGGCAACCCGCACGCCCGTGTCCAAGATCTCCGCGTCGAATGGCATTCCTATGCAGGCCGGTATCAGGGATTTCATGTGGTATACTGAAACCGAAATCGAATCGGGAGAAGAAATGGATTTGAAAACGTTTATCCGCGATGTGTATGATTTTCCGAAAAAGGGAATCGTATTCAAGGACATCACGACGCTTTTGTTGCATGCCGGCGCGTTCGGCGAGGCGATCCGCATGTTGTGTGAGCCGTACCTGGATCGTCCGGTCGATCTGATCGTGGGCATCGAATCACGCGGATTCATCTTCGGCGGGGCCATGGCCCGCGAACTCGGATGCGGGTTCGTGCCGGCGCGGAAACCCGGGAAATTGCCGGCCGAGACGGTCCGTGAGGAATACACGCTCGAATACGGCAATGACGCCGTGGAAATCCATGCCGACGCGATCCGGCGCGGCATGAACGTCCTCGTGGTGGATGACCTTTTGGCCACGGGGGGGACGGCAGCGGCCACGATCCGGCTTGTCGGGAAACTGGGGGGCATGGTGACCGGCGCGGCCTTCCTGATCGAGCTTGGTTTTCTCAAGGGACGTGACAGGCTGGGAGACACGCCCCTCCACGTGCTCATGAATTTCGAATCGGAATGAGGGGCGGGAGTCGGACGGATCG
>DSAP01000167.1 GCA_011046415.1 bacterium | reverse complement strand
GATGAAAAGGTGCCCGCAGACGCGTTTCGTTTCAAGATTCCGCAGGGCGCCGAAGTCATTCAGATGCATTGAACGGTGTTTCGCCTGATCACGGGGGGATCTTTTGGAGCCGATGGAAGAACAACAACTGACATTGCAGGATTATCTGGCCATCCTCGGCAGGGGCAAATGGCTCATCATGCTTTCGTTCTTGGCCGTGATGGCCGCGACGGTGTATGTCACTTTCACCACCCCGCCGACCTATGAGGCATCGGCCTTGATCATGCTGAAACAGGACGGGGGCGTCCAGTCCAGGATCCTGGATATCCCCGGATACCTGAAACGCGATACCATGATCAACAACCATGTGGAGATACTCAAGAGCCGGTCACTGGCGCGCGAGGTGATCCGCCGTCTGGAAGAAACGGCGTATGCCGACACGCTCGGCGTGCTGGGGAACGGGCCGAAGGCGTCCCGGTTTTCGCCGTCGGGATGGGTGAAAGGCCTCTTCGGGAGCGCGGGGGGCCGGGGAGGCCCGGCCGAGCAGGACGCGGCGCTCAAGCGTTTCGCCGACATGATCGCCGTGATGCCCAGGCGCGATACGGATCTCATCCAGCTCAAGGTCGAGGCCGGGAGCCCCCTCGAGGCGCGCCTCGTCGCGAACACCTGGATGGAAGCCTATCAGGACCAGGACATGGAGGCCAGCCGGGGCGAGGTGAGCGAAGTGCGTTCATTTCTCGAGAACAAGCTGGGGGATGTCCAGTCCTCGCTCGCCCGCTCGGAAGACAATCTCAGGGATTATCAGCAGACCAGCGGCGTCGCCGAACTCAACACCGAGACGCAACAGATGATCACCCAGCTGGCCGGCTTCGAATCGGAATATCAGGCCGCCACCACCCAGCTCGAAGCCAATCAGAGGCGGCTCAATTTCCTCAAAACGCAGCTCGACGAGAGCCAGCGGGCCATGATCGAGGGTGCGAATCTCACCAGCCCGGTGATCGCGGAACTCCAGAAACAACTCGCCCAGCTGATCGGCGAGATGGCGTCTTACCAGCAGCAGCTGCGGGGAGCCGGCTACGCCACGGAGAGCGATCCGAAACTGACCAACATGAATTCCCGGATTCAGGGACTGCAGGAACGCATTGCGGAGGAGACCCGCCGGCTCGCCACCAGCGGCGCGGCGGCGCGGAACCCCCTCGCCTTCTCGGAGAGCCTGCTCGGCAGCATCCTGACGATCGAGACGGAAAACAAGTCGCTGACCGCGAAGGTGGAAGCGCTCGAGCGGATCGTGGCGCAGTACAACGCCGGTCTCGACGCGCTTCCCGAGAAGAGTCTGCGGCTGGCCAGGCTGCAGCGCGAGGCGGAAGTCAACAACAAAATATTTCTCATGCTCCGTGAAAAATACGAGGAAAGCCGGATCGTCGAGGCCGGCCAGGCCGGGTCGGTACGCATCGTCGATTACGCCGATCCCCCGGAAATCCCCGTCCGGCCCAAAAAGAAGATGAATCTGATGCTGGGCCTGATGATCGGTCTCGGACTCGGCGCCGGCCTGACATTTCTGCGCGAGTATCTGGACACCTCCATCCGGACCGCCGAGGAACTCGAACGGCTCGGATTCACCGTGCTGGCGGGCATCCCGGTGATTCATCAGTCCGGCATGCGGGCCTACGCAACCCATGCGGGCGGGAACGGCGTCATCCATCCGCGGCTGATCACGCGGTTGCCGAACAATTCGCCGGTATCCGAGGCGTACCGGGCGCTGCGCACCAACGTGAAATACGCCGATCTCGACAATCCGTTCAAGACCCTGCTCGTCACCAGCCCGGGCCCCGGGGACGGCAAATCCACGACCGCGACCAATCTCGCCATCACCTTCGCCCAGTTGGGCGCGCGCACGCTGCTGATCGACGCCGATCTGAGGCGGCCTATTCTCCACGCCTATCTCTCGGCGAAACGCGGTCCCGGCCTGACGCAAATTTTGGTCGGCAAGGTGAAACCCGGACAGGCCATCCAGAAGACCGGAATCAAGAATCTGTCCTTCCTGCCGGCCGGCTCGCTGCCGCGCAATCCCTCCGAGTTTCTCTCTTCGAAGGTCATGGGGAGGCTGATCGAACGGTTATCGGCCGCTTACGACATGATCCTGATCGACAGCCCGCCCGTGATTTCCGTCACCGATGCGGCTGTCCTGTCCACGCGGGTCGACGGCACGATTCTTGTTGTCCGTGCCGGGAAGACCGATCGGGAGGCGCTGATCCTGGCCAGGCAGCAACTGGAGAAGGTGAAGGGGCGTATCTGCGGCGTCGGGATCAACGGGATCACGCAGAGCCGGAAATACGGGCATTATTACGATTATTATACGAAAAGCGCATGACCACGCGATGGGACGGCGCTTCGCGATTTGGGTCGATCCGGGAATCGCAAAAACGATTTTGAAAAATGTTCAATCCTATCTCTCCTTTAACAAGGGGGATCAAAAAAGAGATTAAGATTCAAGAGATCGGATTCAGGATGGAATCGTTTCGCCGGATACGGCGGAACCTGATCCCGGGATCGGGAAGGAGGAGGCGAACTTGGATGAGATGACCGAACAACAGGTGTCGCTCAACGATTACATGCGGATGCTGTACCGCGGGCGATGGATCATACTGTTTTCCTTCATCGTCGTGGTCGCGGCCACGGCGTACATCACGTTCACCACCCAGCCGGTTTTTGAGGCCTCTGTCCTGGTCCAGCTCAAACAGGACGGGGGCGTGCAGCGGCAGATCTTCGAGGTTTCCAGCTTCATGAAGCAGGAGACCCGGATCAACAACAACGTGGAGATTCTCAAGAGTTACACGCTCGCCGAAGAGGTAATGAGACGGCTCAAGGCCTCGGAGCATGCCGATTCCCTGTGGATTCTGGGCAGGCGGAACGACGAGGCGGCGGGGCATTCCATCAAGAGCCGGATCCTGTCATTGCTGGGCCTCAAACCTGAAGAAGAGAAGGAACCCACGCTGGAAGACCTCGCCGACCATTTCCGGGAGAGAAGCGTCTCCGTGGCACCCAAACGCGACACGGACATGATCGAACTGAAGGCGACCTCTTTCAGTCCGTTCGAGGCCAGCCTGCTCGTCAATACGTGGGCCGCGGCATACCGGGAACAGGATATCGAGGTCAGCCGTGGCGAGGTGATGGAGGTGCGCATGTTTCTCGACGAGAAACTCGAAGGCCTCATGGCCGAACTGAGAGACGCCGAGAACGCACTGACCGAATTCAAACAGACCAATCAGGTGGTCGAACTCGACGCCGAGACCCAGCAGCTGATTCAGCAGGCCGCCAATTTCCAGGCCCAGTTCCAGGAGGCCCGCACGGGACTCGAGGCCAATGAAAAACGGCTTGAATTCCTGCGAAAACAGCTCGACGCCAACCAGCGCGTCCTGGTCGATGAGGCCACCAGCCTGACGAGTTCCGTGATTCTGCAGCTTCAGACGCAGATGGCCGATCTCATCGCGCAGAAAGCCTCCTACGAACAGCAGCTCAAGAGCACCGACTGGTACACCAAGGATGATCCGAAACTGGCCCAGATGGATCAGCGCCTGAAAGGGCTCCAGGAGAAGATTTCCGAAGAAATCCGCAGGATGGTCGCGGGCGGGGCGGGCATGATGAATCCCATGGGGGCGACCGAGAAACTGCTGTCCCAGATCATCGATGTCGAATCCGAGAACAAGGCGCTGTCGATCAAGACGCAGGAATTGCAGAAAATCGTCCGGCAGTACGACCGCATGCTCAACCGGCTCCCCGGGAAGAGCCTCCAGCTCGCCCGGCTGCAGCGCGAGGCCGAGGTGAACAACAAGATTTTCGTCATGCTCCGCGAGAAATATGAGGAGAACCGCATCGTCGAGGCCGGACAGCTGGGATCCGTGCGGATCGTCGACTGGGCCAAACCGCCCAAGAAGCCGATCAAGCCGAAGAAGAAGATGAATCTCATGCTCGGGATCATGGCCGGGCTGGGCCTCGGGGTCGGCATCACGTTCCTGCGCGAATATCTCGACACGTCACTAAAATCCCTCGAAGACGTGGAGCGGCTGGGATTCGCCGTGCTCGGATCGATTCCCTTCATTTCGTCCCAGAAGGCCGGCACGAAGGCGAACGGGCATAACGGAGAGGCCCGCCGGATCGAGTCGCGCCTCGTGACCCATTTCGCGCCGAAATCGCCCATCTCGGAGGCGTACCGGACGGTGCGCACCAACATCCAGTATGCCAAGGCCGGGAGCCAGGTGCGCACGGTGCTGGTCACGAGTTCCGGGCCGGGCGAAGGCAAGTCCACCACGGTGGCGAACCTGGCGATCACATTCGCCCAGATGGGCGCCCGGACGCTGCTCATCGACACCGATCTCAGGCGGCCGGTGCTGCACGGCATTTTCGGCCAGACGCGCAACGAGGGGCTCACCAACATCCTGGTCGGACGCACCTCGCTGAAGGACGCGATGAAACCGACCCGGATCGACGATCTCTTCCTGCTTACGTCCGGCACCCTGCCTCCGAATCCCTCCGAGCTGCTCAACTCGAAGATGATGGAAGAGTTTCTGGAAGAAAGCAAGGCGCAATTCGACATGGTGCTCCTGGATACGCCGCCCGTGATCGCCGTGACCGATGCCGCGGTCCTCTCCACCAAGGTGGACGGGGTGGTGCTCGTCACCCTGTCGGGCAAAACCGGCCGCGATGTGCTGGTCCGTGCGCGCGGGCTCCTCGATAAGGTCGCCGCCCATCTGCTCGGCGTGCTGGTCAACGGCGTGAAGACCAGCCACATGTACGGTTCCTATTACCAGTATTACGAGTATTACTATGCGTCCGAATCGCGCGACAAAAAGGGAGGCCGGGCCGGGAAGGGATTCGGATGATTTTCGAAAAACAGAGACACGCCTGATCTGCCGGGGGGGGGCGTAAATCCATATGAATCATTCCTGCTGGATGGCGCTGTATACGCGGCCGCGGCATGAGAAACGGGTCGCGGAACAGCTCTCTGAGAACGGGGTGGAACATTATCTTCCGCTCGTGCGCACCCAGAGACAGTGGAGCGACCGGAAGAAATGGGTCGAGGAGCCGTTGTTCCGCAGTTATGTGTTCGTATTCGGCGACGCCGGACAGCGGTACCGGGCCGTGCAGACGCACGGGACGGTCGGATTCGTGCGATTCGGTGACCGTCCGGCGGTGGTCCGCGAGGAGGAGATCGACACGATCCGCCGCGTGCTCCGCGAAGGCCGGGTCATTGAGTCCTGTGATATGCCGAGACCGGGGGACGAGGTCGAGATCCGGAGAGGACCCTTCGCCGGCGTGCGGGGCGTGCTCGAGACCCTGCAGGGCGAACACCGGCTGGTGGTGTCGATTCCCTCCATCCGGCAGGGAATCCGCTTCAACGTGGCGCGGGAGGATGTGCGGAAAACTTAAAAGAGCATTGCGGATTGCGGGGAAAAGCATTGCGGATTTCGGATTGGGGATTTCGGATTTCCCATCCCCGCTCCCTGTACCATGCATTGCGGATTGCGGGGAAAAGCATTGCGGATGTCGGATGTCGGATTTCCCATCCCTTGGATGGTTCCGGGGTCGAAACGACACGGAACCGGGGTCGAAACGCCCCGGCCGGTTCCCGCCCCTCATGCCTTGCGCCGGCTCGGGGATGGCCCTGCCGGACGGATCGAAGAATATGGCATGATATCGGCTGATGAGGATGGACGGGATTCCCGTTTTCATCCGGTTCGTCCGAAAAAACATGTCGGATTCCAAAAAATCGATTTTTAATTATACGAAATATTTCGTATAATTTTAATTCTTTACCGCAATCCATTGCGGTCGCAGGATTCAGACACGCCTTCCCCGGTTCCCGGAATGGGACTGAGAGGGCGGAGCTGTGCCCGGAGATCAATCCGTCTCCGTTTTTTCCGGCATTGACTTCCCAATCCAAAAAAGGAAAGCACCCCATGAACGTCCCCCTGCTCGACCTGAAGGCCCAGTTTCGAACCATCCGGAAAGAGATCGAAGACGCCGTGCTCGATGTCGTCCGTTCGGGCCAGTACATCATGGGCCCGAAGGTGGAGGCGCTCGAGAACGAGGTCGCGGCCTACAGCGGCGTCGCCCACGGCATCGGCGTCACCTCGGGCACGGACGCCCTGCTCGTCGCGCTCATGGCGCTCGACGTGAAGCCGGGCGACCGCGTGCTCACGACCCCCTATTCCTTCTTCGCCACGGCCGGCGTGGTCTCGCGGCTCGGCGCGGAGCCGGTGTTCGTGGACATCGATCCCGATACCTACAATCTCGACCCCGGACTCCTGGAGGCCTGGTTCGAGAAGAATCCCGGCAAGGCTCAACAGGTCAAGGCCGTCATCCCGGTGCATCTCTACGGCCAGTGCGCCGACATGGATCCCATCCTCGCGCTCTGCGGGGAACACGGCATCCCCGTGATCGAGGACGCGGCCCAGGCGATCGGTTCCACCTATCCGGCGAACACAGAAAGCAGAAAAGCAGAAGTCCAGAAAGCAGAAAAGCAGAAAGCAGGAAGCGGAAAGCGGAAAGCAGGGTCGATGGGGCTGATGGGGTGCTTTTCCTTCTTCCCCAGCAAGAATCTGGGCGGGATCGGGGACGGGGGCATGATCGTGACGAACGATTCCGCGCTGGCAGACCGGCTGAAGAAGCTGCGGAATCACGGCGCGAGTCCCAAATACTACCACGCGATGATCGGGGGGAATTTCCGGCTCGATCCGGTGCAGGCGGCCGTCCTCTCGGTGAAGCTGAGCCATCTCGAATCCTGGCATGCGGCGCGGCGGGGGAACGCGGCGTACTACACGTCCAACCTGAATGTTCCCGGCATCCGGACGCCGAAGATCGCCTATACGACCGGGGATCACATCTACAACCAGTACGTGATCTCCGTGCCCGAGAAACGGGACGAACTCCGCCGTTTCCTGTCCGACAACCGGATCGGCAACGAGGTGTACTATCCCGTGCCGTTCCACCTGCAGGAGTGTTTCCGGTTTCTCGGATATGGGAAAGGGGACTTTCCCCACAGCGAGTACGCGGCGGAACATACGATCGCGCTGCCGGTCTACCCGGAACTGACGCGGGAGATGCAGGATTATGTGATTCAGAAGATCGGGGAGTTTTACGCATAGGAGGCGGCCGTTCCGGCCTCCGAATTCCTTTTCCGCGGGAAGGACAGAGATCTGATATATCGGAGATTTTTCGAAGGCCGGGAACAGACTGTCGTCCTTTCTGGCCTTTTTGCAGCCAGTGGAGTCTTGACATTCCCCGGCTTCAACGAAGGGGTGGGCATCATTCCGGCGAAGGCGGAATGG
>DSAP01000150.1 GCA_011046415.1 bacterium | reverse complement strand
TCGAGCGCCCGGGTCGCCATGGACCGGAGTTCCCGGGAGACCCGATTGTCGATATTCGAATCCAGCCTGAAGACGAGTCCGTCGCCCTCGCCGGAAATCCGGGCGTCGAGGGTCAGCACATCGATTTTCCGGATCACGTCGCGAAGGATGCCGATAAACTGATTGGAAGATTCGATCCCCCTGAAATCAAAATCAAGCCCGTGCGCCTTCACGGCGAGCCGGATATCGATGCGGTCGCCCTCGAAAAGGCCGGACAGGCTCAGATCGGCTTTGCCCCGGCCGATCCGGGCCGGGAGATAATCGGATTCTCCGATATGGACATTGTTCAGACTGATGGCGTTCATTTGGAAATCAAACCGGTCCACGGCCGTCTCTTTCACATGGTCGAGAGAGGCGTCGAAACGCATGGAACGCCCGTCCGCCTTCTCCCCCTTCAGGGCGATCAGGGTGGGCCGGCCGTATACCCAGGGCTGCGAGGTGATGCCGCCGGCCTCGCCGCTGAGCATGAGCCCCCGATCCCCGGCCGTCGGCCCGGACTGGCCGGAGAGATGGATCTGCTCGATCAGAAATGCCGGCCAGCCGTGCCGGTCCGTAAAATGGATCGTCTGCCCCTTGAGCCGCGGTTTCTTTTCCTTTTTGGGCTTGTCGGATTTCCTGGGCATGTGCCGGCGCACGGTTTGGACATAACCCAGGATCTGATCGACCCGTGCCGCCACGGGCCGGCCGAAGACCAAAAGACCGATCTGCCGGATGCCGAGGTCAGGGAGCCGGGCCTTCGCAAGCACGGCGTGATAGTCGTCCCTGAACCAGTCGTCCACGGACCGCGCATAGCCGTGAACCCTCACGAAATCGGACCGGATCGCCTTCTGACGCGTCCGGATGGTGTCCTGAATCTCACCTAATTTCTTCCGGGCGGACTGTGCCCTGTCGAGGACGTCGAGGAGTTCGGGGACGGAACCGATCGCGGCGGGATCGATTTGGGTGAATGTGTCCCGGATCTCTTTCAGGTCGTCATCCGGCCGGAATGCCTGGAAAAAATTCTCCCAGTCTCCGGATGTCGCCAGGATGTCGGTTTGCGCCGAATCGAGCTTCCTCGGCATCGATAGCTCGGCCATCACGATCAGCGTGTCCAGATTCAGCTTCTCTTTGAGCGCACGCGCGTCGAAATGCATGACCGGCAGATTCCGGACTTCCCGCATGAGTTTTTCCCGGGCCTTGTCCAGGGCGCCGGGTTCGTCGGGTTTGGGGGGTTTGGGTTTCCTGGGGATCGCCCCGTCATATTTCCGAGGCGTCCCGCTCCGCACATCGGCCAGGGTCATCTCGCGGATCACGGTGCGCCGCCGCAGAAGCGCCGGCATGTGCATCCGGAACGCCACGCGTCCGGTCTCGACGAGGTTGGTCATCGTGTTGTTGGGATCCGTGACCTGGATCCGGTCCCACTTCAGGGTCAAGGTGAACACGCTGAAGTGGAGTCCGTCGATTTCAACCTTCGCGCCCGTGATGGCCGATCCCGCCTTCTCGAGCCCCGATTCGATCCATCGGTCCATCAAGAAAATGGAAAGAGCGGCGAATGTCCCGACCAGGACGGCGAGAACGATAAATCCTTTCCAGCGCATGATCAGCCCTCCATGCCGCGTATCTTGAGATAAAACCGGACGATCTTGCTGCTCTTGAGGATCTGAACGACCTTCCATTTCCGGATCCGGTCGTTCCAGGATTCCCGGTAACGGATGACAAACCATCTGAACAGCAGGTAATTGGGGATGAGGAGGACGAGGGAGGTCAGCAGGCCGCCCATCACCACCGTGTTGTTGAACCGGGTCAGCGGCGCGACCGGGGCGTTGTACAGATCCGTCCAGGCCGGCCGGAGCCAAGAGAGCTGGACGAGGACGGCATAGCCGATCGTGTGGAAAAACGGGTCGAACAACCAGGCGATCAGGCTGAAAATCGTCAGCGCCAGAATGGCGGCGGCGATGTTGACATTCAGGATGATGAGCAGGATGAGGACGGCGAGGTTATGCAGCGCATTCAGGGGTGTGAGACCTGCAATCGCCCCGAGTGCGAACCCCCAGGCGATCTGATTCGGCGAGGCCGCGGATCGGAGCACCCGGATGAATTTACTCAGAATCTTCAGAAAAATCATGGCGCCTCCTTGGAACAGGGCGAATAAAAAAAGGAGGAAAACTCAGCCTGACTGATGGATGTGGTTTCTATCTTCTAAATTATGAAAAATATGATTGATGTCAAGCAGAATATTCCGGCCCGGAACCGGGTTGCCATAACAGCGCATCGGGAGAACCGGACGAAACGGAACCGAACCGATCAATCCGAAATGTCTTCCTGCTCCCCGCCCGGCTTCGGTTCCGTGGCGACCACGAGTCTCACGATCCCGCCCTGTTTCACGAGATCCATCACCTCGACCACCAGGCCGTACCGGATACCCTCGTCCGCCTTGAGGATCAATCCCGTCTCCTCCACATCGGCCGCGATCTCTTTCAACCGTCCGGGCAGGGTCCGGAGGGTGACCGGCTCCTCGTTGAGGAACAGGGTTTCTTCCGGGGTGATGAAGAGCGTGTATCCCTCGGCGCGGACCTGCTCATGCTCCCTCGTCTTCGGCAGATCGAGTTTCATCCCCGGATGTTCGAGAAACGTGGAAGACACCATGAAGAAAATCAGGAGAAGGAAAAGCACATCGATCAGCGAGGTGATGTTGATGATCACCCGTTTCTTCGGTTTGTCTCGGAATTGCATGATTTATCCGTTCAGAAAATAATACCGTGTTTTAGAGTTTTGAGTTTTAGAGTCACGGGTTACCCCGCCGCCCATGCCGGGTGTGTATACATTCGATGGACGCCCTGTCTGACCAAATGGACACCCTCGCATCTTGTCATCTTGAACTTTGAATCCGAAACCGTTTTTTGTCCATCGCCGATCTTCAGCCTTTCACCACCCCGACCGGCCGCATCCTGGCCACCTTTCTCGAGAGTCCGGCCTGTTGCACGATCCCGACGACGTGGTGGATGTTTTTATACGCCTCGGGCGCCTCCTCCGCGAGCGTCCGCTTCCCGTGGCTGCGGACGGTGATGCCGCGGTCTTCCAGTTCCCGGGCCAGCGCCCGGCCCTGCGTGGCGCGAATCGCCGCGTGCCGGCTCATCACCCGCCCCGCGCCGTGACACGTGGAGCCGAATGTCTCGTCCATCGCCGCTTCCGTTCCGGCGAGGAGGTAGGAGGCCGTGCCCATGTCGCCGGGAATGAGCACGGGCTGGCCGGTCTTTCTGTACTTTTCCGGGATATCGGGATGCCCGGGGCCGAACGCACGCGTCGCGCCCTTGCGGTGCACGATCAGGGACCGTGCCTCCCCGTCCACGACGTGGATTTCTTTCTTCGCGATGTTGTGCGCCACATCATAGATCAGATGGATGCCCGACTGCTCCGGAGAACCGCCGAGCACCCGCCCGAAGGTTTCGCGGACCCAGTGCAGGATGATCTGCCGGTTCGCCCAGGCATAATTGGCCGCGGCGGACATGGCCGCGAAATATTTCTCCCCTTCGGGCGACCGGAGCGGCGCGCAGGCGAGCTGCGCGTCCGGGACGCGGATCTTGTACCGGGACATGGCGCGGACCATCGCGTCGAGATGATCGTCGCAGACCTGATAGCCCAGGCCGCGCGACCCGGTGTGGATCATCACCGTGATCTGCCCGGTCTCGAGCCCCCAAGCCGTGGCGGTAACGGGATCGAAGATTTCCGTCACCTCCTGGATTTCGAGGAAATGGTTTCCGGACCCCAGCGTGCCGAGCTGGGGCCGGCCGCGTTCGAGCGCGCGGGGGGACAATGCGGCCGGATCGGCTTCAGCCATCCGTCCTTCGTTTTCCGTGAAACGGACGTCCTCGTCCCGGCCGAATCCGTTCCGGACGGCCCAGGCCGCGCCGTCGCGGAGCACTTCCTTTTCCTCTTTTTGGGACAGTTTGACCTTGCCGGTCGATCCGACGCCGCTGGGGATGTTCTCGAAGAGTCCCCGGACCAGTTCTCCGATTCGGGATTGGATGTCCTGAAGCGTGAGATCCGTCCGCACGACGCGCACGCCGCAGTTGATATCATACCCCACGCCGCCGGGAGAGATCACACCCTCCCCGGCGTCAAAGGCCGCCACCCCCCCGATCGGAAAGCCGTACCCCCAATGGATGTCGGGCATGGCCATCGACGCTTTGACGATACCGGGCAGATGAGCCACGTTCACCACCTGCTGGGGCGCCTGGTCGGCCGTGACCTGCGCCAGCATGGATTCATCGGCGAAAATCATCCCGGGAACGCGCATCCCGCGGCTGTATTCTTTCGGAATCCGAACCCGGCAGCCGTCGATCCGTTCGAGCGGCCCGTTCCATTTCTCAGCCATCGTCCCGACCCCTCCTTCTTATCCTGAGTCACCCGTTTTTTATCGACACCTTTGCTCTTCACTCTTCACTCTTCACTCTTCACTCCATAGCATTCCGTCCGCCTGTCATCCCACAGATGATTGGTCTTGTGGATCCGTTTGTCCCGCGCCAGGGCCGGATCGATGTCCACGATACGGACGCCCTCCTCCCGGTCCATGCGGAAAAGCGTCTCACCCCCGGGCGTGACGATCTGGCTGCGTCCGATGAACGTCAGCGTCTCGCCGGGCTGCCGCGATTCAGATCCGGTCCGGTTGGCCGTGACGGAAAAGACGCGGTTCTCGATGGACCGCGTGACCATGGCGTCGGGGCAGAACGGCATGACGAGATTGGCGGGGTGACAGAGGATGTCCGCGCCTTTCAGCGCGAGCGTGCGCGCCGCCTCGGGAAACATCCAGTCGTAGCAGACCATCATGCCGATCCGGGCCGGGCCTGTGTCCTGGACTGAAAATCCCGTATCCCCCGGGGCGAACCATTCCTGTTCCCTGTAGAAGAGGTGGGTTTTACGATACGTCCCGAGAGGTCCTTCCGGCCCGATCAGGACAGAAGAATTGCGGCTCAAATCGCCGTCTTTTTCCGCCAAGCCCGCGACCAGAAACACGTTGTCCCTCCGGGCGATTCCGGCCAATCGACGGACCGCCGGCCCGTCCGGGACCGGCTCGGAAAGCGTGCGGACTTCCTCACGGGACGTAAACTGATACCCCGTAGTGCACAGTTCCGGGAGGACGATCAGATCCGCCCGGACGCCCGAGAGCGCCCGGTCGATCCGGTCCAGATTGGCCCGGACATTCCCGAATTCCGGTGAAAACTGAAAAACTCCGACCCGCATCATCCCCTCCGAAAAAATGGAAGCCGACAAATCACCCGTTCCGCAATCCGGAAGATTTCTGGCCCCGCGACCCTTTCCCTGAGCCTCGTTTCGTGGATTCCCCAACCGCCTCCACCTCCTGAATGGAATAGACGGGGACCGCCCCCCTCCGCGTCGCCGTCAGCGCCCCGGCCCGGTTCATGAAGCGCCCCGCCTCTTCGAGCGGCGTCCCGTCCAGATACCTAACGATCAGCGCCGCCACGAACGCATCCCCGCACCCGGTCGTGTCCACGGCCCGGACGGGAAAGCCCGGGGAAAAGAGATGGGAACGGCCGTCGCTCAGAAAGCATCCCCGCGCGCCCAGGGAGAGGACGGCGAGTCTGAGGCCGTATTCTTGGACCAGTTCCTTGAGGAAGGACTCATCGGAGAGCCCCCCCTTCCCGAAAAATCCGCGGAGCGCCTCCGCCTCGTCCTCGTTCAGCTTGAGGACGTCCGTCAGGGGCAGCGTCTCGCGCACGATTTTCCCGGTCTCTGGACCGAATCCGCGGAAATTCACGTCGAAGACCCGCAGCGCCTTCGTCTCCTTCAGGAAGGTCCGGATGGTCCGGCGCGAATCGGGATGCCGCTGGGCCAGGGTGCCGAATGCCACGGCGTCCGCGGTCCGGGACAGGGATGCAAGCGCGGGCGTCCAGGCGAGATGATCGAAGGCGGTGTCTCGGGAACAGTCGAAATGCGGATGGCCGTCCGCATCGAGCCGCACGGACACCGTGCCCGTCGGTTTGTCCGGGACACGCTGAATCGCCTCCGTATTCACCCCCAGCCCGGCAAGGGCATCGAGGAGTGCGTCCCCGGAAGCATCCTCACCGATCCCGCTCGCCACGACCCCCTCTGCGCCCAGCCTGCGGGCGTGAACCGCGACATTGGCGGGCGCGCCGCCCGGATACCGCGCGTCCGGATACACATCCCACAACACCTCGCCGAGTCCGGCCACCCTCACGGCCATGTTCCCTGCACCCCTTTCAGGATCATGGGCACGAGCCCTTCGCCGACCCCGAAAGGCACCGGCGTCAGGGAGAGGACAAACAGGGAAAGCGCCAGCGCGCCCGCCCATTTGCGCCCGGGATCGAGTGGAATCTCGTCCGCCAGGGTGGGCGGATGTTTCCTGAATATCGCCACCAGCACCAGCATGAGGAACCAGCCGAAGTAGAAAAACAGGCAGATCACGATGAAAAATCCGTATACGATCCCGGCGACCGGTTTGCCGTGCCGGTGGAACAGCGCGTAAAGGATATGTCCGCCGTCGAGCTGGCCGACCGGAAGCAGGTTGATCGCCGTGATGAGCAGGCCCACCCATCCGGCGAAAGCGAGGGGATGGAGCAGGATGTCCTGGCCTTTCTCGAGCGGACCCAAAGTGACACGGGACAGGAAGCGGAAGAGCAGGGAATCGCCGAGCACGATGCCGGTTTCGTCCAGGGTCTCGAGATGGACGATTTCAGACATGCGGAGTCCGAAATAAATGACGGGGAGGATCACCGCGAGGCCGGCGAAAGGGCCGGCCGCCCCGACATCGAGCAGCGCGCGGCGATGGGGAATCCGGCTGTCCATCTTGATCACCGCCCCCATGGTGCCGAACGGCGGCAGGGGCAGGGGGATGAAATAGGGAAGCGACGCGCGGATGCCGTGCCGCCTGGCCGCGAGATAATGGCCCGCCTCGTGACAGATCAGGATGGCCATGAGCCCGCCGGAATACCACAGCGCCCCGACCGGCCCGTTGCCCAGCCCGACCAGGTATGTCGTGCCGGCGGTCAGGAGGAAGAGGACGAGATGCAGCCGAAACCGCTTCTTCGGTTTCAAATCCATCCGCACATCATAACCGATATCGTCGAACGCGTGGGAACGCATGATGATCTTTCCAGACTTCTGCTTCGTTTGTCATTTCTTCACTACAATTCGGAATCCTTCCCCCGCCCCCCTGTCATCCCTGCGAAGGCAGGGATCCAGGCGGACGGGCGGGGACGGTACGCCGTACAATCCCCTCCATCAGCCCCTGTCCTCGCGAAAGCGGGAATTCTGGAGGCAGGTCGGGGTCGGACACCGTAGAAACTTCATCCAGAAAAAGGATCCACCCACCCAACCCC
>DSAP01000012.1 GCA_011046415.1 bacterium | reverse complement strand
CGGCCTCTGGGTCTTCAACGGTCCGCAAAACCTGTTCGTCCGGCTGTGCGCCTCGGCGGACGCTTCCGGAGAGAACGTCGTGCGTTTCAGTTTCAGCGACACCCGGTACGAAATCGAAAATACGGCAGGCTATGCGGTATGGCTCAAACTGGTCCGCGTGAACCATGAAATGACCGGATATTTCAGTACGGACGGTGCGGTCTGGTCCCGTGTCGGAGAACCCATCAACGTGACCACTTTAAACATTGAACAGACACAATTCAATAATTTTACAGGTAACCGGCTGGGGCTGTATGTCAAAGACAACCATGCGGATTTCGATCTCTTTATCTACCGGGACGCCTACACCCCGATCCTGGCCGAATGTCCCGCCAACCAGTTCGGGACCCTTCGCAGAATTATTCGGGGAGGAGGTACCGTGCTGGACAACATCGGCGACGGCGACTGGGCGCTGTATGCCGGCGTGGAATTCGGCCATCCCAAGTACCCCAAATCGCCCGTGAAATTTCAGGCGACCGCCTCCTGCGCCGGATCGGGGGGGATGATCGAGGTCTGGCTCGATTCGATCGATACCGGCCGCAAGATCGCCGAGTGCGCCATCGGCAACACCGGCGACCTGAACACCTTCCAGACATTCTCGTCTCCGGTGGAACCCGTCTCGGGGAGGCATGATGTGTATCTGAGATTCCGGGGTACGGAATCGGACAGGCTGTTCCAACTCCAATGGTTCGTTTTCCTGACCGCATCGGATACCCTCTCCGGCGTGGACGGGCCCTCCCCGTCGCATCTGCCGCAAAGGATGACCCTGGAACCGAATTATCCGAATCCGTTCAACCCCGAGACGCGGATTTCCTATTTCCTGCCCAAGGAATCGGAGATCCGGCTGGTCGTCTGTGACGCGCTGGGCCGTGAAATCGCCACCCTGGTTCAGGGTACTCAACCGGCGGGACGGCATACCGCCGTCTTCGACGGCAGCCGGCTGGGTTCGGGAATGTATCTCTGCATCCTGGAAGCGGGGGATTCGCGCGCCGTCCGCAAAATGATGCTCATGAAATAGGGATCCGTGAAATCCCGCTTATTGAAATCGGACCAACGGAGGTTTTCGGACATGAAAACAACAATCGTCTGCGATTCGACATCCGGCGGCACAGGAGTAACCGGAAAAAGGCATGCCGGAATGGCGCAAATCGCGTGCGTTCTCGCGATCCTGATCACGACCCGCTGCGGTCTGTTGCGGAATACCGGAGAAAAACCGGATTATCCCATCACGCCGGTATCCTTCACGGATGTGACGCTGACCGACGCGTTCTGGTCGCAGCGGATCGAAACCAACCGGACCGTGACGATCCCTTTCGGCTTCAGGAAATGCGAACAAGAGGGAAGGATCCGCAATTTTGAGCGGGCGGGCGGATTGCTGGACGGCGGTTATGAAGGGAAAATGCCGTTCGACGATTCGGATGTGTATAAAATCATCGAAGGCGCCTCCTATTCCCTGCGGACGAATCCGGACAGCCGGCTGGAGGCCTATATCGATGCGATCATCGAAAATATCGCAGCCGCCCAGGAAGAGGACGGCTATCTCTGCACCTGGAAAACCCTGAATCCCGACACCACGCCGGCCTGGTGGGTCAATCCGGGTCCGCGCTGGCATGATTTGCGCTCCAGCCACGAACTCTACAATGTGGGCCATCTCTATGAAGCGGTCTTCGCCCACCATCAGGCCACGGGCAAACGGAATTTCCTGGATATCGCGCTCAGGAACGCGGATCTCGTCGCCGCCGTTTTCGGGCCGGGCAAGAGAATGGAACCGCCGGGGCATCAAATCATCGAAACCGGCCTGGTCAAACTGTACCGGGCGACCGGGGACCGGAAATATCTGGAGTTGGCCAAATTCTTTCTGGACCTGAGAGGCCGTGCGGACGGCCGTGAACTCTACGGGTCATACAGCCAGGATCATATCCCGGTCACCGCGCAGGAGGAAGCGGTCGGCCACGCGGTGCGCGCCGTGTACATGTATGCGGGGATGGCCGACATCGCGGCCCTGATGAAGGATGCCGCTTATTTGAATGCGGTGGACCGGATCTGGGACAACGTGGTGACCAGGAAATTGTATCTGACAGGAGGCATCGGGGCGCGTCATGAGGGGGAAGCATTCGGGGACGACTATGAATTGCCCAATCTGACGTCATACAATGAAACCTGTGCGGCCATCGGCAATGTCTACTGGAATCACCGCATGTTCCTGCTTCACGGCGAGGCGAAATACATCGATGTGCTCGAACGCACGCTCTACAACGGCCTGATCTCAGGGGTCTCTCTCGGCGGAGACGACTTCTTCTATCCCAATTGTCTGGAATCGGACGGCAAATACGGCTTCAATCAGGGCGCCCTGACGCGTCAGCCCTGGTTCGATTGCTCCTGCTGCCCGTCCAACGTCATCCGGTTCATGCCCTCCGTACCGGACTATATCTTCGCCCGCCGGGGAAAAGCCCTGTATGTGAATCTGTTCGTGTCCTGTACGGCCGGCATCCGACTGGACGGGACGCCGGTGACGATCCGGCAGGAGACGGATTATCCCTGGGACGGCCGTGTGAAGATTTGCATCGACCCTGAAACCGAAAGCCGATTCGCCCTGTATGTCCGCGTTCCCGCCTGGGTGGCGGATCGCCCACTGCCCGGAGATCTCTACCGTTTCGCGGACGATTACCCGGAAACCGTGGAACTCACGGTCAACGGAAACCCTGTCGGGTTCAAAACGGATCGAGGCTACGCGGTGATCGACCGCCGGTGGAAGCCGGGGGATGTGGTGGAACTCGATCTGCCCATGCCTGTCCGGCGTGTGCTGGCCCATGAAAAGGTGAAGGACAATCTGAAACGGGTCGCCCTGATCCGCGGCCCCCTCACCTACTGCGCCGAATGGGCGGACAATGACGGAAGGGTGCGGGACCTGTTGATCCCGGATCAGGCCGTATTCGAACCGGTGCATCGGCAGGATCTGTGGCAGGGCGTGACCGTGATTCAGGGGGGCGTGACGGACAGTTCGGGGAATCGGCGGGTCCTCACGGCGATCCCCTACTACGCCTGGTCGCATCGCGGACCCGGAGAGATGGCGGTCTGGCTTCCCAGAAAATAAGTTCTTAAAAATAAAAAACAGGAGTTGTTATGACACAAAACCACCCAAGCAGGAGTATCCGGTTCCGGATGGTCCGCATCATGATTGGCGCGCTGCTCCTGGGAATGGGCTTCTTCCCGGCGGTCGACGCGCAGGTCACGAATGAAGCGGTGGTGGATCTGGATGAAACGCGGCAGATCATCCGGGGATTCGGGGCGGCGAACATCATGCGTTGGCGGCCGGACATGACTCCGGACGAAATAGACAAAGCCTTCGGTACGGATGACGGTCAAATCGGGCTGTCGATTCTCCGCCTCCGCATCCCGCCCAACGCCAATGATTTTCATTACAATCTCCCGACCGCCCGGGCGGCGCATGAGTACGGCGTCACACTCATCGCCTCGCCCTGGTCGCCCCCGGCCGGCATGAAAACCAACAACAATCTGGTCGGGGGCGAATTGAGGGAAAACAAATATGCCGATTTTGCCGATTATTTGCAGGATTTCGTTGACTATATGGCGGATAACGAAGCGCCCGTCTATGCCATATCCATACAAAATGAACCGGATATCACGGTGAGCTATGAGTCCTGTGACTGGAGTCCGTCACAGATGCTGAAGTTCATCAAGGAGAATGCCGGCACGATTACGGGCACAAAGGTCATGGCTCCAGAATCATTTCAGTTCAGGCGACAAATGTCCGATCCGCTCTTGAACGATCCGGAGGCCTGTGAGAATCTCGATATCGTCTGCGGACATATTTACGGAGCCGGACTCGCGCGGTATCCTCTGGCGGAGAGCAAGGGGAAAGAGATCTGGATGACGGAGCATCTGATCCTCGAAACTTCCTGGTCGGACAATCTTTCGACAGGAAGCGACATGAACCGATGTATGCTGTACGGGATGAGCGCCTATGTCTGGTGGTATATTGTGCGTTTTTACGGTCCGATTTATGACGACGGCAGCGATGCGCGCACACCGGCCGGTGCGGTGCAAGGGGAAATTTCCAAACGGGGTTATGTGATGTCCCAGTTCGCACGGTTTATCCGTCCCGGGTATTACAGAATCGAATGCACTGTCTCACCTCAGCGGAATTTGATTCTGACAGCCTATAAGGATACGACTTCCCGTAACGTGGCGATCGTTGCCGTCAACACATCTTCGAGTGCTGTCAATCAGACATTTACGTTGCGGAATGGTGACGCCGGGTATTTCACCCCTTATGTCACGACTGAAACCAAGGATTGTGAAATGGGAAGCAGCCTGGCAGTAACCGACGGCCGTTTTACGGCCACACTGGAAGCCTCGAGTATCACGACTTTTGTCTCGGATAATGTCATTTCGGGTGTCCGGAAAACACCCGCCAAACCGGATCATTTCAAACTTTTACAGAATTATCCGAATCCGTTTAATCCTGTGACGATAATCGGCTATTCCCTGCCGACCAACGGACCGGTTTCCCTGAAAGTCTATAATGCTTCGGGGTGTGAAATGGCGACCCTGGTCGACGGCATTCGGCAGGCGGGGAATCACGTTGTCACTTTTGACGGGAGTCATTTTCCAAGCGGAATTTATTTCTATCAACTGACAACGGATCATCGGAAAGAAACAAGAAAACTCATGCTGCTCAAATAATGGACTTCATAATCAGCAACAAACATCAGTCAATTTTACGACTCTTCGGCAAGATCGCGGGGAGTTCCCGTAGTTCAGGAAAGGAGAATCAAATGTTCAACAAAAAGAATATGGTATGCATGGCCCTGCTGATTGCCTGGGTCAATTTAACCGCCCAAGTCGATCCCGGAACTCATAACTTGATCCACTCCTGGACATTTGAAGATGGAACCGCCGACGATCGGATCGGCGGAGCGAACGGCACTTTGATGGGCTCGGCCCGGATTTTACAGGGTTCCCTGGAAACAACCGTTACCGGTTCCTGGATGAGATTACCCGCGGATTTGATTGCGATCAACACCTGTGAGGCGGTAACGATAGAAGCCTGGTTTCGACCGGTCCGGGATGGCAATACAGGATATCATATGCTGGCTGCTTTCGGAAACACACAGAATACAGTCGGCACGGATTACTTCTTTATGACCCCTGCGCGAGGCGATGATATCAGTCGTGCAGCCATCTCATGCGGGGTGACTGACAGTCCATGGAGTGGTGAGTCCGGTGCCAACGGCGTCGAATACGACGACGGCCTGGTGCATCATATGGTCAGTACCATCGATTCCGCAAATATTACCTTGTATATCGACGGAGCGCTTCAGGCGAGTACTCCCCTGGCCGCCAATAACAGCATCGCGAGAATCAGTAATGCGTTCGCCTATCTGGCAAAAAGTCTCTATGACAATGACGCAACCTGGAAAGGCACCATCCACGAGTTCAATATCTACAACACAGCGTTATCTCCGGAGAATGTGCTTTTTCTCTTCGAGAATGGAAAAGAGACTTTTCATTGGGTCGGAGAAGAGTCGTTAAAACCCGTCATTCTCGAAGCGGAATCAGGGGATGCCGGGAGGGATTTTGATATCCTGCAGGACGACACGGTTGAATATGTCACCATCCAAACCGACAGAACCGCCTTTAATCCGGGCAGCATGGATCGGATCATTACCTATGAAGTGTCTTTCCCGGATCCGGGAATCTATGACCTGTTTGTCCGGTTGCGTGTCGGGCCCGAGACATGGGATGATGACAGCTTCTTCTACGGCAGAGAGTTCGGCGAACAGGATCCCGCGGTGGATTCCTTGTGGGTCTGTATCAACGGATTGGCGGCTGCCGGATTCTCACAACCCACCGACATTGTACGCGAAGCCGGGAGTCTCGGTTCAGGCGTATGGAAATGGGTCAATGTTTCAAAGAGTGCCGGTTTGGGAGACGTGACTACATTCACTGTCGCAGATACGTTGACACAAACTTTCCAAATCGGCGGCCGGGAAGACGGTCTGGACATCGACAAGCTGGCATTCGGAAAGTCCTACCTGTTTTATTCCGTTGGGAATCTGGACAATCGTGAAGCCGGATCCACTTCAATCGATGAGATTATTCCAGCCTGGCAGGGTCCGCCGCTTGCGTCCAATCAACCCAAATTTGTCGGCAATGTGTACAGCGCCCCGCAAATCCAGAATTTTGAAGCCTACTGGAACAAGGTGACTCCTGAAAATGCAGGCAAATGGGGAAGTGTGGAAGGCACCCGGAATACCATGAGTTGGACCCAACTCGATGCGGCATACAAACTGGCCAAAGACAATGATTTTCCGTTCCATTTTCATGTACTGATCTGGGGCGCTCAGCAGCCCGGTTGGATCAACAGCCTGGAGCCTGCGGAACAGCTGGAAGAAATCCGGGAATGGTTCGAAGCCGTTGCCGGAAGATATCCGGACATCGATATCCTGGAAGTGGTCAACGAGCCATTGCCCGGGCACAATCCTCCGGATGGGAACAGTGGGCGGGCCAATTACAAAGAAGCCCTGGGCGGCGATGGCGAAACCGGTTGGGATTGGGTGCTCAATTCATTCAGGATGGCGCGTGAAATTTTCCCCGGGGGGACGAAATTGATGTTGAATGATTTCAGTATCATCAACAGCACGAGCAGCACGAACACTTATCTTGAAATCATCCGCTTGCTTCAGGCGGAGAATTTAATCGATATCATCGGAGAGCAGGGCCATGCCTTTACCACCACGGCTTCATCCGTTCTCATGACAAGAAATCTCGATGCGCTTGCGGCCACCGGTCTGCCCATTCACATTACCGAACTCGATATAGACGGACTCTCCGATGCCGTACAACTTCAGAGTTATCAACGGATTTTCCCGACACTTTATGAGCATCCGGGCGTTGAAGGCATCACCCTGTGGGGCTGGCGACGCGGTCTCTGGAGAGATGCCCAGGGTGCCTATCTGCTGAATCAGGACGGCACGGAAAGACCCGCCCTGGTCTGGTTGAGAGATTATCTGGACAGTGTGAGTGTCGTGATGTCCGTCGAAAAGATTACGGAAAGACCCAATGGATTCCATTTGTCCAATAATTACCCGAATCCGTTTAATCCGACGACTCAGATCCTGTATTCCATTCCGACGAGTGGTCATGTCACGCTGAAAGTATACAACCTGATTGGCGAAGAAATCTTGACCTTGGTCGATGAACGACAGTCGGCGGGTAGTTATGCGGCCATAATTGACGGAAAGAATCTGGCAAGTGGTATTTATTTGTATCAACTGAACATGAATGGGATGAGAGCAACAAAACGTTTCACTTTGCTCAAGTAGAATCTGTTTTGGGGCTGTAGCAAAAGTCTGAACTCTATAAATGTCATGCATGACGCCATCAGGATATTCTGATTCTTAAGGCGTTGACATCCCTCGACTCCGTTGGGGAAGACTCAACACGGCTTTTGATACAGCCCCTTTCCTGAGATAAAATTCTAAGATGATATTCCCCCCCTGAAATCATCTTCCGGGAAAACACGATCACGTCAAGATCCTTACAATGATCCTTGATTCCTTCGCTTGTT
>DSAP01000132.1 GCA_011046415.1 bacterium | reverse complement strand
TTCTCATCCGGAACAGGCGGCAGGTTTCACCGGAATTGACAAGGCAATCACCGGGGGCCGGGCGGCGGGGAAAAGTTTGACTCCTTGTTCATGCCCCGAACAGCAATCGTTAAATGTTTGATTCCCAATTCACTCCCCTCCCTTTCCATGCGATTCCCGCCAGCAATCCCGCCGACACGAAAATCACCCCGGCCAGCACCAGAAAAACATGCTCGATGCCGAACCGGTCCGTCACCCATCCCGAAAGCCCCGCGGCCAGAGAACCCACCCCGAACGTCAGCGTGAATTTGATCCCGTACCCCCAGCTCACCAGGCGCGGCGGCATCAGGCGCGCGAGCAGATGATTCTCGACCGGCTGCTGCGCGAAATGAAACAGGGTGAATCCCAGGGCCGCGAGGACCAGGGGCAGATGCGAGGTCAGGCCGATCAGGAGCATGAACGGAAGGGATGCCGAGACACAGAACAGATACAGGCGGATCATGGACCGGCGGTCCGAAAGATGGCCGCCCGAAAACTGGCCGATCATGCCGAACGATAAAATCAGGGTCGTGACCAGACCGCCCGCGACGAGCGCGGACACGCCGCCGATCGGGACCCGGAGGGATATATACGTCGGAAGCATGGTCATGAACCCCCGGTAAATCAGCCCGTTGAGCGCCATCACCAGCATGGCCGCCCCGACGAGGAAGACCGGCGGCATGCGGCGCGCCTGCGGAGGGACACCGCCGGACGGACCGATATCCGGCGTCACGGCATGGGCCGCGGGGATGGTCCGGTCCAGCGTGAGGAACAGGAATCCCAGCAGCCCGGGAACGGCCATGACGAGGTAAACCGGCCGCCATCCCCAGAGGGAGGTCAGCGCGCCGGCGAGCAGGGGCGTCAGCGCGATGCCCGCGCTGCCCGCGATGCCGTGCAGCCCCATGGCCCGTCCTCTTTTTTCGATGCCCTGTGAGATCAAAGCCAGCCCCGAGACGTGGTACAGGCTGCCGAAAAAACCGAGCAGGATGATGCCGGCCGAGAAAACAGTGAAGGATGCGCTCAGGCCGATCCCGGCGGCGACAAGGGCGCTTCCCAGATAAAATATTTGCAGGGTCCGCTTCGCGCCGGCCCGGGCCGCCAGGACGCCGGAGGGAAAGGCGCCGAGCCCGTACAGCAGGTACCCCGCGGTCGCGACCGCCGTGATCTCGGTGATGGATTTCCCGAACGAGGCCGTGATCGCGCCGAGCGACCCGGCGAGGATGAGGATGTAGACATGGGTGAGGGCATGCCCCAGGCAGGTGACGGTCAGGATTCGGCGTTCTTTTTTTTCCATGCGTCCGGCTTCCGGCTGTGAAAATTGTCGGGATAAAATAGGGATTTTTCAGGAAAGATGCCACAGCAAAGTGCGCGGCTTCCCGTCCGGACGGGACCGGCGGATGGATTCGGGGCCGTATTTTCCGGACACCGCGGAAGGGACGTTCAATCCACGGCCGCACGCGCCCTGCGCAAATAAACGCGCTTGACATTTTTCATTCTTTCTTCTATCTTTTCTTGTCATGACGGCGCCTCCGCGCCGTGACGCTTTTTTAAGACTCGCGGCCGTCCGGAGTCCGGACGCGTCCTCAACCGGTACATCCCGCAGGAGAAACGCATGATCCAGGAAATCACCCTTCGTGACCTCAATCCCTCCCGATTCATCGAAGACCAGATCCGGTCCATTTCGGAGACGGCGGGAGACGGCACGGCCGTCAACGCCCTCTCGGGCGGCGTGGACTCTTCGGTGGTCACCGCGCTCGGTCACCGCGCCCTCGGAAACCGGCTCAGGACCGTGTTCATCGAGAACGGGCTGATGCGCGAAGGCGAGGCCCGGTCGGTTCAGGCCCTGTTCGGGGACCTGGGGATTCCCGTCGAAATTTTGGACGCGCGCGAGGCGTTTTTCGCGGCCCTGAAGGGCGTCGAGGATCCCGAGGAAAAGAGGGAAGCCATCACCCAGACCTTTTACCGGGATGTGTTCGGACGGCTCGTGCGGGAAAGCGGGGCGAAATATCTGCTCCAGGGCACGATCCTGACCGACGTGGACGAGACCGTGGCCGGCATCAAGCGGCAGCACAACGTGTTCGAACAGCTGGGCATCGACCCCGAGAAAACCTTCGGCTATCAGATCCTCGAACCGTTGATCCGGCTGCGCAAGGACGGCGTGCGCAGGGTGGGCGAGACGCTCGGCCTGCCCGCGTCCCTGTTCAACCGCATCCCCTTCCCCGGCCCGGCCCTGGCCGCCCGCGTGATCGGGGAGGCGACGCCGGAACGCATCGCCGTCGTGCGGAAAGCCACGGCGCTGGTCGAGGAGGCCCTGGCCGGAACCGGCGCGTTTCAGTACCTGGCCGTCCTGCATCGGGACCGGGTGACCGGCATCCGCGACGGCAGGCGGGATTTCGGCCTGCAGATCGAGATCCGCTGCTGGGACAGCGTGGACGCGCGCACGGCCACGCCCACCCGCCTGTCCTTCGATCTGCTGGAGAAACTGGCGGCGGACATCACGGCGCAGGTGCCCGGCGTGGTCAGCGTGACCTACGCCGTCACCCCCAAGCCGCCTTCGACCATGGAAGTGGTGTAAACGGTGTCTTTCATAACGGGAAGAAAATCGACCGGAGTTCCGGAAACCGTTGTCCTGCATCCTCAATAATCCTGCTTTTTCGGAAGAGGCAATCAATCCCGCTCTTCGCCCCGCCGGTATATCCGGTACGTGGGATAGGCGAATTCGATGCCGGGTTCACGGTCGAATGCAGAGAGAATTTTCCGGCTCAGCACATCCTCTCCGTTCCGCCGTTTCTTGGCCTCCGTCAAATAGCGCATGGTCAGTTTGACACCGCTGTCTTCGATCTTGACGTAGACAATCGAAGTAAAATTCTTATAATAAATGAGATATTCCCTGGCCATCCGGTCGATCTTCTTTTTCACCTGTTGCTGAACCTCGGTGCTCTGTTCCTGGCCGAATCTCAAAAGGATTTCCCGCGCTTTTTCCCAATCGCTCTCGAAAGTCACCAGAACCGACACCTCATTCCAGAGATATTCGAACCCCTGGGTATAGTTGTAAAGCGTTTCCCGAAAGATGCGGCCGTGCGGCACGTGAACGACCCGGCCAGTACTCTGATCACCGTCCACCCAATTGCCGATCTCGAGCAAAGAGGTCTGAAAAACTCGGATATCGATGACATCCCCCTTGACGTCCCCGAACTCGATCCGGTCGCCTGTGCGATACGGGTGCCGGAAGACGATGTACAGCCATCCCGCGATATTGAGCAAGACCTGGTGGAGGGCGAGTGCAATGCCCGCACCGAGCACGGAGAGGATTGTGGTCCATTGCTGGGTCGTCCTGGCCCAGATGGGAATCAGGGTGATCGCAAAAATCAGCGTGGCGATATAACTGGCCCGTTTTCGGTACTGATGCCGTTCGGCGATGGGGATGCGGAGAGCGTTGATGAAACTCCGGACAAAATAGAGGAGACCGTAAACCCCGATGAAAGCAATCAGAGACAGCGTTGATTTTGCGAGGATCGGATTCTGGAAATGCGAAACAAGGGTCGAAAAGGCCCAGATCCGGACGAGCAGAACGCCGAAGAGGAGAACGAGGAACCGGACAATTAGTTTGTTGATCAGAAGGATGCGCGTTTTGGACAAACGGCTCCGGTTCAATCCGCGACGGATCAGATAGTATGCAACGAGAAAGGCGACCAGCAAAAAAACAGATTTGATGCCGTTCATAAACGAAACATGAGAAAAAAAGGACCTGATCGCTTCGATCACACCGCCTCCCGGTTTGTTTGTTCTCCGTCCGCGTCCAGCGTCAGCGCCGGCTCGAAACGGATCCCTTCCGGAATTTTTTCCAGGAATTCCTCCCGGTTCCGCGCATAGAGCGGACTGATTTCGATGACGCCCGGCACGTTCCCCTCCCGGTCGCGGGGCACGCGGACGCCCGCCGCCTCGAGCCATCCCGCGAACTGATTGGTCAGATCCCGCCTGGCCGTCTCCGGCGAATCCTCCCCGTACCGGTTCTTGACGGGACTGAACTCCTCCTCCCGCCGCACCTCGAGGATGACGGAGGAGGCGGTCTCCCGGAGCGCATCGAAAATAAACGTCTCGAATTTATATCCATTGGGTTCGTCCGGTTCGACCCGCTCCCCGCTTTCGGAGACGAAGGGGATTTTCTTGTGCGCCACATGGAAGGGCAGCTCCAGGCCGTCCTTCGCCTTTCGCTCCACGAATTCGGGGTCGATGAGATGGATGCCGATGCTGCCGGCTTCGTACTTGAGCCGGCCGTCGGGGGTGCGCGCCTCCATGTCTTCGGGGAGCATGTCGCTGTATTCCACCACGCAGAGCCTGCCGTCCACCCGCCCGAAATGGCCGAGCTTCTCCCCCGCATGGCGTTTCGTCACCATCTTGGAGGACATCTGCGCGCCTGCCATGAGGTGGTATCCGATGAACACGGGATCGAGAATCCGGATGAGGACATTGTCCACCTGGAAATAGGAGAGGACGTCCACGCCGCGCCGCCGGGCGTCGTCGAGCACGCCGCCGTCGGCCATGGCCAAAAGCGCGCCACCGTGGCCGTTTGGACTCATGAACAGGTGATCCTTGGCGTCGAGGAGGATCCGGCCTTCGGCGTCCAGCGCCGGGAGCATGCGCTGCCGGACGAAAGACACATCCGCGGGATCGAGCCCGAAATGGCCGTGCCGGACAAAGAATTCCCGGGTCTCCGCGTCGTTGCCTTCGCTCGTCATGATGGTCCAGGGGATGCGCACGCCGTAATGCCGCACCGCGGCGAGGATCTGCTCGGCGTGCATCGCGAACAGGGATTTCCCCGTCATCCGGCCGATGGGGAAACACCCCTTGGGGCCCTCGAATCCGAGCCGGGTGCCCTGGCCGCCCGCGACCAGAAAAACGCCGGCGCGTCCGCCGCGGAGCGCCTCCTCGCCGGCCTGTCGGGCTTCCTCGCGTGCGCGGATCTCTTCCTCCGAGCGGGACATGCGGATGACCTCGGCCGGAGCCATGTGCAGCGGCTTCCGGCATGGTTTCTTCGATGCGTCGAGGAGCCGCCGGAAAGTACGGATCTGATCGAAATCGAGCGTCCGGACCTGGCCGAGCAGATTCCGGCGCGACTCAGGGGAGAGTTCGTCCCACCAGGTAAAAATCTGTTCCTGGCCGTGTTCAACCACGGTTTCGATCAGCGGCTGATCCTGGGGTTCGGGTGCGCGGATCATTTTTTTTCTTCTCCATTTCACGGTTTTAACTTCCTGTGTTGCTGGTTACCACTTCTATCGTTATCGGAATCGGTTCATAGGCAAAAAAATCGAACTTCTCGATCGAGAAATGAAAACTTAGGTGGGGATAAGATATTGTGATTGTCTCTGTAAATGACATCGAATAAAAGATCAGGGAAAGAAAAAAAGGACTCAGCCACTGAAACCCGGCGCGAAACGGAAACGGTTTACAACTCCTCCGTCGGGATGCGGTGAAACCACACACAATCAAATTGATAATAAAAATATGGTTGCTTCTACTCATCGAGCTTCCAGAGAAGACCTTTTGACCATTCGATTTTGGAATATGATTTGAAATGTAATAAAATCTCGTTCTTTGCGCAAGGGGGGAAACCCTTGTAAGTTCCGGCTAAAAAATATTCGGAGAAGTGAAAAGCGGCCGCCCTGTCTCCGGGCGGCCGCCGTGAACCTGAACAGATCGTGTATTATCTTTCCCGCGTCATGACTTTGTACTTCCATCTCAACAGGAACCAGAGGATGGCTGCACCGATGAAAAGATAAAGCCCGAACAGGGTGGTGATGAATGAAACCCGATATCCATCAACCACGAGGGCCATGGAGATATCCGCGGCCTTTCTGATTTCGCCCAGGGCCAGATAAATGCCGAGCAGCTGCGCGGTGACCCCCAGCGAACCGGCGATCACACCCCAGAACAGGATGGCGTTCAGTCCCATCTCTTTCTGTCGAAGATCCAGATGCTCACGGACAAACAGATCCAGCGTTTTTTTCACGGACAGGGTGATGATTGTGACGGTGAGTATGAGCAATGGCCACATGAACGGGCCGCCTTTGATGAACAGATCAAACATGATGGTCTCCTATTCCATTTTGAGCAGAACCTGAATTTCAGATTGCTCGATTCTTTCGATTTTCCGGTTCAGCATGAACCAGCAGAACCCCAAGAAGACGGCATTCAGGATTGCGAGGGTCATGATCGCGGAATCCTGTGTCAGAACATGAACGAGATGCCGGAGCCAATCATCGGGATATCTCGTCACATCTTGTAAGAATCGGACTGTTTCGGTGCAGGCCCCCGCAATCCCCGTCATCACTCCCGCTCCGCCCAGAAACAAAATAAATGGCATCCCGTCCCGCAGTCGACGGACATCATTACTTTGTTTCAGATGCAGACGGCACATCCGGGCCAGGAAGATCAGAATCCCCGCCAGGGCGAATCCAAGAACGGGCCAGGCGTATTTTCCCGCATCACGGATCATCTGCATGGAAACCAGACCGGGACCCGCGAAGACGAACACCATGCACAATAAAAGAAACAGCACGGTTTTTTCCCAGCGGGACCGGGCCTCCCGGGAAAACCGGTCTATCAGCCGTGTGATCGGCGGTACGTGGATTTGCACCAGCGCCTGAAGGATTTGGGAGTCCGGGCGGAACCGTTCTTCCGTCTGCCGGAGCGCTTCTTTTTTCTCCACGCCGGATTCGAGCAGGGCCTGGTAGCAGTCTTCCATATCCCCCGAGATTTCAAGTAAAATGCGGGATTTCGCCGGTTGCGGTAAATCGAGTCCGTTATAGATGCTTCTCAGAGTGGGCGCGAAAGGATTCATGATTCACCTTCTTCCAATATCCTGAACAGATGGGTGTAAAAATGACGCCATCCCAGTTCTTGAGCGGCCAGATACTTTTTCCCGGCCGGCGTCAGGGTGTAGTATTTTCTCCGCCGTTTCGGGCCTTCCTGTTTCCAGGCGCCTTTGATGATCTTTTCTTTTTCCATTTTATGCAGAATCGGATACAGCGTGCCGTGATTGAATTTAAAAAGCCCGGTGCTTTTTTCCTCGATTTCAAGCGCGATTTGATACCCGTGTTTCCTTCCGTGCGCCAGAACAGCCAGAATCAGGGTCTCGTTACAGTTTTTGGTTAATGTCGACACACCGAAGTCGGGCTTCATGAGAGACTTTCGTCTTTTGTGTAGAGCACATATATATAGAACATCTATATATCTGTTATCAATATAATGATAACAGTAAGGCTTTACAAGAAAAAAATATCAAAAAGATCAATTTGTTTTGGCCTGATGCGGCACCTGTTTTTATCGTCCCGAAACGGGAGATCAGGACGATCACGATTTCCCGGAATGCAATGACTCGCCGCCGCCGAAGAACAGCGAAAACCAGTTTTCGCACTCCAAAGGGACGGAAACGAAATCCCGGTTCCAACACAAAAGCCCCGGGTCGGATAACCCGGGGCCGTCAAGATTTCCCGGAATGCGACGACTCGTCGTCGCCGCAAGAAAAGCGAAAACCAGTTGCCGCACACCTTACGTATTGTCGCCCCTTATTTTCGATTCGACTCCTGTTGCCGTTTACATGAAAAAAATCGTGAGGATCACCTTCACGGCATCAAAACCGAAAGCACTTGAACTG
>DSAP01000155.1 GCA_011046415.1 bacterium | reverse complement strand
GGAGGCGTCCGCCGGCGTGGTCACCCAGAACCAGACCGGCGTGTTGGGAAGCGGATTGTTGTTGCCGTCCCGGATCAGGATTTTGAGGGAATCGGCCAAAGTCGTTCCCACCCTGGCCGTGGCCGGATAAGACAGGGTCTGAAGACTGCCCACCGTGGTCAGTTCCGAAGAGACATAAAACGAAGTCACGTTGTTATTGTCACCGCCCCCGAGCATGATGCCGGCATATTTCACCGCGGTGTTGTGTCGTTTCTGGGGATCATAGAGCGGCGCGTCCGTGGCGGGTTTGCCGTTGACCTGTACGTCGAATTTGATTCCGCTCGGGTCGAACCAGTCCATGATTACGGTCATGGTGTCGCCGCGTTGCGGAAAAACGACGTTCCCTCCCGCATCGCGCAGCGTGTAGGCCGTCTCCGCGATCTTGACATCCGGATCCACCCGGCCGAGCCGGATGTCATACAAATAAACCATCCGGGTGATCTGGGTCGGGGACCACTGCTGCTCACGGATCCAGAGCAGATATCCGTTCGCCACCGTGATATTGGAGTTGTCGAGCATGAGCGCCAGGCCGCCCATGCTGATGCCTGCCCTGGTGGCGTCCGCCCCCCAGACCATCTTCACGATCGAGGGATTCGTGCGTCCCGTATAAATCGCCACACGGCCCCAGCCCGGGGCCGGAACCCGCATGAGTTCCCCTTCTCCCGTTCCCGCCTGGTATGAAATCGTGTATTCGGAGGGATCGATATTCCAGTCGGGTCCGATCGTGCCGTCCGGCTCGGGCGGACGGTCGAAGGTTTCGACCGTGAAACCGGCGTCACCTGTACGTACCGTGACCTCGTTGGAGAGACGGCTCTTATTGCCCCAGCCGTCGATGGCCTGCATCCGGAAATAATAGCGCGTGCCCGGCACCAGGCCGGTCACGGTGAAGTTCTGGCTGCTTCCCGCGACACGGGGCTGGGGAAGCCCGGGGACGATCGTGGCGTTGGCGAAACCGTCCGGATTCGTGGCCAGATCGGGAATGGGGCTCGTGGTATAGCGCAGGTCATACGCCGAGGCCGTCCCGATCGAGCCGTCGTCACCCGGCGCCGTCCAGCTCAGATAGGCGGTGGTCTTGGTCACCAGACCGGACACCAGATTATAGGGCGCATCAGGCGGGGTATTGTCGTCGAGTTGTGTCTCGACCATGAAATTATCGACATAGTATTCATAGGGCGTGCCCGTATATCCCCTGAACAGGATGCCCGAATAGAGGGTCGCCGCATTCCCGGCCCGCCTGCCCGGATCGCTCAGGGTGACGGACCGGTCCTGTCCCCCGCTCGTCACGGTGATCGTGAAATAATTGGCGTCCTGGGCCTTGCGGTAGCTCACCTTGAAGATATCTCCAGGCTGAAGCGGCGCGAACGCCTGGCGGCCCACGCTGATATCCACGCCGTCGTTGGCGTTTCCGGCGGCGATGGTCTTGATGTTGAGATAGCCGTTATGGACCCAGACCAGATAGCCGTTGGCCGTGGCGGAGGCCGCATCGAGTCCCACGGCCAGTCCGACGTTGGCCAGCCCCGCCGCATTCGACGGCATCGAAGAGGTCGTCCCCGTAAATTTTATCGAGACCGTGGTCAGATCTTCGGAAGTCTCCCACACGGCAAGATTGTTCCACCACGTATCACCGGGACCGGATGGATTCCTGTAGGTCAGGGCCCCGCCCCCGCTTTCCGCGTTGTCCACGATACGAATCCCGGCGCTCGTGACCCAGTCGTTGCCGACTGGCGTGGCCGGAGTCCTCGCGAACTCATCCGTGAAGGAGGGGATAAAAATCCGCCGGAGGTACTGATAGAAAATTTCGGCCATCCGGGTATAACCCGCCGTATTGGGATGCACCCGGTCCATATCCAGGGTGTAGTAGGTGGTCTGATTGGCATAGAAAGGCGTATACATGTCAACCACCTGAACCTTCGCGAGCTGGGCCTGCGTGAGTCCGTTGAGCATCTGTTCGAGGCCGTTGTTGAACTGAGCCGTCTGGGCGAGTTCGCCCGGGGTGGTGAGCTTGGGAATGATCCTGCAGAGGAGCAGATGCGTCACACTCGAATGGCTCGTGATCGCACCCGTCAGCGTATGCAGCCGATGCATCAGGGTGCCCGAGGTCGAATAATCGCCGATGGGAATGCCCCGCCCCAGGTCGTTGGTTCCGATGTGGAGGAGAGCAATCTCCGGATTGTGTGCGGAGAGTACAGTCGAAATGTGATCCAGTATGTCACCCCGGGCGGTGTCCGCGATGAACCAGTCGATCTTGGCGTTATTGGCGAAAAAGCCCCGGTTCTCCGCGCTCCCGTACGGACCCACGAATTCGACGTTTGACCCGCCATCGATCAGCATGGTGCGCAGGATGCTTCGGTAACCCTCGGCCGAGGCATCCTCGTCCGTCGCCGTCTTCCCCCACGTGATCGAGTCACCGATGGGCATGATCCGCGTCTGGGCCGTCACATGCGCCAGACTGGTCAGAATCAGGGCACCGAGAAGGCATACCCCGATGCGGTAGGGCGCAATTATCTTACTGATTTTCATAGGTTTCCCTCCTAAGGCAATTTGACCCCTTCAAGGATAACTTGAAATCGGCAAAAAGAATGCCACCGCACGATCCGGGGTCAAAGATCCACGTACCATCATCCGACACAACAGTTCGCCCCCCCAGGCTGAATGTGTGTGTGAAAACAAGAAACAGGAAAGGATCGCTCGCGATGATCGATTATCATCCACCTACGGCGACGCGTTGATGTGCGGTCATATCCCCCCGGCTATTCACGGCACAACGTCTTGACAAGTGTCAAAAAATACGAATCTTATCTAACAATCGCAAGTTTTTTTTCGCGCACCCGGCAAATTCACGAATTCGGCTGACAGGCATATTCCCCGGCACCGTACCGGTTGATTCGTCTTTAGGGTCCACTCATGTCCGTAAAAAATTGTCAACTCTTTTCAGGACAAGACATTGTACCTTTTAACTTTTAACTTTTAACTCTGAACTCTGAACTCTGAACTCTGAACTCGCAACCCTTCACCCTTCACCCGCCTTGCCCGCTTTAAATAATCGGTTTACAACCCTTCATTTTTTTTGTATATTTTATTCACTCTTGTGAAATAATATTGATACGGACACCGATAATGAAGATACTCAAGCTGGGTGGTTCGACACTCCGTTCAACTGAAGACTTTCAACGGATTCTGACCCTGGTCCGGGATACCCGTGTTCAACAACCGGACATCGCCGTCGTCGTTTCCGCCGTCGCCGACGCGACGGACGCGCTGATTGAAATCAGCAGGCAGGCATCGATGCGGAATAACGCCTATCTCGGTTTACTGGAGGGATTCACGGATCGACACCGAACCCTCGCGGACACTTTTTGTTCCGATGAAAAAGGGACGGCGTGCCGTGAATCCGTCGAGACGCTGCTGACCAATCTGACAGACATCCTGCACGGCGTCTATCTGGTTCAGGAACTTTCGGATAAAACGCGCGATTTCATCATGAGTTTTGGAGAACGTCTCGCCGCGTCCCTCCTGTGCGGCGCGCTGGAAAACGCCGGGATTCCGGCCGAATATGCGGATGCACGGATCTTTATCAAGACGGACAACCGGTTCGGCGTCGCGCGCGTGTATCTGGACGAATCGCTGGCGCTCATCAAATCCCATTTCGAATCGCGGACCCGGATCCAAATCATTCCCGGATTCATCGGTTCGACCCGCGCGAAAGAAACGACGACGCTGGGACGCGGGGCCTCGGACCTCACGGCCGCGCTGGTCGGCGCGGCGCTCGGCGCGGAGGGGATCGAAATCTGGACGGACGTGGACGGCGTGATGACCGCCGATCCCCGAAAAGTCGGGAAAGCCATCCCAATCGACGCGCTGAGTTATGATGAGGCGATGGAGCTCTCCCATTTCGGCGCCCATCTGCTCAGGCCCCAGGCGATTCAGCCCGCCTGTAAATACCGGATCCCGATCGTCATCCGGAACGCCCGCAATCCGGAATTCAGGGGCACGGTGATCGGAGAGAGGACACCATCCCCCTACCTGATTAAAGGGATTTCTTCCATTGACGCCGTCGCACTGCTCAGGGTGCAGGGCGGCGGAATGGCGGGGGTGGCCGGCGTTTCAGGCCGGCTTTTCACGGCGCTTGCGAAAGAGGGTATCAATATTATCCTGATCTCGCAGGCGTCATCGGAGCATACGATCTGCCTGGCCCTCCGCCCCGAATCGGCGGATCAAGCCAGGACCGCGATCGAATCTGAATTCAGACCTGAATTGGTATCGGGACAGATCGACGGCGTGATCATCGAAAACGATCTCTCCGTCATCGCCGTCGTGGGTGAGAACATGCGGCGGACCCCGGGCATTGCGGCCCGGATGTTCGACGCGCTGGGCAAGAACGGCATCAACGTATCGGCCATCGCCCAGGGATCTTCCGAACTCAACATCTCGACGGTCATATCCCGCGCCGACGAATCGAAGGCGCTGAACGCGCTGCACGACATCTTCTTTTTATCCGGAACGAAAACCATCCATCTGTTTCAGCTGGGGACGGGGCTCATCGGCGGCACGCTGCTCGAACAAGTCCGGGACCACGAAACGGCGATCCGGGAATCGTCCGGAATGGATCTCCGTTTCATCGGCATCGGCAACGTGGACGGCTGGCACATGGAGCCGGCCGGCATCCCGACGGACAGATGGCGGGAAATCCTCGGGCAAAAAGCCAGGCCCATGGACCTCGACGCCTTCATCCGCCGGATGGTCGAAATCAATCTGCCGAACTCGATCTTCGTGGACTGCACCGGCAGCGCAGATGTCGTGGATCATTACGAGACGCTCTTCGGCGCCAGCATCTCCGTCGTCACCCCGAACAAGATCGCCAATTCGGGACCGTTGACGCGGTACCGGCGTTTAAAGGAAACGGCGGCCCGGCATAAGGCCCGTTTCCTCTACGAAACCAATGTCGGCGCCGGCCTGCCCGTCATCAGCACGCTGAACGACCTGATCGCGAGCGGAGACCGGGTACTCAAGATCGAGGCGATCCTGTCGGGCACGTTGAGCTTCATTTTCAATACTTATACCCCGGACGCGGCGTTCAGCGACGTCGTGAAGGAGGCACAGAAGCGTGGCCTGTCGGAACCCGATCCGCGGGACGATCTGAACGGGCTGGATGTGGCGCGGAAACTCCTGATCCTCGCGCGAGAATGCGGAGAGGAGATGGAGCCGGAGGACATCGTCGTGGAAAATATCCTGCCCGGACCGTGTCGTGAGGCCGCATCGGTCGAGGATTTCTTCACGGTGCTGAAAGCGCATGACGCGCTCTTCGCGCGGAAACGGGACGAAGCGCTCAATCGCGGCCGTGTACTCCGGTACATGGCCTGCCTCGAAAAAGGACGGGCGACCGTTTCGCTGCAGGAAGTGGGTCAGGAACATCCCTTCCACGCGCTGTCCGGCAGCGACAACATGATCGTGATCTCGACGGAACGGTATCACGAACGGCCGCTGGTGGTCAAGGGACCCGGCGCGGGCGCGCAGGTGACCGCGGCCGGAATTTTTGCAGACATACTCAGAATCGCCAATTACTTAAGCAGGTAACCCTATGTGTAAACAAGAAAAAAAGAAATACCGGGCCGGCATACTCGGCGCCACGGGCACCGTGGGCCAGAAATTCATCGTCATGATGGAAGACCATCCCTGGTTCGAGGTCACGTGTGTGGCCGCATCACCCCGTTCGGCGGGAAAATCCTATGCGGAATCCGTGGCGGGGCGCTGGATGCAGGAAACCCCGGTCCCGGATCCCGTGCGAAATCTCTCCGTGATGGAAGTGGAAAAGGACAGGCAGGCCATCGCGGAAGGGGTGGACTTCGTCTTCTCCGCCCTGAGTCTGGACAAGGCCCGGGTCCGCGAAATCGAAGAACAATACGCCGAAGCGGGCGTGCCCGTGGTCTCGAACAACTCGGCCCACCGCTGGACCGACGACGTGCCCATCCTCATGCCCGAGATCAATCCCCATCATCTGGAACTCATCCATATTCAGCGGAAGAAAAGGGGCTGGAAACGGGGATGCATCGTCGTGAAACCGAACTGTTCCATCCAGTCCTACGTGCCGGTACTGGACGCGTGGAAACGGTTCGAACCGAAAAACGTGATCGTCTCGACCTATCAGGCCATCTCCGGTGCCGGGAAGACCTTCGAAACCTGGCCGGAGATGGAAGACAACGTCATCCCGTTCATCGGCGGGGAGGAAAAGAAATCCGAGGACGAGCCCCTTCGGGTCTGGGGGACGATCCGGGACGGCAAAATCGAACCGGCCCGGCTGCCCGTGATCTCGGCCACCTGTATCCGCGTGCCCGTGACCGACGGCCACATGGTGTCGGCGAATGTATCCTTGGGGAAGAAAGCGGGACGACAGGAACTGATCGACGCCGTCCGGAATTACCGGAGTCCCCTGGCGGAAAGGAAACTGCCGTCCGCGCCGGATCCGTTCATGAAGTATTTCGATGAAGAGGATCGGCCGCAGACCCGGCTGGACCGGGATTTCGAAAACGGCATGGGCATCACCGTGGGCCGGCTGCGCGAGGACACGGTGCTTGACTGGCGTTTCGTCGCGCTCTCGCACAACACCCTCCGCGGTGCGGCCGGAGGATCCGTGCTCACGGCCGAGCTCCTGGCGGACCGGGGTTTACTGGACTGACATGAAAAACGAATGATTCGCTATTACAGCACAAATCGTCAGGCTCCGCCTGTTTCCCTGGGCGAGGCCCTCCTGACCGGTCAGGCGCCGGACCGGGGCCTCTACATGCCCGAAACCATCCCGGCGTTTTCGCGGACGGAGCTGGCATCCCTGTCGGGAAAAACCTATCCGGAAATCGCCGAAGCCGTGCTTTCCCGGTTTCTGGAAGATTGCCTGCCGCCGGAAACCCTGCGCCGCCTGTGCCGGGACGCCTATACGTATCCGGTCCCGCTGGAACACGTGACGGACCGGAGTTACATCCTGCGGCTCGACCGGGGGCCGACCGCTTCTTTCAAGGATTTCGCGGCGCGCATGATGGCCGGGATCTTCGGCGAGTTCAATCCGCAAACCGGCCGGGACAGGGTCATCCTGACGGCCACCAGCGGCGACACCGGCAGCGCCGTGGCCAACGCGTTCTTCGGGATTCCCGGTATCCGGGTCATGGTCCTCTTCCCGGAAAAGGAAGTCAGCGACACGCAGCGCAGGCAGATGACCACGCTCGGCGGCAACGTGACGATCGTGTGCGTGGACGGCCAGTTCGACGACTGCCAGGCGCTGGTTAAACAGGCATTCGCGGATCCGGAGCTGGGCGGCATCCCGCTCAGTTCAGCCAATTCGATCAACATCGGAAGGCTGCTGCCCCAGGCCGTGTATTATGTCTATGCGTATGCGCACCTGGCGGAGAAGATGGAACCGGTCACATTCTGCGTGCCCTCCGGGAATTTCGGGAACATGATGGGAGCACTCCTGGCGGGCAGAATGGGCGTCCCGATCCGGAGACTGGCGGTCGCGACCAACGCAAACGACGAGGTGCCGGTCTATTTCAGGACGGAAGAATATCACAAAATCGTGCCTTCCCGGGTCTGCATCTCCAACGCGATGAACGTCGGCCATCCGAGCAATTTCGCGCGGGTGATCGATTTGTATGGCGG
>DSAP01000071.1 GCA_011046415.1 bacterium | reverse complement strand
TCCTGGAATGCCCGGTTCGACCGGATCGAGAAAATTACGGGATACCGGTTCCCTCCCGCCGACATGGCGGTGATCCTGCCGACAGACACCCTGTGGACCGTGGGTACGGAAATCGCGGACGAAATCCGGTCTGCCTTCTCCGGGTTGATCGGACGTCTTTTCCGGGCCGGTTTTCAGCCCGATATCGTTTCTTCATCCCTTTTCGACCGGGCCAGGCTGACAGGCGACGGCATCCGGATCGGCGTACGGACCTATCGCTCCGTCACGTATCCTTACCCCCTCGTCATGAGCCCGCAGGCGCTCGACATGATCTCGATGATGGACCGGCTCAATTATCCGGTCCTGCTGGGCGGGGCTGAACCCGAATACACGACCACGGGAGAACGGATCCCGCATGTCTTCCCGATGCATTTTGAACCCGAATCCGAAGACCTCTCGGCTTTCCTCGCCGCGGGAGTCCGCAAACCGTTCGACCTGCCCGCGGGCGCAATCGCCGCCGCGGTCGTCAACCTGCAGGACCGTCTCGTCCTCGTCGCCCCCGACCGGCCGGGTCGGCGTGTCGACGGGACGCTGCATGTGGAAGGAATCGGGATCCGGCTGGAAGGATTGGACCGGCTGGCCATCTTTAAACTGGACGGCCCGGAGAAGACCGTGCGCGTGTTTTAGCCGCGGATGCGTGGTGTATGCCGCTCAGGGGACGGTCATGTCCGGATGATTCTCTCCGCCCCGCGGGGCATTGAAGCGGATTTTTGTTTTTTCATCAACCCGAGAACGTAACAGCCGTCCGGTTGCGGGATTCCCTTCAGACAAAACAAATTGCGGTAGCGCCGCGTCTCACCGTCTTTCTCCTCCTCCGTGATATCGGCCAGGGCGCCCCAGGGGCACCCCAGACACAAATCCGTCTGTTCCCGGAGCAGGGTAGCCGTGCGCACGGCGACCAGGGCCCGATCCCGTGACCAGGGGCGGCCCCATCCTTTCTTCAGGATTTCGATCTTCCGTGGACGGTGGATCACGATCCGGCCCCGGTCTTCCCGGATCTCGCCTTCGAGTTCGATTTTCATCTTCGGAACGAATCCGGATTCATGCATGTGCCTTTCCCGGACACGCACATAGAAGGTGTCTTCGAACCGGTCCAGACCGATAAACCCGTTTCGGACCACGAGCAGGTATCCCCTGAGCCGGGTATGCGTTTCACCGCCCTGTTTGGTCTGTTCGAACCAGGGTTTGACGATCCGGATTCGTCCCGCGATATCCATCCGGCGGTACCGGATCCGGTCGAGCCAGTCATCGAACTGTTCGACCTCCTCCAAGAATGATTCATACGCGCCGGGATCCAGGAGATTCTGCGGCTGGATATGGATTTTCTCTTCGAGATAGTAGGTACACCCCTTACAGTTTTTCCCCACATACCGGTAGCGATGAATGCACGGCCGTCCTTTTTCCATCAGGGCGCAACGCCAGAGGAAATAAAGACATCCGTCCGGATAGCAGCGTTTTTCTTTCAGGACATGGTAGGCGGACACGCGCCCGTCGAACCGGGCGTGTGCCTCCTGGCTGCATCGAAAGACGTCGAGGCGTTTATAGGGGTTGCGAATGATCATCCGGTGTCCGGCCTTGAACCCATTTACCGGCAGTTCCTCCGCGGTCCGGTTAAGCGTTAGCGTATCGCTTACCGGGGGGGCATTCCGGCCCCGTCTTTCCCGGCATCCCGGCGAGGGGCGTGTTTATCCTCCTCATGGAGCTGTTTGCGCCTCGCCTCCAGCAAATCGTTCTGTTCTCCCCGGAATTCCGCCGCCGTCTGGAGCACTACCCCGTGATTGTGCGCCATTTGGGCGAGTGGTTTCATCCGTTTTTCACAACCGGGATCGCGGGCAAAGTGGTGGTCGAGTATGATCTGCCTGACGGCGGTCATTTCGAGAAGAGCCTCGAGATCCGACTGGAACTGCTTCCAGCCATCCGGGTCCGCCCCGCGGGCGTGCAAATAGGCGGCCGGACCGTCCAGATACAGGATCGTGGGATTGGTCTTCATCATGATCCGTTTGACCGGTTCCCTGAACATGCCCAGACATTCGGATGAAAAGAAGAAAGTCGTCTCCCCTTCCTGGATGACAGAAGGAAGGGAAACCGTCGGCGTCTCGGTTTCCGTCAGAACATACGGTGACGCGAACGTCAGCCGGAGTCCGCCGGTCTCGAAGGAACGTCCGTCCGCGTAGATGATTTCCCGGGACAGCCCCTTGATTTCCTCGAGAAACGCAAAGGCGCGGTTTCGCTGGTCGGGCGGGATATCCCGGTTGGGATTTTTAATGAACAGGACTTTATCCCGGAACATCTCCGTCGCCTCGGGAAACAAATGCTCGCGAACGAACTGAGTGATGATGATGATCTGAACCGATTCCGCATAAAGCCGGATCCGTTCCAGATGTTTGTTCAACTGAAATTCTTCCAGTTCATGGGGAGGCAGTCCGTACCGCGAGGCACCCAGTCCGGCGCCCGGATCGATCAGGATCTTCCGCTGCCCCGTCTCCACGAAGGTGGCCATGGACCGGGCACCCATCGAATCGGCGGCCAGGGGAATGATTTTCATGCCCGTTCCCTGTAACCGGTTAGGGTTGCGGATCCGCGGCCGGAGATCTTATTGGGCCGCAAATCCGAGCACACGATAATTGAATTCATAGGATAAAGCCCCGCTCCAGTCTTCATCGTAAACCCCCTTGTAACGCGTTCCATCCGGAGGGCCGACCGGTTTACCGTAGGTGTAAAACCAGTTCATGATCGGACTGCCCGTGAATCCGAAACCGATCCAGTACGAACCCGGAGGCAGCGTCAGATCCGATCGGTTGAAATCGAAATTCACCCAGTCATATCCCTGTTTCTGAGGGATCTGGGAGAGTGTCATGAAATCGCTGGTACCGATGACCCGGCCCGGCCTGCCGTCGTCATCGGCCATCAGGTCGATCCAGACCTGGCCGTCACCGCCGAATTTATGAAGCGCCAGGCTGATGTATTTCAGCTGAACCGGTTTACGGAGGACGAAAACCTGTGCGTATTGTGTGGCTTGGGTCGTGACATATTCGGCCGTCTCCACAAGAAAATTTTTATGCATCTCGAATTCGTCCTGCGCACTCTGCTGAGCCGGGCTCCGCGTGTCGATAAAATTCACCCCGAGGGGAAAATCGAGATTCCCGAAGATGAACCGCTCGGTGTACTGAAATCGTCTGAGCTGTTCTTCCGTCACCCGGGGCGGAGGCGGAGGCGGTTCGACCCGGACCGGTGTGAAGGAAGCCAGCACGGCCGGCACCAGAAGCATATTTCTGGGCCCGTAATTCTGTTTCTCCATGGCCAGCCGGACATGGTCGGACAGGAAACGCGCGTCGATCACCTCCTGAAAGCGCGGCGTGCCGCTCACGCCTTTTTCCTGGCGGTATTTCACCATGCCGTCGTTGACCGTCTCGTTGTTGTCCACGCCGATCTCGCAGCGGACAAACCGGTTCGACACGAAAAGCGCGGTCTGCTGCGGCTCGAAGGGCACCCAGCCGACATCCGGGAACCAGATCTCGACCCAGGAGTGCCTGCCCTGGCCCATCTTGAAGGTGAACTCTCCGTCTCCGGTCCGGATCGTATAGGGTTCCTTCAGCGTCACGCCGTTGACGATACGGACGGGGATGCCCACATGCCGCATCAGTGCGGCCGCCAGATGGGAATAATTCTGACAATTGCCTTTTCCGGTTCGGAAACTGTACGCGGCATCATACTGTTCGGGCGGCGTGACATAGCGCATGTGATCGACCACCCAGGTCAGGATACGCTGTACCGCATCGAACTGAGTCGTCACGCCCGATACGATCTGCACGGCGCGGGACTGAATCCCCGCATCATCCGACTGCACCTGGCGGGTGGGCCTGAGGAAGTCGCGGATATCCCCGGGCACGGATCCGACCGGAAACGGGGCGGACAGTTTGATCTGACTCAGGACGTTCCGGGTGCGCGCCGTGAAAGTCATGACGGCCTCGACGGGGTGTGAGAGGTTGTTCCATTCGGCGAGGATGACCGCGTTCCCCCGGTTGTCCGTCGTATTCTTTTGGCTGGCGGGAGGCGGATTGAAACGCATGTTGAAGTCCGTGATCTCCTGACTGTACGTCGGAGACTGATAATCCGCGGGAATCACGAAGCTGAATTTGAGGTACTGGGTTTTTCCGGCCGGTTCCACCCGCTGTGTCAGCATATACTGGATCGTGGACGCCTGTTCGCCCTGAATCAGGTAATTCTCGGCGAAACCAGGCATGCCGAATACACACAAGAGCCAAACAGCTGTTTTCTGCATCATACCCTCCAAATCCTGTCGTTGTTGAACCGGCCCGGTGAAAAGGCCGACATAATCTCCCCGGGATAAAACCGGTTCCGGATTATTTCATAAGCGGAACCGTTCCCGCGAGATCGAACGGAAGCTGAACCTTGCCGATCAGCGGAACGGAGGATTGCAAGTCCAGTCCGCCGCCGAACTGGTACTCGAGCGCGTCGTCCCCCCTGAGCAGCCCGGCCACGGCCTGCCCCATCTGGAGGAAATCCAGGGAAATTGGAATCTGAAGCGTTTGCTTCCCCTTCTCCCGGATGTCCACTCCTTTTTCGCTTTTCCCCCGGGCCCAGCTCAATCCGTTGACCCTGAAATCATAATCGAAGGCGCCGAGCATAAAAGAGAAGGTATTGGGGTTGTCCACCATGACATCGAGTTCCAGGTCTGCGCCCGTGAATCCCATCTTCGCGATCCGGAGACCGGAGACGGAAATCTTCGGAATCTTGACCAGCGGCAGCCGGCCGGAGGTCCGGACCGGAATCCGGGTGGCGCCGATCACGGGCAGGTCGAATGTCAGCCCGGCGCTGATGGCGTAATCCACGCTGTCAGAATTCCGGAGGGATTGATACGTCTGGTAGATTTCCCTGAAGTTCAGGGAAAACGGGATTTCGACCCGTCCCGTCCCCTGCGCGGGAATCGAAAGAGGCTGCCGCTGATTCCCTTTGAGGAAAGATGCGGCGTCGAGTGACAGGTCGTAATCGAATCCGGCCAGCCGGACCGCCAGGGGATTGGGATTGGTCACGTTCAGGTCGAGCACCAGATCGACACCCTCGAGACCGAGTCCGGTCAGACGGACACCGGCCGCATCCGCCGTCGGTTTTTGGATCTGCGCCATTTGCTGAAAAAAGGAACAACCGGAAATCATCCCGGCCAGAACGCAGCCGGATAATTGCAAAACCAGGGTTTTCCCGGACTTTATTCGTCGCATGATCCCTCCTTTTTCCCGTTTCAAATCAGGGATTTTACCCTGGCCGGAAGCGGAAATAACAAGCCGTGCGTCATGAGGCGCGACGGTCGATTTCTCAGGCACACCCAAATATAGTAAAATTCATCGGGATGCGCATCCATATTTTCTGTTTGATGCGGATTATTTTTTTATTATCTTACATCCATCTCCACCCGGAACGAATAAGAAAATTGCAACCTGTTTTCGGCGTGCGGCGTACTATGAGTGGCACCGGACTGAATCAAGGAACTTGTCTATGGTAACCCGATCTCAAAAAATCCGCCTGGGAATCTTCGTCGTCGTATCCCTGTCCGCCCTGTTGATCACCATTGCCGTCATCCTGGCACCCAAACTCTTCGAGAAGAGAGATGTGTATTATATCGGCTATGAAAACATCTCCCTGACAGGGCTCCAGCAGGGCGGCCCGGTCAAATATCACGGCCTCACCGTCGGATCCGTGTCGGATATCCGGATCGACAAAGAGGACATCAGCCGCGTCATCGTCGAGGTGAGTCTCAGCCACGGCACCCCGATCAAACAAAACACCCGGGCGGACATCGAACTCCTCGGCATCACAGGCATTAAAGTCATCGAACTACGCGGCGGTACACACGAGGCCCCCTATCTCAAACCCGGAGGCTTTATCGAACCGGGCAAGTCGATCACCGAACTCATCACCGGACAGGCCGAAGGCATGCTTGAGAAAGCGGAACTCACCCTGTACAACATCGCCCAGATGACCACGCCTGAAAACCGTGAAAAACTCATGGGGCTGATCGACAACACCTCACAGGCCATGGCCCAGTTCAACGACATCCTCAGAAAAAACAACCAGGCTTTGTCTCAATCGATCCACAGCATGGCCGAAATCACCTCAGATCTTCAGGAACTCGTCGTCGGCGCCTCGCAGACGATGCGGCATGTCGCCGCCATTTCGGGATCGGACACACTCAGACGCGTCGTCTCGAATCTGGCCGACATCACGGAATCGCTGCGCAGGGCCGAACTCACCCGGCTGGTCCATGAAATGAACGAAACCCTGGCGCACACCGGGCTGGTTTTACAGGAAATCGATGCCACGATTTCGAAAAACCGGTCGGACATCGGCTATGCGGTTCAGTCCATGAAAGAAAGCGTGGAATATCTCAACCAGTTCTCACGGATGATCACGGAAGACCCCTCCGTCCTCATCCGGGGCGCAGAACCCAGAGACGCCCCGGATTTCAAGCTGGAGAAGTAACATGAAAACTGCACCGATGTTTTTGATGATTTTTTTGACGCTCACGGCGATCTTCTCGGCCTGCGGGAAAAAAGCCATGACACGGAAGTACTATGTCCTGGAAGCCGCCAGCGTCCAGGACCGGCGGATTCCCCGGTTCACGAAGACCCTGCCTTTTCATGTGGAGGTGCGCGATTTCCATGTGACCAGGGCCTTCGACCAGACGCGCATCGCGGTCCGGTCCGCCTCCAATGAACTGGACTATTATTTTTATCATCACTGGGCGGTCAGGCCTCCCGTCGCGATCGCGGATTTGGTCCATCAGGTGCTGGACCGCACGCGCCTCTTCAGGAGGCTGACGCGGGAATATTCGATCACCTGCGATTACCTGGTGATGGGACAGATCCTCAGTCTCGAACGCGTCGACCGGGGCGAACAGACCCTGGCGCGAATCTCCGGCGTGCTGGAATTGCTCGAGTCGAAATCGAACAACACACTCATGCGCTATGCCTTCGACCAGTCCGTGCCGATGACCAAAGACCGGTCCATGAACCGGTTCGCCGCCCTCATCAGCGAATTGCTTTTTCAGGAGACCGAAGCCTTTGCGAGGAAACTCGCGGATTACTTCCATGTCGAAGAAGTGCATGTCCCATGACCTTTTCCGAACCCACAGTCACCTGCGATGAGGCGCGTCTGGTTTATCGCGGCGACGTCACACTCGTCTCGATCAGCCGGCTATACGAAGACAGCCGCGCCATCCTGAAGGGCGTGGAGGGCGACAGGCTGGAAATCGATCTATCCGGGGTGACCCGGATCGATACGGCAGGCGCCGCCATGCTGGACGAAATCGCCGCGGCCGCCGCCGGGATGGGCATGACCGCGAGCATATATGGCGCCGATCAGGAAATCAGCCGGACTCTGCAGGATTTCTCGCTCAAACCGCCGAAATCGGGGAAGGATCTGGAGGGGCGCAAGATGTCTTTCCTCGAGAGAATCGGCCAGTGGCTCGACAAACGGGATCGGGAAATCCTGGAATTCATCTATCTGCTGGCCGATACGTTTTACTATGGATTTGTGAAGGTGCTGGATCCCCGGGGCCGCCGGAAGGGGGAATTCACCAACCAGAGTCTGCTGATCGGAATGAACGCCCTCCCCATCGTGGGGCTGGTCTCGTTTTTGATCGGATTCATCCTGGCCCTCCAGTCGGCCGCCCAGCTGAGACAATTCGGCGCGGACATCTACGTGGCGGATCTGATCGCGAT
>DSAP01000186.1 GCA_011046415.1 bacterium | reverse complement strand
GGCGACGCCATCTTCCGTTTCGATCAGGGCGAGGAGGCCGTCCGCGCCTCCGCCGGGCGCAATCTGGACGACCGGCATCTCCGGTTCCCACGACCGGCCCAAGTCGTAACTCAGCCTCAGCGTGAGGCCCTCGGGTGAGAGATCCCGATAGACGACCGCGAGTGTCCCGTGCCGGGTGGACAGGAGCCGGGGTCCGATCCCGTATAGGGGTGTTTCGCCCGGAAGGGTCCAGTTCTGCCCCCAATCCGCCGTGCGGGTCACATGCAGATACCCGGATCCGCCGGTTTCGAACAGGCAGATCAGGCCTCCCTCTTCCTGCACGGCGAATGCAGGATGACCGGGGGGTTCTCCGGACGGCGAATCCGGCCAATCAGGCGTTCGTACCTGCCAGGTGTTACCCAGGTCGTCGGACAACAGCAGCACGGGCCGGACGCGGCCTTCCCTGCGGCCCGACCCGGGGAATATCCATTCTCCGGCCGGGCCTTCGCAGATCCCCCCCGATGGCATCAAACCATCCATGCCGGGGGCGGCCACGGGCTGCGGCGTCGTGAAGGTCCGGCCGTGATCGTAGGATCGGATCAGGAAGCAGCCCTGCGGTGCGGCCCCGGTCCGGCGTGAGCGGAGGAGGCTGTAAAGGACGATCACGCCCCCGTCCGGCAGACGGCTCGCATGCAGATTCGTAACCGGGCGGGACAGGACCGCGGCGGTATCGGCTCCGGACCAGCTTCTCCCTTCGTCCTCCGATTTCAGGACAAACAACACGCCGTCCGCGCTCGCGGGATCGGACACGCCGGCCAGCATCAGCCAGTCTCCGGAGGCGAGCCGGCAGACCGCGGCCGTTTCGACGCCGTCCGGCATCCCGGGAACGGGATCCGTCTGGATTCGGCCGAACCGTTTCTGTTCCAAACCGCCGCATCCCGCCGTCAACAGAATCAAAACCGGAATAAACAATACGCGTTTCATATCACCCTCATCCATTCTGCCGGAAGGAATGTTCCCTCCATCCCTGTCTCCCCATCATGACCGGATACATCCTTGTCGTCCACCGAGTGTCGACTGCCTTCTGTCTTCCGTCCATCCTTCGGTCGAATCTTGAATTCAAGTTTTGAATTTGTAATCCCGCCCCTCCGGCGACCGCGGCTCTACGATTCGATTCCATCGTCCTCCATCCAGAAGGCGTCTTCGAGGTGCAGGATCCGACAGCGTCCGTCCGACAACCGGACGTCCATCACATCGAAGCGGCAGGGGATGTCGTCCTGCCCGCTCTCCGCCAGATACAGGGACGCGATCCGCGCGATCTGCCGCTGCTTGTGGATGTCCACCCGGTCCAGGGGATCGCCGTATCGCCCGGCACGCCCGGACTTGACCTCCACGAAGACCAGCGTCCCGCCGTCTTTCGCGACGATATCGATCTCTCCGCGCCCAGCCCGGTAATTCCGGTGAAGGATGACATATCCCGCCCTTTCGAGATAGGCCGCGGCCGCATCTTCACCGGCCCTGCCCATGGTCTGGCGTTTCGATTCGGGGGACATACGCGGATTCGATCCTGTCTCACGAACCAGGGGTAAAGGGAACAACACCGCCCCGGTCCCCTTTCACTCTGTCCGAAAAATGAACGATATCAATCTGCCCGGGCTCGCCGGATCGGAATCCCGGGCTGAATTCCCTGCATACCATCGACTGCCCGTTGCTCACTGTCTACTGCCAAACGCAAACTGCCGACTATTTTGACTCTTGAATCTCGATTGTTGAATCATCTTTTTTGTCCTGCCATCCTCCCGCATAAAAACTCCTCCTGTGGATCGGGCAGGGACCGTGTTTCCGGATCGCCGCGACATGATCCCGCGTCCCGTACCCCTTGTGGCGTGCGAATCCGTATGCCGGATACTGCCGGTCATAATCCGCCATGATCCGGTCGCGCGTGACCTTGGCGACGATCGAGGCCGCGGCGATGGAGAAACAAATCCGGTCGCCCCGGATGAGGGGCGTGAAGCCGCAGCCGAAATCGGGCCCGTCCCGGCCGTCCACCAGCACATGGGACGGCATGATTCTCAACCCCGACACCGCCCGGCGCATCGCCCGGTACGTGGCCTGGAGGATGTTGATCGCATCGATCACGCCGGATGAGACGATCCCGACGGAAACGGCCCGCGCCTTCTCGTGGATCACCGTGAACAGCGCCTCCCTGCGGTCCGGCGTCAGTTTCTTGGAATCGTGGACAAAGGGGATGAAAATATCATCCGGAAAGATCACGGCCGCGGCGACCACGGGACCCGCCAGGGGACCCCGTCCAGCCTCATCCACCCCGGCCACGGGAGATACACCGCGTTCCCGCAGTTGTCGTTCAGGGATCAGCATCCGGCCGATGCGCGCGACTTCCCCGTCCGGAATCTCAAGGGAGGGCGTCATGTTGCAATATAGAAAGCCTGGGATAGAATGTCAAAAGGTTTCTCGCCGGACTTTCGGATAAACCCGGGATCCGGGGTCTTTGAACGGTCGCCTGACAGGGGGTGATCCGCCTTTCTGATTCGGATTACGGGAGCGATTATCCCGGACAGGGGGAATCGTCCGTCTGCCGGGGACGGGATAACTTCAGCGTCACCCGTTTTCCGTGTCCCGCATCCCGTCGCCCGCCGCCCGGAGCATCACGACCGCGTGCGCCGCGATCGCCTCGCCCCGGCCGGTCGCGTCCAGCTTCTCGTTCGTCGTGGCCTTCACGGAAACGCGGCCGGGGGACAATCCGAGTGCGCCGGCCAGATTCCGGATCATGGCGTCCCGGTGCGGCTTTATCCTGGGGGCTTCCGCCACGACCGTCGTGTCGATGTTGGATATTTCATATCCCGCGTTACGGACTTTTTCCGCAACCTGCCGGAGCAGCATCAGGCTGTCGGCGTCCCTGTAACCGGGATCGGTGTCGGGAAAAAGCAACCCGATGTCGCCCAGCGCGGCCGCGCCCAGCAGGGCGTCGGAGACGGCGTGACAGAGCACGTCCGCATCGGAATGGCCCCGGAGTCCTTTGTCGAAGGAGATGAGGACGCCGCCGAGTATCAGTCTGCGCCCCGGTACGAGGGGATGGATGTCATAACCGAAACCCACACGCATGAATCAAAATCCCGATTTTTCGGTTTGGTTTGAAATCCTCAACAGGGCTTCCGCCATCTCCAGATCCGCCCGCGTCGTGATCTTGATGTTCTGTTCCACCCCCATCACCACATGGACGGGATGTCCGAGCCGCTCGACCAGCGCCGCGTCGTCCGTCGCCCCGACGCCGTCCCGCCGGGCGGCCTCGTAAGCCTGCAGGATCAGGTCGTAACGGAATCCCTGCGGCGTCTGAGCCAGCCAAAGCAGCGACCGGTCGAGCGTCGTCTGGATGACGCCGTCCTGGACGCGCTTGACCGTGGCCTTCTCGGGCACGGCCAGCAGGGCCGCCCCGTGAATCTGGACCGCCCGGATCACCTCCCCGATCTTGTCCTCCGGGACAAACGGCCTCACCGCGTCGTGGATGAGCACCAGATCCGTGTCGGGATGCACGGCTTCGAGACCCAGGCGGACCGAATCCGTCCGTTCGGGGCCGCCCGTGACCATCCGGAATGGTTTCGAAAACGAACGGGATTCCATCAGCCGTTCCGCTTCCCGGCGTCCGGTCTCCGGGACGATGAGGATCATCTCGTTCACGCCGGGGCAGGATGCGAACCGATTCAGGGTATGCATCAGGATGGGCGTGCCGCCGATCTCGAGGAACTGCTTGGGCCGGCCCGCCCCCATCCGTTTTCCCGCACCGGCCGCGGCGATGAGCACGGCGACCCGGGACGCTTGAGCCGGTTTTTCCAGGCGGTTCATTGGATCAGCATGGCGTCGCCGTATGAAAAAAACCGGTACTTTTCCCGGACGGCTTTCCGGTATGCCTTGAGTACGAAATCCCGGCCTCCGAAGGCGCAGACCAGCGTGATCAATGTGGAGGCGGGTGTATGAAAATTCGTAATCAACGCGCTTGTGACCTTGAAATCAAACGGCGGATAGATGAACTTGTCCGTCCAGCCGGTTTCCGCCTTCACATGGCCGTCTGTGGTCACCACCGTTTCGAGGACACGGACCACCGACGTCCCCACGGCCACGACACGGCCGCCCTTGTCGATGACGCCGTTGATCTGGGCCGCCGCCTTGGGGGTGATCTCAAAGTATTCCGAGTCCATCTTGTGGCGGGTCAGGTCTTCCACGACAACCGGGCGGAATGTGCCGAGTCCCACGTGAAGCAATACGGGGACGATCTTGACACCCTTGGCCTCGATTTTCTTGAGGATCTTCTTGTCGAAATGGAGCGCGGCCGTGGGTGCGGCTACGGCGCCGCGTTTGTTGGCGAAAATGGACTGATAGCGTTCCTTGTCGAGGTCCTCCGGTTCACGGCGGATATAGGGAGGCAGGGGCACCTTGCCGATTTTCTCGATGATCGTATTGAAATCACCGTCATAATGAAATCGGATCACCCGTCCGCCCGAGACCGTGTTGTCGACCACCTCGCAGGTCAGTTGCGCACCGGCATGGAGTTTGTTGCCGACCCGGACCTTCCGGGCGGGTTTGACCAGGACCTCCCACAAATCCTGTTCGAGTTCCCGCAACAGAAAAATCTCGACTTCGGCGTTGGTCTTGTCTTTTACGCCGATCAGACGCGCCGCAAATACCCGCGTCTCATTGACCACGAGACAATCTCCCTTCCGGAAATAATCGACGATGTCCTTGAACTGCCTGTCTTCGATCGTCTGATCGCTCCGGTTTAAGACCATCAGCCGGGAATCTCCCCGCTTCTTGGGAGGATATTGGGCAATCAGTTTCTCGGGAACGGTAAACTTAAAATCGGAAAGCTTCATTCAGCGCTCCTTGTAAACATCGGCTCATCTGGATAAAACAAATTTCCCTGGATTCTCTGACCCGGCCGGAGTCCCAGCATCTCATAGGCCAGCACGGTGGCCTCGCGGCCGCGGGGGGTGCGTTTCAGGAAACCCTGCTGAATCAGGAAAGGTTCATAGATTTCTTCGAGTGTGCCTCCGTCTTCGCCCACGGCCACGGCCAGGGTGTTGACGCCTACCGGTCCTCCGCCGAATTTCTCGACAATCACGCCGAGGATGCGTTTGTCCATCTCATCCAGGCCGTTGCGGTCGACATCGAGCCGTTCGAGAGACCGGACGGCCACCTCCCGGGTGATGTTGTTGTCTCCCTCGACCTGGGCGAAATCCCGGACGCGCCGCAGCAGGCGGTTGGCGACACGCGGCGTCCCGCGCGACCTGAGCGCCACTTCGTGGATGCCGTTTTCTTCCGCCCTGACATTCAAAATTCGGGCGGATCGGGAGATGATCCTGACCAGATCGTCGGGCTGATAGTAGTCCAGGCGGTTGACGACGCCGAAACGGCCACGCATGGGCGCGGTCAAAAGTCCGGCCCGGGTCGTCGCGCCGATCAGGGTGAAAGGAGGCAGATTGAGACAGACGCTCCGTGCGTGAGGCCCCCGGTCGATCACGATATCCAGCTTGAAATCCTCCATCGCGGGATAGAGATATTCCTCCACCACAGTGCTGAGCCGGTGAATCTCGTCGATAAAGAGAACGTCGTGTGTTTTCAGATTGGTCAGGATGCCGGCGAGGTCGCCGGGGCGCTCGAGCGCCGGTCCGGTGGTCACCTTGATGTCCACGCCCAGCTCGTTGGAGATGATATGCGCCAGCGTGGTCTTTCCCAGCCCGGGAGGACCGTAGAACAGGACATGATCGAGGGCCTCACCCCGGTCCCGCGCCGCCTGGATGAAGACTTTCAGATTGTCTTTGATCTTCTTCTGGCCGATAAACTCGTCCATTTGCGAAGGCCGCAGGGACTGGTCGAACAGCTGTTCTCCCTCGAGGGGTTCGGGCGTTGTAATCCGTGAATCGGTCATGATCACCGGTTGATCTGTGAAAGGGCTTTGCGAAGCAGCACCTCGAGCGACAGTCCGCTCTCCCGCCTAAGAATGGCTTGTACGGACTGCTCCGCCTGTGTACGTTTATAACCCAGGGAGACGAGCGCCAGGATCGCCTCCTCGTGGATTTGTGTCATGGACGGCACCGCCGCGGAAGGCGTGCCCCGCTGGACCGCATCGATCCGGTCGCGTAATTCGACCACGAGACGTTCTGCTGTTTTCTTCCCCACACCGGGAATGCGGGTGAGCACGGCCGTATCGCCCTCCCGAACACCCTGCTTGAAATGTTCGACCCGGATCCCGGACAAAATTCCCTGTGCGAGTCTGGGCCCGATGCCGCTCACCGAGATCAGAAGCAGGAATAGATCACGCTCATCCTCTGTGGCGAAACCGAAAAGCTGCAGGGCATCTTCACGGACCGCAAGATAGGTCAGCAGGACGGTTTCCTCGTCGGCCGCCCCGAGGGCCTCGAAGGTGGACACCGGAACCAGGATGTGGAACCCCACGCCGCCCGTTTCGATCACGACCGACGTCGGCGTCTTGCGGACCAGTCGCCCCCGGAGTTGCGCGATCATCGGGATCTCCGCGAGAGGATGGCGGCCGCCCCGGATTGTCGCAGCCCGTGGCAAAGCGCCGCGGCCAGGGCGTCTGCGGCATCTTCAGACAGATCGTCGATCCGGATGTTCAGCATCTGCGACATCATCCATTTCACCTGCGCTTTGGTCGCATTGCCCCGGCCCATGACCGCCTGTTTGATTTCGCGCGGGGCATACTCATGAACGGGGATGTCCTGACTTGCGGCAGCCAGCAGGATGACGCCCCGCGCATGTCCCAGCCTGAGCGTCGTCTTCGCGTTCTGTGAGACGAAGACTTCCTCGACGGCCACGCCGTCTGGTCGGACGTCCCGGATCAGATCCGCCACCCGGCTATGGATCTGTAACAGTTTTCCCGAAAACGGCAGGGTCGCATCGAACTCAAATGTCCCGAATTTCTCGACCATCTGCCGGTTCTGCCGAAAATCCACCAGCCCGTATCCCACGATTCGGGTGCCGGGATCGATGCCCAGGATACGCACGGCCCGCCCGCCTATTCGTCTGTGTCGAAATTGGAATAAATATTTTGTACATCATCGTTATCATCCAGCGCTTCCATGAGTTTCAGGACCTGTTCCGCCTGCTTGCCCTCCACCTGGATGGTGGTTTTCGGAAGCTTGGTCGTCTCTGCGGATGCGATGGAAATGCCCGCGCGTTCGATGGTATCGTGCACGGTGTTGAAGCCCTCGAAAGACGTCACGATTTCATACACATCCCCTTCGGTGGTGACATCCTCGGCCCCCGCCTCGATCGCGATTTCCATCAGTTTGTCCTCTTCGCAATCCGAAACGCTGACCCGGATCAGGCCTTTCCGCTCAAACATCCAGCCCACGCATCCGGCTTCACCCAGATTACCGCCGTGACGGGTCAACAGATGCCTGACCTCCGATGTGGTCCGGTTGGGATTATCCGTCAATGTATCGATCAGAATCGCGACGCCTCCGGGGCCGTAGCCTTCATAGGTTTTTTCTTCATACACGACACCCGGCAATTCCCCGGTGCCCTTCTTGATGGCGCGTTCGATGTTCTGCATCGGCATATTGGCTGCCCTGGCCGCGAGAACAGCCGTGCGCAGCCGCGGATTGGCATCCTCATCTCCGCCGCCCTGACGGGCAGCCGTTGTGATTTCTTTGATGAGTTTTGTGAAGATCTTGCCGCGTTCTGCATCTTTTGCGGCCTTTTTGTGCTTGATGGTACTCCATTTGGAGTGACCGGACATCGTGACCTCCCGTATATCAATGACTTCTAAATTTAAGCATTTTTTTGCCTTAATTCAAGTTCTTCGAGAAACACCGGGACGGATCGCCGGAACCGACAGGTTTT
>DSAP01000018.1 GCA_011046415.1 bacterium | reverse complement strand
TTATCAGCCCTCGGGGACGGAGTACCGGGAGATCCTGGTCTCCGGCCGCGACGGAACCGCGGGTACGGTTCTGACACTGGGAGAAAAGACCGGCCCGAACCGGGTCCGCGCACGGGCATTCGGCTCCGATGTCACGGCCGAATTTACCGTCACAGGCGTGGCGGACATGCCGGTGTCCGTGACGGTGGAAAATCAAAATCAGACCGGGGCCGCGCGCGAACTTCTCACGAGACCGTTCCGTCTGACCCTGAAAGATCAGTATGACAATTTCACGCCGGGGGTGATCGTCAACTTCGATCTGATTCAGGGAGACGGCACCCTGACCGCCAGGCGGGATACGACCGACGCGAACGGACAGGCGCTGACCTATCTCCAGTTAGGATACGGCAGCGCGCCCAACCAGGTACGCGCCACGATCGTCGGCAGCCTGCTCGAACCGGTCCTATTCACGGGCACGGCGATCAGCGGACTGGCTCATACCCTCGAATCGCAGGTTCAGAAAATCACGACCAAGCATTACATCAATCAGACCTATCCGAATATTCTCAGGGCGCGGGTGCTGAACGACCTGGGGCAACCCATGCAGGACGTGCCCATGACCTTTGTGGTGACCCAGGGATCGGCCTCGACCGGGGCGAGACAGCCCAAGATGACCAACGCCCAGGGGATCGCCATGGACACGCTCAGGCTCGGCACACAGGCGGGCGAGGTCCACGTCGAGGCCCGGGCGGCCGGTCTCTCGACGAAGATACTGATCGATTCGGTCTACAATTACGCATCCTTTCTCCAGCGTTCCGGTCCGGAGATCGTCGCCGCGGATGTTCAGACAGAGATTTCGCGCAGGACGGTCCGGGTGAGGGCCTGGAACAATTATCCCATCACACCGGCCGCGACTCTTTCCGTCCTCTTTGTCGCCAAGGGGCACGGCTTTAAATTTCCGAACGGGAACGACAGCCTGATCGTCCGGACGAACAACGAGGGTTATGCAGAGACACTCGTGGTTCCGGGGCCGATTCACGGGATCTACAACAACATCATCGAGGCCCAGGCCACGAACGGTTTCTTCCCGATTACGGGTTCTCCCGCCCCGTTCACCATTCAAAACTTCTCCGAAGCATCGAAGTTGTTGCACGTCCAGGGAGACAGCCTGGTCGGTGTGGTTCAGGAATTCCTCGAGACCCCGCTTCAGGTCATGATGGTGAAAGAACCCGGCGGCATTCCGATCGTCAATCAACCCGTGCTTTTCAAAATCGAGTCGGGGGGCGGCCGTTTCAGCGAAACCGAATTTCCCGAATATACGGTGTACACCAATTCGGACGGAATCGCAGGGATCTTTTACAAGGTGGGGCCGAAGACCGGGACACCCGAAAATCCGTTCAACAATCTCATCACCGCCAGGGCCACGAACGGCGTGGTGCCGCTTGACGGATCGCCGGTCAACTTCCGTGTTTCGGCGCAGTCTTCGATCGCCTCGGCTATGGCGGCCGATAACCAGGACACGCTGTTTACCGGGACAGCGGGAAAGCCGCTCACCCGGAAAGTCCGCGTCAAGGTCATGGACAGCCAGGGCAACGGCGTCGCGGGAGAAGAGGTGGTCTTCTCGGTCATTCAGGGCGGGGGCACATTAGGCGGCGGTTCCGATACGACGAAAACGGTTCTGATCGACAACGCCAACGGCATCGCCGAGGTCACCTGGACCCTCGGGCCGGTGGCCGGAGTGAGGAACAACAGGCTCCATGCGGCCGCTTCGAACGGAACCAGCACGCTCGCCGGTTCCCCGATTACTTTTTATGCGACGGGTGTGGCCGACTCGGTCAGCGCAGTCCAGTCCCGGATTACCGCCGAGTCGCCCAGGCAGTCCTCCGGAGAGGATACCTGCCGCATCGAGATCACACTGGTGGATAAATTCAACAATCCGGTGGCGGGCAAACGGGTTCAGCTCTCCGTCACGGGGGGCGACCGGAATCATATCTACAGTCCGATCAATCCGACCGACGCGAACGGCAAGACGCAGGGTTATCTGCTGTCCTATTCGGCGGGATTGAAACGGATTTCCGCCCGGGTGATCGAGGACGACAAGCTGCTTCAAAACCGGGCCGAGGTGATTTTCACGGCGAGCGATGCGGCCCAGATGCGAAAACACAACGCAGGGCCTTTGGTCGGCAATGCCGGCACCGTACTCAGGGATTCGATCGCCGTTTATGTTTCCGATCCGAACGGGAATCCCGTAGCTTATGGTCCCGTGACATTCACGGTCAAAAGCGGAGGCGGACAAATTGTGGGTTCCCGGACGGTGATGAGCGATTCAAACGGCATCGCCTCGGTATGGTTTATCCTCGGTGCGGAAGCCGGCAACAATGTCGTCGAGGCCTCCGCCCGGGCCCTGGATGCCTCTCCGCTCCTGGGGAGCCCGGTTACCTTCGATGTCACCGGCAAACCGGGTGTTCCGATATCCATGCTGCCGGCCTCCGGACAGGTGTTCGAAGGGCCGGCCGGCGAAGTACTTTCCGAGCCGTTCAAGGTGGCCGTCATCGACGAGGTCGGGGATCCGGTCGGAAATGTTTCCATCCTCTTTGAAGTGCAACAGGGAGGAGGCCGGTTGGTCGCCGCACAACCCGTGCGGACCAATGCCTGGGGAGAGGCCGTGGCCTTCTTCAGGGCCGATGAACAGGTCGGCGTGGTCAACCAGATTCTCGCGAGCGCGAATCTGGCGGGCGGACCATTCCTGTTCGAGGTGACCAGCAGACCGGGCCGGGCCGACCGTATCGTGCACCGGTCCGGAAACGGCCAGTCCGGCGGCGTCAACGGCGCGATCGACATCAGTGTGATCGTGACCGACAAATACAACAATCCGGTCAGGGGGATCGATGTCCAGTTCGAAATCCTGTCCGGAGATGCGAATTTCGCGGGCAACACCTCGATCGTCGCCACCAGCAACAGCGAAGGGATCGCCCAGGCGCTTGTCCGTCTCGGACCCACGGCAGGAGATGTCCGGGTTCATGCGATCGGACGGCTGCTCAAGGGATCACCGCTTCCCTTCACCCTGTACGCACTGTCGTCCGAACCGACCAGCCTTGCACGGTACCCGGCATCGACAGCCGATATGATCGCGACCAAAGGACATCCATTGCCCGGTCCCCTTCACGTCCGGATCGAAGACGATCTGGGTAATCCCGTGCCGGGCCGGAATGTGGTTTGGGCGATGGCCGCCGGTGACGGGGAATTGCTCGATTCCAGTCCGGTTTTGTCCGATGCGCACGGCGTCGCCTCCATGCGGTTCAGAGCCGGCCAGGGAGATGAATCGATCGTCAAGGCCATGATGGCCGGGATGGAAGTGCTCTTCGCCGTCCGGCAGGTGGCGAATCCCAATTTCCCGAAGCTGGACATGAGCCTGACCGCTCCCCGTTACGAGATTTTTGAGGGGGATCTGCTCAACATTCCCATCCGTTCCCTGCCCGATCCGGACGGCGATCCCCTGACTTTTGAGCTGGGCAACCTGTTCCCGCCGCGAGGCGTCGAGGTCAAGAAACAGTCGGCGACCACGGCCGTCCTGCAATGGACGCCGGACTATGATCAGCAGGGGGAATATACGTTTCATATCCGCGTGGTCGACGGACGGGGCGGTTTCGACACCGATTCCGTCCGCGTGACGGTATATGATACCAACCGGGATCCCCGGATCGTCCAGACCTTCCCGGTCCGGGCCGACACCGCCATCACATCCGGTCAGGTGATCCGGTTCTGGGTCGGCGCCGTCGATCCGGACGGCGATCCCCTCCACTATACCTGGAAGGTGGACGGCGTCAGTCAGGGGATCGATTCCCCGGTCTTCGATCTCGACATCGACCGGTTTTTCTGGGGTCACATGACAGTGCTGGTCATCGTCAGCGACGGCAAGAAAGCGGAAGGCGCCCGTTTCAGCTGGAACCTGGATATCATCACTTCGGTTCAGCTTTCCGAATTCCTCGCGAGTTTCGATCCCTGGAAAAACACGGTTTATGTTCACTGGCAGACATCCCGCGAGACGGACAACAGGGGATTCGAGGTGTTACGGAGCACATTCAGGGACGGCACCTATGAACCGGTGACCGAACGGTTGATCCCGAGCCGAAAGGACGGCACGTACGAGTTCGCCGACGAAGACGTCCGGGTGGGCGCCGTCTATCATTACAAATTGATCGATATCGATGTCCGGGGCAACCGGAATGAGAACGGCCCGATATCGGTCCGGATACCCAAGCCCGATCAATTCGTCCTGACCCAGAACTATCCGAATCCGTTCAATCCCGTCACGATGATCCGGTATCACGTGCCGAACACCGAACAGGTTTCCATCATGATTTACAATATCATGGGCCAGCGGGTCGCCACACTCGTGGATCACGAACATGAACCGGGATACTATACCGCAACGTGGGACGGCCGGAATACGTGGGGCGGTGAAGCCTCGACGGGTCTTTACATCTACCGTCTCCAGAGCGAGACCAAGGTTTTGACGAAACGGATGGTCAAGCTGAAATGATCCATCCGCGGGAAGAAGACCATGTCAAAGGGTGACGCGTAACCGAAAGCCGGTCAGCGGCAAGGGGTGTGGCAAGGATCCATCCGGTAGTTTGGGGTGATCCGCCGGTACTTGAAGATCGCATCTGTGTGTCATTCTGTTCGACGGGGTCCCGGCGTGTCGCGACACCGGGACTCCGTTTCTTTATCCGGGATGATTATGCTGGATTTTTTTCACGGTGTTTAATACATTGAATGTATGCGACGGATTGCATTGTTATTGCTTATAATCGGATTTTCTCGGATGACGCCGGCACAGTCACGGATCCTGGTCATCGGCAATTCCATCACCCTGGGAACCGGCAGCACCTCGGGGACGGGCTGGCGACAGCTCCTCCTCGATTCCCTGTCGACCCTCGGGTATGTGAACGAGTGGGTCGGCCCCAGCGGCAACGACCCGATCAGGGGTCATTTTTATCCGGGTCAGAGTATCGGTGCTTTCTATACGGGGCCGGGTGGTACGGGCACGCGTGACGTGGCACCGAGCATGAATCTCTATCAGCCGCATATCGTGGTCGTTCATCTGGGGAGCAACGACATCGGCGGGACCGATGATATCGGCCCCTATTCCGACGATGGAGGGGTTTCCTTCAATACCCAGCGGGTCGGCGGCCGGCTGGCGCAGTTCATCGCCTATCTGCTCCAGTGGAAGAACGGTACACGGGGAACTTTTCTCAGGGAAATTTATGTTTGTGCCGTGATCCCGCGTATCGACATCATTAATGACGGAAGAAATCCTGCACTCGGTTTTTACTATACGGTGGTTAATATTTATAGCGACGCTCAGAACAACAGGATACCGGCCATCCCCCGGAACAGCTTTCGGTTCGTGGATCAATATCATTCAATCGATCCGCAGACGATGCTGAATGCAGACGGCCTGCATCCGAACGACACGGGTTACAGCCGGATGGCGAAAACTTTCTTCGGCACGCTGCGCGGTCTCGCCATGCTGTACGACAAGACGGCGGGGGACGGGCAGCGGGGCCGTCCCGGCGAAACCCTGCCGCAACCCCTGACCGTCCGGGTCCGAAACGGATATGGGTCGCTTCTCAACAATCAACCGGTTTTCTTTGAAGTCGTCAGCGGGGATGCGGTCTTCACCGATTCCCAGAATCCCGTCCTCACGACGAACGGAATCGCTTCGAAATCCGTCCGGATCCTTTCCGAGGGGGCCGTGGTGATCGGCGCCACCGTCCATTCCACCATCAACCGGACGCTCTTTTTCCATGTTTACGGGCAGGACCGCATCCATGTCACAGGCGACGTGTTCTATGATGCGCAGGACATCCGGCCCGTGCCCAATGTACGCATCGAATGGGTCGAGTCCGGCGTGCCGATCGATACCACATCCCCCGCGGGCCGGTTCGCCAGTACGAAGATTCCCTTCGATGAGGATTTTTCCATCCGTCCCCTGAAGACCCCCAATGAGGATGTGACGGAGAATGCGATCCTGTCTTACGATGCGGCGCTCGTGGCGCGTCACGCGGTCGGGCTGAACCTCCTGGATGCCGCATCGAAGATTGCGGCCGACGTGAATCAGGACGGCAAGGCGGATCTGGGCGACGCCATCCAGATCGCCCGGTACGCCGTCGGTTATTCCCCTCCGACAGGCGTCCTGACGGGTGCGTGGACTTTCACGCCTTCCAGGCAGTCCTTCACCACGCCCGGCGATACGGTGCGCTGCGATGTGTTCAGGGCGCGGCTGATCGGAGATGTCAGCGCCGGATGGCGGGATCCGTCTGTTCCCAAGACCGGCGGATGGCATGTAAAGTCATCCGCACGGGTGTGGGATGATTCCCTTTGCGTTACCCTCACCGTGACGGGCGGCGGTTTCCTTTCCGCCGATGCGCGGATCGTGTATGATCCCTCCGGGATCCGGTTCCTCTCCGCGGAAAAGGGCGAAGGCCTGGACGGTTTCCAGATGTTGTCCCATACACCCCGGCCGGGTGAAATCCGTCTGGGCCTGTTCGGCGCAGAAGAGAGAGACAATCCCGTCACGGCGGCATGGATATTCCGGCATGAAGGGATACCGCCGGATGCGACCGTCCAAATCCTGAATCTCTATGTGAATGATACGGCGTTCCCCGAACAACGCATCGCCCTGAATCCTGATTCTTCTCCGGCGCTGCCGGATCGTCCGATGCTGTATGCCAATTACCCGAATCCCTTCAATCCGGGCACCACGATTCCCTTCGCCCTTCACCGGACCGACCGGGTGCGCCTGGTGATCCTCAACGCGGTGGGACAGGCCGTCCGGATCCTCGAGGCGGGAGAGATGCCCGCGGGCCGGCATGAACTGCCGTGGGACGGACGGACGGATTCGGGACAGGCGGCGCCGAGCGGCGTCTATGTGATTCGTCTCGAGACGACGGAAACACAGGTTGTGAGAAAAATCAATCTGATTCGATAGACAGAAGGATTTATGATCAGACAGCTCTTCAAATTATGGGTCTGCGGGCTGATTTGTTCCGCGATGTCTCTGCAGGGAGGTACACCCCATCTGGGTTACGGCACGCTGCGGTATGCGGACGGGACCACGCCGGCCTCCGTCACCTTCTCCTCCTATGTGACGGCGAGGCCGGCCGAGAGACTCACCCAGTCCTCTTTCGGATGCAGCTATTCCGGCGGGACATGGACGGTACAGGTCGGAAATTTCCCCACGGCCTGGCGGGCGGGTGAAATCCTGCACGTCGATTTTAACGACGGGGCCGGGAAGACCGGTTCGGTCGAGCTGTCTCTCACGAATGAACCGGCGGATGATGCAGGAAAGACCGTACTGTCACAAAATCCGGTGGCCAAACTCCTGCTTCCCGATATCCGTGCCTCGCGGGGGAGCCAGGTGGATATTCCGGTCTCGCTTCAAGGATTGGGTATCCCCGATTCCATCCTGGGATATCAGATCACCCTGAAATTCGATCCGGCCGTGCTGATCGCGCTCGATGCAAAAAGCACGGGCACCATGACGCAGAACTGGGGGGAACCGACCGTGGCACCCCGGGAAGACCGGATTGTGATCGCGGGGTTTACCGCGAATACGCCGCTGGTCCCTGCGGAGGGACGTCTGGTGTATGCCACCTTTCTGGTTCACGGCGTGCCCACCAATCCGGCGTCTTACGCCACCGCGATCCTTTTCGAAGACGCGATGCTGTACGTCCAGAGAAACAACGCCATCCAGGAAGTGATCGTTTCTCACATCAAGACCGGCACGGTCACGGTCGATCCGGGGACGAATCCGGCGACCCGCGATATCGCGATCGCCCCGGGCTGGAATCTGATTTCGCTGGGTATCGCTCCGTCTCCCAACAG
>DSAP01000042.1 GCA_011046415.1 bacterium | reverse complement strand
CATCGGCCGCAGACGCGAAAACCGGAAACATTCCTCCATCCCCCCCGTTTAAATTTCAGGCCCCTCACACGAATTTGTCTACCCGATTGGGCAAATCCAATTTACCAATACAGTGCATGAGTCGTGTAGCAAATGTAATTGAAGACCGGTATATTCCACATGGGAACATGGGAACATGTCTCTACTCCCGTTGGTGCAGCTGATCCCTGACAGGCATTCTCTTGCCACAACCGGAACAAGGGAGTCTATGACCTTTGTTTTTATCCAATTCAATCACGATTTGTCGTTCATTTCCTGTCACCGAAACAACACCATGATCCTTGATTCCAAGCGTCGTTCTTACTATCTTTCGGATAAGCATGGGACCTCCTGCAACTCTTATAGACCTGAAGACTCTATTAAGTTACAGGTATCTCCCATGCTTTTCAACTATTTATACACTACCTCTCGTGCACAAATTCGCGTGAGGAGCCATAATTTGTTTCTATTGAACTTACCTTATACTTTTATTGCGTGAGTATACAATCCGGGATCTTGAATGAAGACAATACTCGTGAAAAGGAGCGGTCCGCATTATATTAACTGACTGCCGAAACAGCCTCTGAGCATAAACCGGTGTCCAGATCACGGAAAACGTTCCAAGCCGGTTCTCGGGTCCGAGAAGGGCTGGAGAGAGCGATTCAGGAAACCCTGTATCTCATATCCATATCCGGCATGAAGGCGTCCATTATCATAAAAATGAAAGGAACCTGAATTGAAATCATTGAATATGTTCCATATAAGCGGTCCACTCGCTGTTCCGGCTGTTTTGATTTTGCTGTTCGCAGTCAATCTCTTCAGCCAGTATACACTGACGCAAATAGGTGCCAATTCTGTGCAGTGCCCCCGCCCGATGTCAATAGGATTTTATGACAGTGAAACAAATAAAACCTATATGGTCTGGGCCGGGAGAAAAATGACTCCCCTCATCAAAGCGTTTCATCATCCCTCCAAGCGCTGGTCTCCTACCATTGAGGTCGGCAGTCTTGATTCCGTGATTTCGGAAAAATCACTTCCTTTTGCCTATCATGATTATCCGGTAGTTGTGAAAGCAAATGACGGCCATCTTCTGGTTTTTTACTGTAATCACGGTTCGGACTTGTACATGTCCAGATCGCTCCGTCCGGACAGTGTGGAAGGCGAATGGGAACAGCGGTTGCTGACACCGCCCGAGGGACGATCTCCGGAACCGGATGGCGCTCCCGGCTATCCGAGCGTTTTCAAGACAGCCAACGGGGACATTTATGTTTTTTTCAGAGGCTTCTATCCCCGTGACCAGTGGGAAACAGAACAAAATACCGATGTCAATTATAACGGCGCCTACAGACCCTGGGGGTATATCAAATCCACCGATCATGGTTATACATGGAGTCCCTATCAAGTCATCATTAATTCGACTCCCAATAGACCCGATCGCCTGAATGAAATTTACCTGGATGGAATTACTTACGAACCAACTCATCATAATATTAAAGAACGTTTCTTGCTTGTATGGCATATCGCAGGCGGACAAAATGAAACCTATCCCGTATTATCAAGACATAACCGGTTCGGGAGAAATGTCTATTTTGCTTATTTTTATCCGGGGGAGACGCCTTTTCTAGAATCACCGATCGATGTCCAGGGTCGGGGCGGTACCAATCTAGGCTCTGAAATCACAGATGCATGGAATTCAAATGGTGAAATGGTGAGGTACTGCCTGGTTTTTAATACCGGTGATCCGACGGTGACAGGTCCGCGGCACATAGAACGGTTAAAAGCCCACTATTGTGATGATGGAAGTCCGATCCTTGTTTTTGAGTATAGAACCAATACGGGTTCATCAAACTGGAATTATGAAGCAATCAGCTACAGATGGGATCCAATGATTCTGTCACCGAATAAATGGACGATATCGGAAAATTTTAAACCCGGCCAATCTCTTCTTCGGAAAGCAAGTCTGGCAGATCTTGAAAAAATCGATTCGACCAGTTTTATATCTTATTGGCTTATCAATGGAAATATTCAGGCATACAAAACAACAAATGCAGGGAAAACCTGGTCTGCGGTGCGTTCTGAAAATATAGATGATCCCATCCGTTTTTCCAATGTTCATTTGATTCATAATTACCATTCTGATATAAAGTTTCTGATTACAACACAAAACAACAGAACCTATAATCAGAATAATCCGGATGATTGGATACATGGATACGCCGGTGAATACACAACCTATGTGGCAGGAAAGAGTGATTTGCCGGAAATAATATCAGATGATTGAACTACAATAAATCATTCCACACATAACCCGAAGTTATTAATTCTTCCGGGGAGTCAATCTGACCAGATAATCGGACTTTTGTTTCGAATGATTTGCTTTAGAAATGGATGAAACCGTCTGGGCAGGCCATGAAATGCGGCGGGGAAGGATTCTTTTTCCGGTTCTCCCGGTGATCTGGAGGAGATACTGTCCTTTTCTTATAAGAAAACCGGAAACATTCCTCCCTCCCCCCAGTTTAAAATTCACAATCCAGGCACGACAAAACCACCCGGTCCGGCGACCGGCCGCATGAGGAGTTTAAAATGGACCTCACCATCATCGGCGCAGGCGGCGATGTGGGACGGGAAATCACCCGGACCCTCATCGCGGAGCGGCTGCTCCAGAACGACGAAACCCTGCTCCTCGTGGGAAACCCCGAAGGCCCCAGCCGCAAAGCCCTCCACGGCTTCGCCGTGGATCTGATGGACGCCTACGCCGAAACCTGTCCCCGGATCACGCTCTCCTTCGATCCCGGAGAAATCCGCGGGGACATCGTCGTCATGACCGCCGGCGCGACGCTGACCCCGGAACCGAACGGCAAGGACATCAGCCGGGACACATTGGCCGAAAAAAACGTGCCTGTTTTTGAACAATACGCGGAAGCCCTGGCGAAACACGGCCACGGCAGCGAAATCGTCCTCTGCGTCTCCAACCCCAACGAACTGGCGGTCGCCGTATTCGCCGGCCGGCTCGGACGAAAACGCGTCATCGGGACGGGCGCCTTTCTCGATTCGCTGCGGTTCCGGAAAGAGATCGCAGCGGACCTCGGCATCCGGCGGCAGCAGATCCACGGATTCATGGTCGGCGAACACGGCCGCCATCTCGTCCCCCTCTGGAGCAACGTGCACATCTACCGATATTCCGGGGAAGCCCTGTCCGCGGCGATCCGGAAAATCAGGAAGAATCACAGGACCCCCGATTTCCCCGGGGACGTTCTTGACATCACCCGAAAGTTGAGGGAACGCGTCCTGACGGGCCGGATTCAGGAAGCCTATGCCATCCTCGGCCGGTATCCCCCGGACATCCGTGCGGCGGTGAAGCCCTTCATCACCCATTTCAGCGGCTCCAAAACGATCATGGGAACCGCCCGCGCCACCATGGACCTGATCCGGACCATCATGCTGGGCAGCGACGCGCTGATCTCCGGCCAGATCAGCCTGGAGGGTGAGTTCTACGGGATCCATTCCACGATCGGCGTCCCCTTCGTGATCGGCAATCAGGGCGTGGACCGGATCATACAGCCGCACCTGGATCCGGAAGAAAAAACGTTGCTGTGTGAAAGCGCGGAAAGGGTGGGGGAAAAAATCCGTCGGTTTATCGGGTGACAGGGACAGTCTGCAGCCGTTCGGTACGGGCCGGAGGAAGGGAAAACCCGTGAATCCGGAACCGCCTGTTCGATTCAGAGTTGCCTCATTATCCGTTATCCCATCACCGAATCTTGCTTTTCTATCTGATTTTAACTATCTTTTTTCATGCAGAAGACAATCAAGGCCGGCATGCTGGTCGCATTGACCGGGTTTATCTCCCTTGCCCGGGCCGGATGGGTGGAGATTCCCCTCGGGTTTCAGCCCGCGGTTTCGGATCATTCTCCCGTTCCCGCATACGAAATCCGCCGCCCCACAATCGGCCTGGTCCTCAGCGGCGGAGGCGCGCGCGGGCTCGCCCAGATCGGGGTTCTCAGGGTTTTCGAACGGCACGGGTTGCCCGTGGACTGTATCGCCGGGACGAGCATGGGCGCCGTGATCGGCGGCCTTTTCGCCGTGGGATACAGCGCCTCGGACCTCGAGACGATCGCGGGAAGGTTCGACTGGAACAAGATCATCCGGGATTCGGCGCCCCGCCAGGAACTCTTTCTCAGCCAGAAGGCGCAGAAAGCCCGGGCGCTGATCGAACTCCGTCTCGAGCGGGGACGCCCCGTCTTCAATGAGGCCTATACCAGCGGCCATCGTCTCAACGCCCTCCTGACCGAACTGATTTACTCCGCGCCGCATCCGCCGTCGCAGCGATTCGATTGTCTTAAAATACCCTTTCTGGCCGTGGCAACCGATCTGCTGACCGGAGAAAAGAAGGTGTTCCGCGAAGGCTCGCTCGTGGACGCCATTCATGCGAGCATGGCCATTCCGCTGTTGTTCGAACCGGTCCCGATCGACGGCCACCTGCTTGTGGACGGCGGCCTGGTTCAAAACCTTCCGGTCGAGGAGATCCGGGTTTTGGATCCGGACTGGATCATCGCCGTCGACACCTCCTCCAGGCTGCGGCGGCGGGAAGACCTGAGACTCCCCTGGCAGGTGGCCGATCAGGTGACCACCATCCTGCATCAGGAGACACTCAACGCACAACTCGAGGCGGCGGACATTCAAATCCGGCCCGAGCTGGGAGATCTCCGCAACACGGATTTTTCCCATGCGGACAGCCTGATCCAGGCCGGGGTGCGCGCGGCGGAGGAAGCCCTCCCCCGGATCGAAGCCCTGTTCTCGGATACCGCCCCGCAGACCTTCCCGCATCCCCTGCGGATCGCCTCCGTCTCGGTGGAGGGCGCGCCGGACATCTCGCCGGATTCTCTGATGGCCCTTCTCGCTCCGGATTCCTCCTCACATGTCTCTGTCCGTGAAATCATCTGGCAGGGGCGGAGTCTCTATCATACCGGGGCCTTCGAGGAGGTCCGCGTTTTCGCCGACACCCTCTCCGGCCGGCTGCTCTTCCGGCTCACGCCCACGCCCGTCGTGACCGGTATTGTGATCCGGGGCAACACCCTGTTTCCGATCCGGACACTGACCGGACTGATGGAAACCCGGCCGGGCGCCCCCCTCGATGTTTTCCAGGCCAGGCGGGACTGCGCACGCCTGCTTCAACACTATCACGCGGCGGGCTATTCCCTGGCCGCTCTCTCCGTCAACCGGATCGATAACGGCATATGGGAGATCGTGATCGATGAGGGGATCATTTCCCGAATCCGGTATACCGGCGCCGAAAAGACCCGGATGTCCCTGATCGAACGCGACATGCGAATCCGGCCCGGAGATCTCTTCACCGCCCGCGCCCTGACGGAAAGCATCCACAATCTCTATGCCACGGAATACTATGAAAGCATCCGGTTTCACATCGAAAAAAGCGGGGATCGCAATATTCTCTTCCTCCATTTCCGCGAGAAACCGTTTTCCCTGGTCCGGTTTGGGCTGCGGTACGATCTCGAACGGCAGACCCGGGGATTCCTCGAATATGCGGAGGAAAACATCGTCGGCCTCGGCCTTTTGGGGACCCTGTCGGCCGGTCTGGGGCCGTGGGACCGGAACATGGGCGTGAAGCTGGAGACGGACCGGGTACTCAACACCCTGTGGACCTTCGAGAGCCGGTTCAACATCCACCGGGACCGTTACCGCTACTATGAGAAAAACAGACAACAGGACACATACATCGAATCGGGCTGGAGGGGTGCCCTGTCTCTCGGCCGGCAGATGGAAAAGGTCGGAACGGTCTGGATCCGTATCGGGATACAAAAAACGAAGACGGAGCCGGCAGGCGGGGAAGACATCCTCGCGCGTGAGAACGTGCTGCTCACCCATCTCGCCCTGTTATCCGTGGTGGACACGCGCGACCGGGTGCCGTTTCCCAGAACCGGACGCTATTACAGGCTGGAATATGAAACCGCACTGCCGTTTCTCGGGAGCGAGGTTTCCTATTTCAAACTGCTTTCCTCGATCCGCATGTACCGGTCCCTGCGCCCCAGATGGACGGTTTCCCCCCACATCGAATGGGGTACGGTCGACATGACGGCGCCGTTCACCAAGCAATTCCGCGTCGGCGGGCTCGACGGTTTCATGGGGTTGCCGCTGAACGGCCGGATCGGGCGTCGTTTCATCGTCATGGGCGGGACGCTGCGCTATCAGATGCCCTGGCTTCCCCGGATTCAGCAATACCTGTCGCTGCGGTACGACCTGGGGGGCGTCTGGGGGCGATACGCCCCGATCGGCACGAATGACTTTTTTCAGGGAATCGGCCTGGTTTATTCGGCCAACACACCGCTCGGACCGGGCCATGTCGGCTGGGGAAGGATGAGCGACGGGATATCGCGGATTTATTTCTCCCTGGGCTATACCTTTTGATCCAAACGATACCGTCCCAAAGACGTAAGAAGGATACTGCGGGGGGCGGGAAACCGGATCGGACATTCCGCTTTCCCGGCGGACGGAAAGGCTTTCCCTGAAAACGGGCGGTGAGGGTGTATCCCGGGCATCCTGATTCGGATTATTCGTACCGGAGCGCCTCGATCGGATCGACGGCCGCGGCTTTGCGCGCGGGGAATAGGCCCGCGAGCAGCCCGATGAGGGTCAACACGCCCACGGCCACCACGACGACATCGTTCGACATGACGGGTCGTCCCAGAAATTCCATCGCTCCCGCCTGTGCCGGTATGGACCACATGAGTTTGATGATCCCCGCGGACAGCAAAATGCCGAACGCCCCCCCCGTAAACGCGATCAACAGCGACTCGAAAATGAATTGAAACAGGATGTGCCGCCTCTTCGCGCCCACGGCCCGTTTGATGCCGATTTCGGGCGTGCGTTCCCTGGCCACGACATACATGATGTTCGCCACACCCACGCCCGCGATGATGAGCGACATGGCCCCGATCACGGCGAGGAAGATGTTGATTCCCTTGAAAACCTTCTCTCCCTGCTCGAGGAACGTGTTGTAGTTCGCGAGATAGATGGCTCCATTGTCTTCCGGATCGAATTTGAATTTGTTTCCCAGAACCCGCCGGATCTCTTTCTCGATGAACGGGCCGTCCTCGTCGCGGACCGGCTGGATCGAAATGCTGCCGACGTGTTTCCATCCGTAAATGGTCTGGAAAGTCGAAAACGGGATGATGGCGCGGCGGTCGTCCGGGCCGTTGTTCATGGAAGTCTGGAGCTTTTTCGGCATGATTCCGACGATGGTGAACGGCATGTTTTCGATGTGCACGGTCCTGCCGACCGGATCCGCGTTCCCGAACAATTCGGATGCGATGATGCTGCCCAGAAAAACCACACGGCGTCGTTCCCGCATGTCTTTTTCATTGAGAAAGCGTCCACCCGCGGCCGGATAGAGGCGGCGCATGAATTCGAATTCCGGATGCACGCCCTCCATATACGTAGAGGCGATCCGGTCGCCGTTCCTGAGCCGGACATGGGAGCCCTGCCCGGGAACGGCCACGGCGATTTGAGGGATGCTGCGTTCGAGGAGTTCCGCATCTTCCTTGACGAAGCGGACGCGACGTCCGATGGAGAGCCCCTCGTGCCGGATCGTGGTCTGGCCGCCCCATATCACGATGATCCGGTTCGCCGCATTGAGAAGGCCCTCTTGCATGCGGAAGGCGAGTCCCTCGCCGAAGGCCATGAGCAGGATGACGGCCAGCGTGCCCCAGGTGATGGCGACCGTGGTCAGGAAGGCGCGCAGCCGGTGCATGCGGATGTCCTGAAGGAATTCCTTGATGAAGATCCAGAGTTGGGCCATAAAAGGTCCTGTTTCTCCAATCATTCGTTTCCGGCAAACGGCGGCCGGTTCGGGGTGCCGGATCCTGAACCGGTG
>DSAP01000070.1 GCA_011046415.1 bacterium | reverse complement strand
TCTTTTTCGCACCTTTTTTCAAAAAAAAGGTGCCCAAAAAACTGCGGCTGACGAAAAATCTCCTGAAAAGGTCTCCGCGTTCCCTGAAGGAATGGAATGCTTCCGCCCTGTCCGTTGGATATCCGGATGCGTGAGGCGGCATCACAGGGCCATTCCTTCCCGGAACCGCAATTAAGCGGCACCGGCCGCGAACGCTCCGGCCTTTTCCGGGCGGAGATTTTTCGAATGCCGCCGGGAAACCGGGAAGGGTGTACGGAATGCCCACCCGGAAAATGCCTGTCTCCGCAGGGCGGCATTTTATATGCCGCCGCATTACAACCAACACCACACCTTCTCCATTTTGTCATCCCGGCGATTTTTAGGCCGGGATCTTGCAGGCGTCGGGAGTCTGCCATTTTGAATTTCTTTCCGTTGTTTCTGCCTTCCTTTGGCGTTTTTCACGGGCCATCCCCTCACCCCTCATAGGTCATGCCCGAGATCTTCTGTCGGGCATCTTGGGCGCGATCGGTCAGAGAGTCGCAGGTTCTTTTCGCACCTTTTTTCAAAAAAGCGGAGATTTTTCGAAGGCCGCGGGGAAAACCGGGATTTGAATTTCTTTCAGCGGTTGAGAACCCGTCTCATTCCCCGCAGGCGTTTTCGCCCATCAGCCGGAGTATCTCCCCGACAAAATAGATCGATCCCGCCGCGCACACGAGATCGTTGTGCCGCGTGCGTTTCATGGCGAATTCCCAGGCCCTGCCGATCTCTTCGGAGATCTCGATGCGTAGGCCCCGGCAGACGGGCAGTTCGGCCAGGATATAAGGGTCGAGCGCCCGTTCGTTGTCCGGCCGGGTGAGGATGATGCGGTCCGCGAGCGGGAAAAGGATCTCTGCCATGGTCCCGTAATCCTTGTCCGAAAGGACGCCGAAGACCAGGGTCAGATTCCTGTACAGGAAGATCTCTTCGATCGCATGGGCCAGGCGTTTTGCACCCAGGCCGTTGTGCGCGGAATCGAGCACGATTTTCGGGGCGATCTGGAGGAGTTCGAGCCGGGCGCGCCAGACCGTCTTGGCGAGACCGTCATAGACAGCCCGTTCCGGGATGGCCCAGCCCTGACTGCGGAGTTCATCCACGATCAACAGGACGGTCGCTGCGTTTTCGACCTGATGGGCGCCGAGCAGGCGCAGACGCAGATCCCGAAAACGTCTGTCCCCGACCCACGCATTCAGGAGGGTCCCGCTTTCGGCGAGGCGGATGTTTTCGGTCTTCACGGAATCCATGACGTATCGCAACACCGCGCCGCGCCGCTTGCCTTCTCCTTCAAAGAAATTCTTCACGGCGGTAATTTGTGTGCCGATGACGGCCGGAACGCCGGGCTTGAGGATGCCCGCCTTCTCCGCCGCGATGGTTTCCATGTCCGTCCCGAGGATCCGGGTATGATCCAGTCCGATCTCTGTGATGACGGCCAGTTCGGGCGTGATGAGGTTGGTGGCGTCGAGGCGTCCGCCCAGGCCGGTTTCCACGACGGCGATATCCACCCCGCGGTCCGCGAAAACCTTGAACCCGACGGCCGTGAGAATCTCGAAAAAAGACGCGTTCGTCTCCTCGGCGGCGGCCTGGATGTCCGCGATTTCGAGGAGAAAGTCCCGCCGGCTGATCGCGACGCCGCCGATCCTGATGCGCTCGCGGATGTCGACCAGATGCGGGGACGTGTACAGACCGGTCCGGTATCCGGATTCCCGGAGGATGGATTCGAGCATGGCCGTCGTGGATCCTTTGCCGTTGGTGCCCGCGATATGTACGGATTTGAACCGCCGTTCCGGATTGTCCAGACGCGCGAGCAGGCTCCGGATGTTTTCGAGACCCAGCTTCATATCTTTCGCGTGGCGGCCGGAGAGAAACTGCAATGCGTCGTCGTAGTTCAAGGGTATTCCGCTCCATGGAAAAATGCTTTTCCAATATAGGATTTGAAGGGACAATGTCAAGCGGATTCCTCTGTGTAAGTCAAGAAGCCGTGAACGGCGAATTGGATGCGGAATATTGACAGCGGAAATGTTTAAGCCGGGGAATGGAGAATTTCTTGGATGCAAAAGGATTTCTTGATATATTGTGACCACATTCATGACCAGGGTCACAATCGGGAGGTCCTTTATGGAATATATCTCAAAAAGCAAACTCAAACCCAGGATTCTCGAATATTTCCGGAAGGTTGAAGAAACCGGCGAGCCGATCATCGTCACGTCGCATCATAAACCCGTGCTGAGAATCGAACCGATCCGGATGCCTTTACGCGTGTCGGATGTTTTCGGGACATATTGGGGCAAGATCCGCATCCCGGCGGATGTGATGGAACCGGAAACCGGCGAATGGGAGGAAGGCTGATGCTCTTTGACACCTGCGCTTTGCTCTGGGTGACCCTCGATCCCGATTCTTTGACAGAAGAGGAAAGGAATATCGCCTTATCCGACTTTGAAGCGGGGGAGGCTGCGGTTTCCTCCATATCCTTCTGGGAAGTGGGCGCCAAAATCAAAAAAAATAGAATCGATATCGGCATGCCGCTGGAAGAGTATATTCATAAAATCCATCTGTTCGGCGGATTTGAGATCATCCCGGTCGATGAGATGATCTGGATGGAGAATATCCGGTTGAACTGGGATCACCGCGATCCGGCCGACCGGACGATCGTGGCAACGGCCGGATTGCGAGGCATTCCGATCTTAACCAAAGATATGACGATCAGGGCATATTATCCGAATCAGGGGTGGCTTTGAGGGGTCTTGTGTCCATCATGCGGGATCGGGAGACCGTCCGAATCGACGCATCGAGGCCTGTCTGCGGGAAAACGGGAATAATCCGTTACACCATTTTCCGGATCCGTGCGACGATGCGGCCCATGGCCCGGCGGTAGCCCTTTCGGCGGTTCGCCACGGCCGCGAGGACGAGTGTTTCGTCCCACGCTTTGAAGAAACGGAAGACGAGGAGCCGGTCATCCGGGACCCGGAGGGTGATCTCCGTCCCGTCCGTCACCGGTTCGAGCATCCGTACGGTTTCGATCTGTGCGAAGGCGAATTCGAGGAGCCGTTCCTGGGAAACGGCGGGGGAGTCTCCGGCGGCGGCCATGAGAAGCCCTTCCCCGGAGAACAGGGCCATCCGTTCCCACCGCCCTTCGTTGCCGGATTCGGCCATGAGCGATTCAAGCTCGCTCTGCACGGAGTATGCGTTTGCGGTCATGCGCGCATCCTCTGCCCTTCGCCGAGCTGGGCGTGCACACGCGTGACCACCCGCTTGATAATCTCCTTGAGCGCGGGAAACACCCCCTTGCCCTGATTCGCCACGGCCTCGAACGCGGGGACGCCGAAGAGATTCAGTTTCCTTTCCATCGCATCGACGGTTTCGATATTCGGAAGGTCCCGCTTGTTGTACTGGAGCACCCAGGGAAAATCTTCCAGCGTTTTACCGCGGGCGATGAGCTGTTTCTCGAGATCGAGCAGGGTGTCGAGATTGGCGTCCATCATCTCGCGCTGCGAATCCGCCACGAAGACGATGCCGTCCACGCCGTTCAGGACGACCTTGCGGGTGTGGTCGTAGTGCACCTGGCCCGGCACGGTGTAGAGGTTGAATTTCGGCTTCTTGCCGTCGATCTGTCCGACTTCAAGCTGGAGGAAATCGAAGAAGATGGTCCGGTCTTCCTTGGATTTCAGCATGATCATTTCGCCTTTGAGGGCCGGATCGATCTTCGAATAGATATATTTGATGTTTTCCGTCTTGCCGCCCAGCGCCGGTCCGTAATACACGATTTTCAGATGAATCTCCCGCAGTGCCCAGTGGATAAACATGACGGTATCCTTCCGATGGTTTCTAATCCCTGAATGTCCTGTCCAGTTCTTCTCCCAGGAGCGTCTGGAAATGCCGGTCGAACAGCGCGTCGAAATCCGTCGCGGGCTGTTGTTGTTTCAGTGTCGGGAGAAGCCGCCCGACGGCCCGTCTGGCGAAGAGCCGCACCATGCCCAGCGCCACGGAGGTCCGGAATACGATGACCAGGTAATAATCCTCTCCCACCGAGGAGATGAAGATGTTGTGCTGCTCGCCCTCATGGAGGACCATTTTAAAATTGGAGCGTTCGCCCAGCATCGACGCCATCTCGCCCGCGGCGAGGTAGGTGCTGGCCGCGAGCGCGCCCATCACGGCCGGATCGCCCTGATCGGAATCCCCGGCCCTGCGCGCCAGGACGCGGCCCGAACTGTTGATCAGCAGCACGGCGGAGACCCGGAGTTTCTCGACGAGTTCCGCCAGGCAGCCGAGCACAGACTCAAACTGTTCCTTCGAAAACGACGCGTCCCGTGATTCCATTTCAGGCGCAAACATGATCTTCCCCCTTGTGCTGTGTTTCCGATCTCAGAATCCCATGGCCAGGCGGTCGATGAGATTGGGCGGCAGTCCGGCCGCCGCCATTCTCTGCTGCACGGGCAGGATGGGATACTCCGTCCTGAGCAGGCGAAAGACGCCGGCGTCCGTGTCGAGCAGGCCGAAGGCGGACCTGGGATCGCCGTCCCGCGGCTGGCCCACGCTGCCCACGTTGATCAGATACCGGCTCCCTTCGGCGAGCCGGATCTCAGTAGTCCGGTGTTCCAGAATCTCACCGGTTTTGGTCCGCTCAAAAATGCCGGGATAATGCGAGTGGCCCACGAAACAGACCGGGGCCGGGATGATCTCCAGATTTCGCCGGATGTCCGCTCCGGTCATCAGGTATTCCCATCGTGCGGGCGCCTCGGGCGTGGCATGGACGGCCATCCACGCTTCCTCGACACAGAGCATCGCATAGGACTTCAGCTTTTCCGCGGTTTGTCCCGCGATGACCCGCCGCGTCCACAAAATCGCATTGCGCGCATCCTCGTTGAAGTCGGCCGGATCCGTTTCGGCGAGCGCGGCCTGGTCGTGGTTGCCGCAGAGCCGGATGTCCGCGATGGTCCCGATCCGGTCCACACATGCGTCCGGATCCGGGCCGTATCCCACGACATCGCCCAGGCTGACAACCCGATCCACATTCGCCTCCCCGATGCGGCGCATCACCGCTTCGAACGCTTCCAGATTGGCGTGAATGTCCGAGAGGAGGGCGATTTTCATACACCCGTTTTCCCCGTGCCATATCCGGCGCCGACCCGGATGCGCTGCCGTCCCGATGTTTTAATCCGATTCGAGAAACCCATGTGTTCAGGATTCCTGCAAAAAATGCGCCATGTCGGCACAAAAAGCGTGGATGCGTTATATCCCGGCAAATTGCTGTCGCGGGCTCCCGGCCCGCATCCCAAAATGAAAAATTTACGAATCAAAGTCAAGTGCGGAATGCAAGGCGGGCCCGGAAACGGCCCTGAAACACGGAGCCGGATCCGCCGTATATTTCCATTGACAATGATCCGGCTGGAATGTACATTCCAACGATTCGATCTCGGTCCTCAAAAGAAGGGGGATTCCCATGAATGAGAACACGCCGGTTGTCCAGACCCTCTCCGTGCTGTTTTTCCCCATGCTGTTTCAGGGGGCCCTTCTCGGGTTTTGCTGGGGCGCGGACGATCCATCTTCGATCCTGTTCCTCAAGCGTCTGTTTCTCCTCCTGCCCGCGGCTGCGTTCATCGCGGCGTGCTGGATCACGATCGTTTCGATCTTCACGGTGATCTTCCGGCACAACCGGCAGGCGTTTCTGGTCTCGCTCATCGTCACGTGGTGGGAACTGGCCAAATCGTTCTTCCTGTTCTGGGGCGGCATCTTCCGCTTCGTGTTCGAATCGGTTCTCGTGGTTCTGGGCCTTTTCCGCATCGTGCTGATGATGGTCTGGTCGATCGTGACGGACATCTTCTTCTTCCCGTTCCGGGTGCTCGCGGCGGCCGCGCGCGGGGTCATGGAAGCCTCGGTGCCCTGGATCGCCCTGACGCTCACGCTGTTCTGGTGCCTGATCGAGGCGTTGATCTTTACCTTCGTGACCACGCCGCTCGTCACAGACGTGCTTTATGTGGCCACGACCCGGCAGATTTCGGAGGCGGCGATCCAGGTGCCGTTGTTCGTCTTTCTCTTCTTCATCGTCCTGGCCAGTTACGCCATGCTGCAGAGTCTCTTCGAGACGGCCCGCAAAAAACGCGTCATGGCCATCCTCGGTATGGCGTTCGTGGAGCTGTTCGTGATGCTGGTGGAGGTCATGTTCCTGTACCGTGAATTCGTGGACGCGCTCGTGCCCTGGTTCGCCCAGTATTCCGAGCAATTCAATCCCGGCCCCGTCGTGATCATCCTGGTCGCGTTCGGCGTATGGTTCGGCATCCGGAGCCTTTCCTGGTTCCTGTTCGCCTCCAAAGGGACGCCCTTCATCCTGAAAATCATCCACGCCGAGAAGATCGAGACCGTGCCGCGTCAGGCCGTCCCGAGAATCCAGTATCTGCCCGCCACATCCGGCCTGTTCGGCCAGATCCGGCGGGAATCCGAATGGCTCGAGAAGCGGGGCGCCGATTTCCTGGGCGCCCTGCTGGTGCCGCCCCTGCAGGTGATCGCTGCGGCCGTCAATTTCATCGTCCTGCTTTTCACGGCCAAACACCTGTTCGAACTGCCCCTGCGGACGCTTGCGGATCTCGAACCGTCGAGCAGCCTGATCCAGGCGGTTTCGAAGGAAAAGCCGGTCCGGTCCGCGCCCCGCCCGGAAAAAGGATCCGGGTCCGGGGAGAAAAATCGTCCGGTGCCTCCGGATACGCGTTTTCCGGAATGAGGGGAGGTTCCGATCGACCCCCGCCGGGCCTTGAGAACCGGTCCTCCGTCAGGGGAGTCGCGCACCTTTTTCCAGGGAGGAAGTCCATGAAAGGAATTCCGTTCAGGATGGCAACGTGTGTCTGCGCAATCGCGATCTTCGCGGCTTGCGGCGGCGTCCAGGATCCTGCGCAGAAACCGCGCCTTTCGCTCTTCGTCGGCGTGGACGTCAGCGGCTCTTTCGTCAAGGGCGGACATTTCGACGACGCGATCGATTTTCTCGCGCATTATCTGTACGCGCATCTCCACGGACTGGGAGGGCTGGAGAAGCCGAACGTGCTTTTCGTCGGATCCATCGGCGGCGCCACCGCGGATGAACCCAAGACCTTTTATCCCGTGCAGACATTCGAAAACAAACCGGTCGGGGCCATCGCGGAGAAGCTGCGCGAGATTTTCCCGAAGGAGGCCCTCAATCCCTTCACGGATTACAACGCGTTCTTCGAACAGGTCGCCCTGACCGTGAAGAACAAGAACCTCCTGATGAGGCCGATCTCGATCGTCATGGTCAGCGACGGCATCCCCGATGTGAAATCAGAGGCGGTCACGGATTTCAGGATCCTGAACCTTCAGCCGATCGAGCGCCTGGCGCGGAGCGTGACACTGAGGCTGCTCTACACCGATCCCGTGACCGGGAGGCAATGGCAGACCCGCGTGAGGCGCCAGCGGGTGAAGATCTGGACCCAGGACGCCGCGGTCATGCGGGCCTGGAAGGATCCCGGGATCCTGATCCCGGAAACACCGTTCGAGGATCAGCAACGGTTTTTCGAGTGGGTGAAAGACAACGTGGATTTCGGGGTCCGGGCGCAGCGGGTGACGGGAAAGCCGTGACGCGTGACGAGGAGAAAAAGCAGTAGGCAGTTGGAAGTAGGCGGAAAGCGGAAAGCGGAAAGCAGAAAGCAGAATTGCGCGACACGAAACGCTAAACTAAAAACATGAGTCGCTAAACGCGAGACGCAGAACGCGAGACGAGGATGGCCGTGACGCGTAATGAGGAGGTCTGCGGCGAAGACGTCCCAAGAGGCGGGTTTGAAGCCTGTCTTTCTGGGGTCCGGCCTGATGAATAAAGGGCGGGATTTCCGAAACAGAGGTCCAAGATCGGGGATGAACGGATGGATCTGTCCCATTCTACGGGAGTTTTCGGGAAATTGCAAGGAGCTTCGGGATTAAACCCGCCGAATTTTTTTAAAAACTCGCCGAATTATTCAGAAAACTCGCCGAATTATTCAGAAAACTCG
>DSAP01000207.1 GCA_011046415.1 bacterium | reverse complement strand
TGGCAGACCCTCGCCGCCCGGTACCGGGACAATCCCGGGGTGCTGTACGACATTCACAACGAGGCGCACAACACGACCTGGACGGCATGGCGGAACCGGGCCGTGCAGATCATCGAGGCGATCCGGGAGGTGCACCCCGACGCCCTGATCCTCGTGTGCGGACTCGACTGGGCCTATGACCTACGCGGCTGGGAGGCCGACCCGCTTCCCTTTGAGAACATCGTCTATTCCACGCATCCCTATCCCTTCAAGGGAGAGCCCTGGGCCTGGGACAAGTATTTCGGCCGGTTCGCCGAGACCCATCCGGTCATCGCGGGCGAATTCGGGGGCGGCGAAGCCGATCTGGTCTGGGGGCGGCGCCTGATCCGCTATTTTAATGATAAGCAGATGGGGTGGGCGGCGTGGTCCTGGGTCGATTCGCCGCACCTGACCCGGGACGACCGGCGGACGCCCACGGCATTCGGCAGGCTGGTACGCCTCGCCCTCCAGCGCCACGCCGGGGTCGATTCCGTCCGGCTCGCCCTCACGGACCTGGCGGTCCGGAATCCGGGCAGGGACCACGCCACGATCGCGTGGAAGACTTCCGCCCCCGCGGATTCGAAAGTACGATACGGCATGACGGAGGCGTATACGGACAGCGTCCATGCCGCCGTGGAAGTACCGGATCATGCGATCCGGCTTTCCGGACTCTCCCCCGGCACGACCTACCATTACCGGGTCGTCTCCCGGGACTGGTACGGAGATGTCGTACACAGCGGAGACGCGATATTCGAGACGCTGCCGTAAGCCGTCCTTTCCGGGAATCCGCTTCCATCGAACCCGGCTGGATGTGCCGGAGCCGGACTGCAAACATGGAATGCGGAAGAGGACGGGTGAATTGTCCGTACCCTCCCCGCCGTTCCTGGGACGGACGCCGGGAACACGGGAACGGGGTGTAAGCGATCCATAATCTCATGTCAAGGAAAGAGACTCCATGGGCCGGTACAAAGAAATCGACCTCCGGAAGGTGAAAACCCATTCCATCCGCTCCCGGAAGAGCAAGGTGGAGACCGGGCAGTTCGCCAGGCCACACAGGCCGGGCGCTTCGTTCAACGATTTTCTGGACGGGCTGCCTCACCTGCTCTCCGGCCGGGAGATGCGTGAACTGATCGGCCATATCGTCCGGGCGAAACAAGACGGAAAACCCGTGCTCCTCATGATGGGGGCGCATGTAATCAAGACGGGACTGAATCCCGTGCTGATCGACCTGATGGAGGCGGGCGTGCTGGACGGCCTCGCCATGAACGGCGCGGGCGCGGTTCACGACACCGAGCTGGCCTATTTCGGGCGGACATCCGAAGATGTGGCAGAGGCGTTGTCCACCGGTGAATTCGGCATGGCCCGGGAGACCGGAGAGCTGCTCAATCTCACCATCCAAAACGGCCGTGAGGCGGATCTGGGTTTCGGGGAGGCGATGGGGAAAAAGATCCTGGAAGACAACCCCGAATTTTCATGTCTCAGCCTGCTCGCACAGGCATACAGACTGAACATCCCCGCCACGGTCCATGTCGCCCTGGGCACGGATATCGTACATCAGCATCCGCACGCCGACGGGGCGGCGATCGGCACCCTGTCCCTGCGTGATTTCCGCATTTTTTCTGAAGCCGTTTCACGGCTTCACGGAGGCGGGGTGGCACTTTTGTTCGGATCTGCGGTCATCCTGCCGGAAGTCTTTCTCAAGGCCCTGACCGTGGCCCGGAATGTACACGGTGCGGTCACCGGTTTTTATACGGCCTCGTTCGATATGATCCGGCATTACCGTCCCGGCGTCAATGTGGTCGGGCGGCCCACGCAGGAAGGAGGCCGGGGGTTCGAGTTCACCGGACAGCATGAACTCCTGATCCCGCTCTTTGCGGCCGCGCTCCGTGAAGCCCTGGCGAAATCCTGATCCGGCCATTTTTTTGTTGCATTCCATCGTTCCGTACTGTAACTTTTGGTTGACACCCGTTTTTTCCGGTGCCTTCGATGTCCGGATCCGTGACAACGATGAGGAACGCCATGTTTCAAAAACAACCGCACATCCTCGTGGTCGACGACGACAGCAGCCTCTGTGAAATCCTCATCAACATGCTCGATCAACAAGGATACAGGGCCGAGGCGGTACATGAAGGCAGGACCGCCATCGAGCAAGTCCGGTCTTCCGAACCCGATGTCGTGCTGATCGATCTGAGGCTGCCCGACATGAGCGGGCTGGATCTGCTCAAACAGCTCATGGAGAGCGAACACAACCTGCAGGCCGTGATGATCTCCGGCATGGGAACCATCCACAATGCCGTTCAGGCGACCAAAATCGGGGCCTTCGATTTCCTGGAGAAACCCCTTGACACCGACCGGGTCCTGTTGACGATCAAGAACGCCCTGGACCGGAGACGGCTGAAAAAAGAGATGTCCGATCTGGTCGAGAGCATGCGCGAGCATTATCAGATGGTCGGGACGAGTCCCGAAATGATGCGGATACATGAACTCATCCGGAAGGCGGCGGAGACCCACATCAAGGTGCTGATTCAGGGGGAAAACGGCACGGGCAAGGAGCTTGTGGCGCGGGCGATTCATAACAACAGCAGGCGTGTCGGCCGTCCTTTCGTGGCGGTCAATTGTGCGGCCATTCCGGAAACACTGATCGAGAGCGAACTCTTCGGACACAAGAAAGGCTCTTTTACCGGCGCGATCGCGGACAAACCCGGACGGTTTCAGGTGGCAGACGGTGGGACGATTTTCCTCGACGAGGTGGGAGACATGAGCCTGATGACCCAGGCCAAAGTACTCAGGACACTCGAGGATAACACGATCGAAATGGTGGGAGGCAGCGAGCCGATTCCCGTGGACGTGCGGGTGATCGCGGCCACGAACAAGGATCTGCAGGTCGAAATGGAAGAAGGCCGTTTCAGGGAAGATCTTTTCTTTCGACTCAATGTGCTCAACATCCGGGTACCGCCCCTGAGAGACCGGGTCCAGGACATCCCCCTGATCGTCGAACATTTTATCAGTCAGTTCTGCAACGAACACGGCGTCAGGTTGAAGAAAATATCCAGCCGGGCGATGGGCCGGCTGGCCGCCTATTCGTGGCCGGGTAATGTCCGGGAACTGAAAAATTTCGTCGAAAAGATGGTGATATTGCTCGAATCCACGGAAATTGAGCCCGGGGAAGTGGTGACGCTTCTCGAGAGTCATACGCGTGAGAAAGTCGTGACACCCCGGACCCTGAAATTGAAGGAGGCGCGGGATGCGTTCGAACGGGATTTCATCCGAAGCGTGATTTTAACGGCCAACAACAACATCACCCGTGCGGCCGAGATGCTCGATATTCCGCGGACCTATCTGCACAAGAAGATCAAGAATCTGGGTGTGGAGGTTTAATCCGGCCTGATGTTCGGACATTCAGTTCAATAAAGGCTGGTTATAACAGCAGAATCCGTATCCGGAGGCGATGCGATGAAATACCGGATCTTCATGTCCGTCATGGCCGCGGGGCTACTTGTGTGGTTTTTCCAGGCGCCCCGGTTCGCCGGGTCGGTGGCGGGTCATGCTTGTTCCGCATGTGAGCCCCGAGAGTCGTCGGCTTCGCCGTGTCCGGACCATCCACGGGTTTCGGAAACAGGTGTCATGGTGTATGTCGAGGGCGGCACATTCGACATGGGCGACACATTCGGTGAGGGATATCCGGACGAATGGCCGGTCCATCCGGTCACGGTTCGTCCCTTTTATCTCGGCAGATATGCGGTGACGTTCGATGAATACGACGCGTTCTGCGAGGCCACGGGACGGGAAAAACCGGACGACAAGGGCTGGGGCCGGGGCTCCAGGCCGGTCATCCATGTGAACTGGTTCGATGCGGTCGATTACTGCAACTGGAGGAGTGATCAGGAGGAGTTCAAACGCTGTTATACTATTGAAGAAGACGAAGTCTCATGGGACATGTCCGCAGACGGATACCGCCTTCCCACCGAGGCCGAATGGGAATATGCGGCGCGGGAGGGCGGGAGGAAGGTGCGCTTCGGGAACGGCGGCGACATCGCCGACCCGGATGCGATGAATTACGACGGGAGCGGGGATCACGTGCAGCCGTATTCCGTCCCCGGTGTATTCCTCGGGATGACCCTGCCTGTCGGATCTTTTCGGCCCAATGCGCTCGGATTGTACGACATGACCGGCAATGTGTGGGAGTGGTGCTGGGACTGGTATGACAACAAGTACTATGCAAACAGTCCAGCCTCTGATCCGGCCGGCGCGATTTCCGGTCAGAACCGTGTGCTTCGCGGCGGTTCCTGGGTCAGCGGCACGAGGAACAGCCGGGTCACCATCCGCGGCAGGAGTATTCCGGAGTACAGATTCCACAGCTACGGTTTCCGCCGCGCCCGGTCAATTCTCCGATCCGGCACAAATCCTGAATGATTCATTCATTGCGGGAGGTAGAGTTTACACAAGTTTATAAATTGATCAGGATGTGAGGGGAATACCGTTTTTCGGTGAGGCGAGACAGAAACAAGGACTTTGTTTCCGTCTTTTCGGGAAGGAGGGTAGGGAGATGAGGGCGGCCGGCTCCGACAAGCCGTTTCGGGCAAATCAGTCTTCCGACAGCATTTTTTTCAGCATCTCCCGCGCACGGAAAATGCGGGCCTTGACCGTACCGAGTGGAATTTGAAGCAATTGGCTGATTTCCTCGTAGGATTTTTCCTGCTGATGCCTGAGTTCGATGACGCGGCGATAGCCCGGCGGCAGGTTTTCAATGCCGGCCTGGATCTGTTTTTTTTTCTCGGCATACAGATAATCGCCTTCGGGGCTGGTGGTGTCGTCCCGGATTTCCTGCTGCACCTCGCCTTCATGCGTCCTCACCGGCTTGTCCAGCGGATATGTTTTCAGCTTCTTCTTGCGGATGGTGTCGATGCAGTTGTTATAGGCGATTTTATACAGCCAGGTCGAAAAGGCAAAACGGTTGTCATAGCTGCCGAGCGCGTTGAACGCCTTGATAAAGGTCTCCTGAACCAGGTCTTCGGTCTCTTCGCGGTTCTTGACCATCTGGTAGATCATGTTGAAGAGTCCGCGCTGGTAGCGCAAGACCAGGCCCTCGTATGCCTTCTGGTCTCCCCGGAGGGCCTTCTCGATCAACGGATGGGTTTCAGCATTCAAAGGGAATTTTCCCGTCGTCTTTATCGAAGCGGGCATCCGCATCAGGATTCCCGCCGGATGGCTGCCGTCATTTCCGTCGGGAAGGATATTCCCGCCGGCACAAGTCAGCCTCGCTTTCATCGCATAAACGAATTGGAAAGTAGTGGAAAAATCCGCCTGAGTCAAGAGAATTCTCTTGCTATTGCGGCGCACTCATGGATAAATTGAATGCGATGATACAAGGCATCGGAATCGATATGGTCGAGAAGAGTCGGATCGAACACGCCGTCTCGCGATGGGGCGACCGGTTTCTGTGCCGAATTTTTTCTCCCGACGAGATCCGTCTCTGCCGTCAAAAGGGAGACCGGATCGGCGCGTTTGCGGCGCGTTTCGCCGCCAAAGAGGCGATCCTAAAATGCCTCGGTGTCGGCTGGGCCGACGGCATCCGCTGGCAGGACATGGAAATCCTGAATACGACGAGCGGTTCGCCGGAGATCCGGCTTTCCGGGAAGGTGGCTCGGCTGGTCAACGGAGGCAGACTTCACCTTTCCCTGACCCATGAGCGGGGAGTCGCCGCCGCGTTCGCAGTCCTTGAAGGAACCAATTTAGGAATCGTTCAGGCTAAACCGGGAGCAGGGTCATGAGACGATTACTCACCGCGGCGCAGATGCGCGAGTCCGACCGGCGGACGATCGAGGAGGTCGGCATTCCCGGATTGCTTCTCATGGAGAATGCCGGACTCGGCATAGTCGGGCTCGTCTCGTCCATTTTAAAGGATGTTCCGTCTCCGCGGATCCTGATTCTGTGCGGCAGGGGGAACAACGGCGGCGACGGACTGGTCGCAGCGAGGCACCTCATCAACCGCGGGTACGCCGTGGATGTCCGCCTCGCGGGCGATCCGGATTCACTGCGGGGTGATGCGCTCCAAAACTACCGAATGCTGACCGGCATGTCGGTTCCCGTCCATTCCCTTCTGCGCGCATCACAGCTCCCCAAACCGCCCGGCCCGGATCTGATCGTGGACGCCCTGCTCGGCACAGGCGTGGCCGGTCCGGTGACCGGTCTCATTTCCGAAATCATCCGTTGGATCAACGACCGGTCCTGTCCCGTCATCTCCGTGGACATTCCCTCCGGCCTCCAGGCCGATAACGGCCGTTTCGAAGGCGCCTGCGTCCGGGCCGATTATACGGCGACCATGGCCGAACTCAAGGTCGGGCTGGCACTCCCCCCCGGCCGGGATCTGGCCGGAAAAATCACCATCGTGGACATCGGATCGCCTCCGTCCGTCGCGGCGGGCCTGCCCGTGCAAACCCATCTGCTCGAACAGGAGGACATCCTGCATTTTATTCCGCCGCGACCGCCCGACGGCCACAAGGGGACTTTCGGAAAGATTCTCGTCCTGGCCGGGTCGCGCGGCATGACGGGCGCGGCCGCGCTGTGCGCGCTTTCCAGCCTGCGGGCCGGGGCCGGACTGACGAAACTCGGGATCCCGGAAAGCCTGAACGCGATCCTCGAGGCCAAATGCACGGAGGTCATCACCCATCCCCTGCCGGATACGGGATCCGGCTGTCTGGCCGAGGCCGCGGAGCCGGAGACGGATGCGCTGGCCTCCTGGGCGGATGTCCTGATCGTGGGCCCGGGACTTTCCCTCCATCCCGAAACGGTCGTCCTGACCCGGAGTCTCCTCCGCAAGAAACGGCGCCCGCTCGTCCTCGACGCCGACGGGATCAACGCACTCGAGGGAGAGGCATCCCTGCTCGGAAAGTATAAAAAGCCCCTGATCCTCACGCCTCATCCGGGCGAACTGGCCCGGCTGACGGGGCGTTCCCTTTCATCCATCTGTGAAGATCCCATCGCCGCGGCTCGCGAAACCGCGCGTGATCTGGGCTGCGTCTGCGTGCTCAAGGGATCCCCGGCCGTGATCGCATCCCCCCGGGGAAAAGTCGCGGTTAACTCCACGGGCAATTCCGGTCTCGCCACGGGCGGGACGGGCGATGTCCTCGCCGGTGTGATCGGCGGCCTTCTCGCCCTGTGCCCCGATCCGTTCCGGGCGGCCTGCGCCGGCGTTTATCTGCACGGCCTGGCCGGAGACCTGGCGGCGGAGGCACTGGGTGAACACAGCCTCATCGCGGGGGATCTGCTCGATGCCCTCCCACGGGCGTTTTTGAAACTGAATCGTTCATGAAAAACAGAAACCGTTTGGCGGAAAACAGGATGCAAATGCTTTTTGCTGTGAGGAAAATCCTGTTTAAAGGGGCGGAGACGAGACGATGTATCCTGAAAGATAAAAGATATATGAATAATGAGGTGTGGATCCCGACAAATTTTAATATAAGGGGTTTATGAACAAAAAAATCCGGGTGTATCTGCCGACACTTCTCTATGCGGTGTTACTTTTTTTGATGTCATCGATTTCCAATCTCGAGACGCCGGATCTCGGATTTGAATTTAAAGACAAGGTCTATCATCTGGGTGCATACGGTATTTTCGGATTTCTTCTCGCCCGGTCCGGCCGGGAATTCAAGGACCGTTTCGGGAAGGCCCTCTCCCCGATCGTCTTCGCCGCAGGCGCCCTGTTCGCCCTCTCCGATGAGATCCATCAGTATTTTGTGCCGGGACGCCATTTCGAACTCCTGGATCTGGCCGCAGACTGGGTCGGCATTATACTCGGACAGACGGTTTACGGGCTGGTTTTACGCAAAAAGAAGGCGCGGCATGCCCGGGGAATGGGACGGATCGGCGCGCCGGTAAGCGGGGAGGAACATAACGACAGGTCACGGAATGCAGGGTCTTCAAGTCCTTAATCAGAGGCCGGGAAAAAGGTTCGGAAAACGAGGGCGGGCGACCCCCCGAGAGAATTTGCAGGGTATCCCCCAAAAATCATATTATTGTGACATTGTAAGGT
>DSAP01000127.1 GCA_011046415.1 bacterium | reverse complement strand
CGCTTCACACTGGACGGAACGGCCTGGTCCCTGCCCCTCAACGACGGACCCAACCACCTGCACGGCGGATTCACGGGATTCGACAAGGTGCTGTGGGAGACCGAATCCGTGCGCACGGATTCGACGGTGGGTGTGGCCCTCTCTTACCTCAGCCCGGACGGGGAAGAGGGTTATCCCGGCAATCTGGACGTGCGGGTGGTTTACACGCTCGACATGCACAACGCCCTGCGCATGGAATATTTCGCGGAGACGGACAGACCGACCGTGGTCAACCTGACCAATCACGCCTATTTCAATCTGAGTGACGGCGGCGCCACACCGGTCACGGATCATTCTCTCCAAATCATGGCGGATGCTTTCACCCCCGTGGACGAAACCCTGATCCCGACGGGAGAAATCCGCCCGGTCGAGGGTACACCCCTGGATTTCCGCTCCCCGTTCCGGATCGGGGAGCGCATCGAAGCGGACGATCCCCAGATTCGTTTCGGATTCGGGTATGACCACAACTGGGTGGTGGACGGCGAGCAGGGGACGCTCCGGCCCGCGGCCCGGCTTTCCGACCCGGTGTCGGGCCGGGTGCTGACCGTCCGGACGACCCAGCCCGGCATCCAGTTCTACTCGGGCAATTTCCTGGACGGTTCGATCACGGGAAAAGACGGTACGGTTTACGGCCACCGGCACGGCTTGTGCCTCGAGACCCAGCACTATCCGGATTCGCCCAACCGGCCGGCTTTCCCCTCGACCGTGCTGCGGCCCGGAGAGACCTATCATGAGATCACGATCTACGCGTTTTCGGCGGAATAATAAATTTGAACCCTGAAGGGAGGTTTCCGATGGCCCGATCCACACCGGTTTCCCGGAGGAACTTTATCGGTCAGACCGCCGCGGGCCTCGGCCTGCTCGGGCTGGGCGCCACACGCGCGAATTCCCGGGATGAGGCGCCTGAAAAGAAAATCATCACCCGAACGCTCGGCAGAACCGGTCTCGAATTGCCTGTCGTGAGCATGGGTGTGATGAATGCGAACGTGTCCGATCTGGTGATGGAATCGTACCGGCTCGGTGTGCGCCATTTCGACACGGCCTGGGGGTATCAGGGCGGCAACAACGAACGCATGCTCGGGCGGTCCATCCGACAGCTGGGAGTCCGTAAAGAGGTCGTCATCGCCACCAAATTCCCGGCCGGAAATCTGTCCGGAGATAACATCGAAGAGACGATGCGCGTCATCCGGCAGCGGTTCGAGGAAAGCCTGAGACGGCTCGATACCGACCATGTGGACATCCTGTATTTCCACGGCGCAAACGACCCTTCGCAGGTCCGGTCTCCGGAAATAAGGGACCTGCTTTCCGAATTCAAAAAGGAAGGCAAGATGCGTTTCTCCGGCATCTCGTGTCACAGCAACACGACCGCCGTCGTCAACGCCATGACCGAAAGCGGCTCGTGGGACGTCGCCCTCATCACATTGAATTTCGCCATGGCCGACGACACAACGTATATCCGGGCCCTCAGGGGCGCGGCGGACAAAGGCATCGGCCTGATCGCCATGAAGACCCAGGCGGGCGGCGACTGGTGGCGTAACGCCCGCCAGAAATCAACCCGGTTCGACGGCCCGCTGAATCAGTCCGCCATGCTGAAATGGGTGCTCAATAATCCATTCATCACCACGGCCGTTCCCGGGTACACGACGTTCGACCAGCTCCGGGAAGACATCGCCGTCGCCTATGACCTGTCCTACACGGAGGAGGAGGAGAAATTCCTCGGCGACCGTGAAATCCAAATGGGGCTCGGCTTCTGCCGCCAGTGCGGATCCTGCACCGCCCGATGCCCGAAACACGTGGACATCCCGACGCTGATGCGCTCGCACATGTACGCCTTCCAGTACCATAACCTGGAGCAGGCGCACGCCGCGATCCGCGAAATCGCCCCCCGATACGGGCTGGCGGAATGCCTGGACTGCGCGGTATGTTCGGCCGCCTGTGTCCGGTCCGTCGCCGTCCCGGAAAGAATCCGAGAACTCAAGCAGCTGGCCGCGTACCGGTGGAGCTGATCCTGCAATACGATTGACCGTGAAAGGGGATGGGCTGTCTGAACCGGTTTCGGTTTGTTGCTCATGACGACCGAACCGGATCGTCGGGATGGGTCCTGGGTTCCACGGATCCGCACGGGCCGGCAGGATGTCGACTCCGGATATCACCCTTCCCCTTTCATCCGACAAGGGAAAACATCTGGGCAGGCCGATGCCTCCTGCGCAAAAAAAAATATTTCGTTCTGGATACCAACGTGATCCTTCACGACAGTACCTGCGTGAATCAGTTTCAGGAACACGATGTGGTCGTACCGGTCTCCGTCCTCGAGGAACTGGATCAGTTCAAGAAGGGCGGCGAGATGGTCAACTTTCACGCCCGGGAATTCCTCCGCACGCTCGACGCGCTGAGCGGCGACCGGATTTTCGATGACGGCGTAAAACTCGGCCCCAACCGGGGACGACTCATCATCCGGCTCGAGCAACCGTTCCACCCCGACCTCCGGCTGAGTTTTACCACGACAAAACCGGATCATCACATCCTCAATATCGCGTACCTCCTCGCCGACGAGAAACCCAAACAGCAAGTCATCCTCGTCACCAAAGACGTGAACCTCCGGATGAAGGCCAAATCAATCGGCCTCATCGCACAGGATTACACCACCGACCATGTCAAGAATGTGGACACCCTGTATACCGGAAAGCGGATCGAAGAGAACGTAAGCGGCGACCTGATCCGGCGGTTGTACGAGCCCCCCTATGAGTTCGAAGCGTCCTGTCTGACCCTGCCCAAGGAGCCTGTTCCGAATGAATTTTTCATCCTGCGGGACGGGAAGATGTCCGCCCTGGCGACCTATGACCCCTCCATGCAGTTCATCAAACGGGTGGACAAGGTTCCGGCCGCCGGGATTCTTCCCCGCAACGCCGAACAGACCTTCGCCCTGGACGCGCTGCTGAATCCGAAAATCCAGCTCGTCTCCCTCACGGGCAAGGCGGGTACGGGAAAAACGCTTCTCGCGCTGGCCGCGGCCCTGCAGAGACGCCGCGATTACCGGTAGATCCTGATGGCGAGGCCGGTCGTCCCCCTGAGCAACAAGGATATCGGCTATCTGCCCGGAGACGTCGAATCCAAACTCGACCCCTATATGCAACCGCTTTTCGACAACCTCGGCGTGATCCAAAGCCATCTTCCCAAAGGAGATACAAACAACGGAAATCCTGTCGCCCGGCTTCTGGAGGAAAAAAAACTCGTGATCTCTCCCCTCGCCTATATCCGGGGACGGAGCCTGGTAAGCATCTATTTCATCGTCGACGAGGCACAGAACCTGACGCCGCACGAAGTGAGGACCATCATCACGCGGGCGGGCGAGGGAACGAAGATCGTGCTGACCGGGGACATCTTCCAGATCGATCATCCCTATCTGGACACCTACTCGAACGGCCTGAGCTATCTCATCGAGAAGATGCAGGGACAGAAACTCTACGCCCACGTGAATCTCGAAAAGGGGGAACGTTCGGAATTGGCGGAACTGGCGAGCCATCTGTTGTGATCATTTCCCTGACATAGAAAGGAGAAATTATGCGCCAATGCATCTTTACCCTGCTTCTTTGTTTTTCGTTCTTTCCCCCTGTATCGGCCTCGGACCTGATCACGGACCGTCCCGATTTTACCGAGAGCGCCCTCGTAATTCCGCAGAAAACGATCCAGATCGAGTTCGGCGCGGATTACTCGAAATTACATTCCGTCACCGGCCTGTCCTGCCCCGCCCTGCTGATCCGTACGGGACTGGGACACAATTTAGAAATTCGCCTGGGATATTCAGGCTGGACGCGTTTGACCCGGGACCATCGATCCCGTGTTTATGCGGATGACATGATCCTGGAAGCCAAATACCAGCTGGCGGACGCATCGGCCGGCATCCCCATGGCCGTTTTGCTCGTCTCGACGCTCCCCACCGGGCATCAGGCGGTTTCCGTCGGGAACATCGAACCGGGAATCAAGTTCGCGTGCGGTATGGACCTGAGCCGGGGCCTGGATCTGGGTGTGAATCTCGGCGCCCTCTCGGTCGATGCCGGCACAGGAAGGGAGCTTTTGTCCCTGGCATCCGTCTCTCTGGGTATCGCAGTCACCGAACGGCTGGGTGGGTTCGTCGAAACCTTTGCCGAAATTCCCAGAAACGCATCCTGGCGACCCGTATTCGATGGCGGATTGACATACCGGATCACCCCGGTTTTACAGGCCGATCTGTTCGCAGGGGCGGGATTGAACCGCCATGCCGTCGACCGCATGGCGGGGATGGGTCTTTCCTGTCGATTCGGATGGTATAGGAAAGACCCCTGATTCCAGACCCGATCCGGCCGGCGCATATTCTGTCCGGCCGCCGGATTCTGAAACGATGTTTCACTCATTCATCGAGGAGAACATGTTGAAAATCAACTCCCTTGTTTTGCTTGCATCCGGAGCGGCAGCCATCGTCCTTTCCATCCTTTTCTCCCGTTCCGAGACCCTTCTGAGAACCTGGACGGTGGAAGACGGCCTGATCGAATATCTGAGCGCCCTGTTCTGGCTGGCCGGGACGGTCTTCTGCATCATCTATGCGCGCCGGGCCGTCCGAACGCTGAGGGGTTTATTCGTTTTCTTGGCACTGTTCATGTTTCTCTGTTTCGGGGAGGAAATCAGCTGGGGGCAACGCCTGTTCGGCTATTCCGTCCATGCCGTCGAATCGAGCAGCCATCAGGAAGAATTCAACCTGCACAATCTGAAGTTCTTCAGCAAGGACAGTTTCTATGATGACCTGCGCGACGGCCGGATGAATCCCCTGCTCCTCTTCAATACACAGAACCTCTTCCGGCTCACCTTTCTTATCCTTTTCGGGGTTCTACCCATCCTTCTGTGGACGGGGAGGCCGAAGGCCTGGCGGAAGGCGTTGCGGGACAACCCGCCGTTTCCAGTCTATCTGGCGTCCGCGTGGATCGTCCATCTCTATGTCTGGGGGACGCGTTTTTTAATGGACGGCAAGGCGCGTGAGCTCATGAACGAGGTCGAGGAACTCTGGTCTGCGTTGTTCGCGGGATTGTTCGTCTGGACGATCCTCGAAATCAGGCGCAGACAACCGACCGAAAAGACCGGGTGATTTGGCAGACGGACCCGGGACTCCCGGATATGATCCGTTCCGCAGGTAAATCCATCATATGGAAGGAACCGTCATGAAGAGAAGAGATTTTATGAAAGCGGGATTCGCCGCGGCGGGCACGGTGGCGGCCGCCGGTGATGCCTGGGCGTTGAAATTTTATCCCGTGCCGTCGGATAAAAAATGCGCCGTCCTGTACGGCACCTGGTGTGGAAGCTCCCGGGACGCCGCGGTGTGGATCTCGGAGGGCATGGGCGGGATCGCCGACGTCTTCGATGTCCGCGAAAACCCCGATTTGAACGGATTCGAACACCTCGTGATCGGCGGTTCCATCCGGGGCGGGGTCACTTCCGGGGCGCTTCAGGATTTCATCCTGGGGAACCGGGAATCCCTGCAGGGAAAAGTCCGGGGTCTCTTCGCCGTATGCGGAAACATGCGGAATCCGGCCGGGCCGGAACAGACGAAACGGTTCATCGACAACCACTTGGCCGAACTGTGCGGGACTGGGGCTGTCCCTTCCCGGGTATTCCTCGGCAGAATCACCAAATCCCTGATGGATCCGGAGACCGCGCGGATGATGGGAGAGATGGAAGACTATGACAACCTGAGACGCGCCGATTGTCTGGTCTTCGGACGGGAAATCCTGCACGGAATCTCGTAAGAGGCGCCCTGTTCCGACCGCCCCGAAAGCCAGAATGGAAACCAATCCGGTCCGTAAATTTAATATCCCACTCGCATTCATCCTCTTCGCCGCGATGGTGTTCATAGCCTGGTGGTACCGATAGCGTACCGCGGACCTGGCCTGGGGCCTGTGGATCAGCAGCCTGGTATTGGGATACAGCTTCATCCTCGTCTCCATCGCCGGGGGCCTTTTCCTGAATTCAGAAGAAAGAACGGTGCGGGAAGGAATTTCCCGACCTGTTCGGGACCCGGTGATCCCCTTCCATAGAAACGGGACCTATGGGATGGTGCTGGCCGTGATCATCCTCCTGATCGCCGGCCTGTCGATCGCGGCCCTGCTTTTCTTTGTCGTGGCCGGGATCTGCGGAGGAATCGCAACGATCCCCGGGATCCTCGAAAAAAGCGGAAGGCCGCTGCGGTCCCGGTTCCTTCTATCCGCCATCCGTATCCTTTCCCGATTTCCGACCGCCCTATTTTTTCTCACAATCTTCTCGGTTCATTTTCTGGGATTTAATTTCGTTCACGGCATGTTTCTCAACGCATTCTTCCCGCGTGTCAATCTCTGCGGTCTTTTCAACAGCATGGAAGACGGATTCCATCTGTACCGGACCCTGCTGTCCGGCCTGATCACCCAATACGCGCCGTTCATCCTGGCCGGCGCGGTGTCGCAGCTTCCTGAATACAAGAAGGCGTATAAAAAAAGCCCTTCAACCGATCACCGGTCGAAGGGCTCACGAGAGGGATGGATGTGGTTTTTAGCGGATGAAAGACAGTTTTTTCGACGCCGTGTAGGAGACGGCCTCGATCCGGTAAATATAAATTCCCGAGGAGACCACCGCCCCCGCATCGTCCCGGCCGTCCCAATGCACCGTATGATGGCCCGGGGACAATGAGGCGTCCACGAGCGTCCTGATTTCGCGACCGAGCAGATCGAAAACGGTCAGCTTCACCGGACCCGGATCCTTCACCGAGAAACCGATCGTCGTACTCGGGTTGAACGGATTCGGATAATTCTGTTTCAGAAGAAAGTCTCCGGCCGTGTTCCCGCCGCCACGGACATTGGATGGCTGCGGCGGAATATACCAGTGCGCGCTGTCATTGACCGCGGTGCCCCCCGCCGTGTTTTCGGGAAACAGATTGAATTTTCCTCCCTCAAGAAATTCAACGGTTCCGTGCAGCTGGGGATTGCTCCACACCTCGTCCGCCATGCCCGCGGACCATTGGATCACATGCTCGCGGGTATCCGAATCATTATCCATGATGTTGATGGCGACACCGAAATAGGATCCCACTTCCACATCCACTGTTTTAGCCGGGCTCGCGGTCGCAATCGACGCCCAGGGAATCCTGAATTCGAGGTTGTATCCGTAATAATCATCGGTTTCAACTTCTTTCCTGGCATAGTCTTCTCCTTCGACCGCGGTCCAGGGAACGGCGCTTTCACCCGACAAGAGATTGTCCACGCCCGCCGGTTCAGCGGCGTCATCTTCACCCCAGGCGCTGAGACGATATCCGACGACCCCGGACGTGCTTTGCGCGGTCGGATCGGGATCAAATTTCAATTCCACGGCATCGTTTAAATACGCCGTGGCATTGTTGACATTGATGATGTCATCCTGGACTTCAAAATAAGCATAAAAATAATCGGAATCCCAACCCAGCCACACCAGGCCCGAAAGATCGGCGTCGTCCACGGGCATGTTGCCGGGCCCCCCGATGGCGAGCGCATAATGGGGAATATAAATGTGTCCGTCTTCGGGACCGGTCAGGGTATTCCAGTAATCGTCTCTCTCGGCATCGATCACGATACCGAGTTGCCCGAAAACCATATGGGACGATAACAATACCCCCAGTACGATGACCCCTATCACTTTTTTCATGTCTGTACCTCCCTCAATGTAGGTATTCTTTCTCTTTTCGACTCCGGCACCTTAAACTTCCGACGATCTCTTTTCTGGATGACGATGCCCTCCTCTCTTTGCTTTCTTCTCGTCCGGCGGTTTTCATCAAATGAATACGATTTTAAAAGGTTAAGCGCTTAAGCTTGCTTATTTGAAATTTAGCGTTTTTATTTCATAAATGTCAAGTATTTTTTTAAAGAAGGCTGAATTTTTCAGGTTCTGTGCCGATTCGGTCGTATGGACCTGCCGGGAGGGAAGAAAACCCGGAAAAGCCCGACATAGAATATCTGCATATCCGGCGTTTTATGTCGATTCACGGATCATCAGTTCGAGTCCGAATGTCTTTTTTTCAAAGGGTTTCTCCGGATTCCGGATTCTTTCGATGAGCAAATCCACTGCCGCGCCGGCCAT
>DSAP01000063.1 GCA_011046415.1 bacterium | reverse complement strand
CACATAATCCCCGGCGGCTTCTTCGTTTTTCGAGCAGCGGGGAATCTTCCGGATGGCGTCGAAATGCTTCCAGAGCAGGGCGGGTTTCAAACCGGAGAGGGGAGATGACATGGGTTCCTCCACACATTGGTAAAAATTCAAACAGAGTCGTATTCAATATAGGCAATTTGAGAAGAAAGTCAAGGAAAGACGCGGGACGGCAAGTCCTTTTTTATTTCTTGTTTTGTTCGATAGAATTGTTAATTTTATTCGGTTTCAATCCAGTCCGGGACGGGCTGGATTTTCCCGCCAACCGGCGGTCCTTTGATTTGAATCCATCCGGAGAAAAATGACGACCCTGAGCGGGATGTCGATGCGGGCAGGAGCAACAAAGATACCTTATTCCTGCGGTGAAGGAGATGGTTTGCTGAAGACCGAACTGGATCGCCTGTACCGGGAGTTCGACGCCTCCTGGCTCGATCTCGATCCGCTCGGTCTGGTGAGGCCCTATACGGATCCGGAAGACCGGGAAATCGCCGGATTCATCGCCTCGGCGCTCGCCATCGGGCAATACGATCTGATCCGCAAGGCGGTGCGTGAGATCCTGGAGATGATGGGGCCGTCTCCGTATGAATTCGTCCGGCGGTTCGAATCCCGCCGCTCAGGCGGGATTTTCGACGGGTTTGTCTACCGGTTCTATCGCGGCAGAGACATCGGACTGCTCCTGTCATGGACGGGAGCAGTCGTCCGCAGTCACGGGAGCCTCCTCAACCTGTTTCTGAAGGGATTTCATCCGGATGATGCGGATATCGGGTCCGCCCTTTCGCGGTTCGTCCGGTCTCTCCTTGCGATGGATCCGTCTCCTTTTTACGCCCGCCCGCCGGCCAGGGGTACGGGCATCCGGCATTTCCTCGCCGATCCGGCCGACGGATCCGCCTGTAAGCGCCTGAATCTTTTCCTCCGCTGGATGGTCCGCCGCGATTCCCCGGATCTCGGCATCTGGCGGTCCATCCCGCCTTCCAGGCTGATCATGCCGGTCGATACGCATATCGCCCGTCTGGCGCCCCTGATCGGCCTGACATCCCGGAAATCGGCGGACTGGAGGATGGCGGTCGGAATCACCGAGGCGCTCCGCAGGCTGGATCCCGGGGATCCCGTCAAATACGATTTCGCCCTGTGCACGATCGGGAAACGGACCGCCTGTCCGGACGATCCCGGAAAATCGGCATGCGGATCCTGTCCCCTTATCGGACTGTGCCTGAAAGGTTCCCGTCAGGATGCAAACTTCCCAGGCGGGCCGGCCCTCCGACAGGAGGGGGATGAGCCCCATGGGGCGAACCAAAGAACCATGCAGGTGAAAGGGACGGCCGTTCTGGCCTTGAATGGATTCATCCGCGAGAAATTTCCGGCCCGTTACGATGAATGGGTGCAATCTCTCCCGCCGGAGGGACGAAAAACACATCGGAATTCCATCCTGGCATTCGAAAACTATCTGATCTACGATGCCGTGGTCGTCCCCACGGAGAAGGCGTGCGAGATGTTCTACGGCGGGGATGATAGAGGCTCCTGGGACTCCGGCGTGTTCAGCGCCAGTTTCGCCCTGAATTCGTTTTATAAAGTCTTTTTCCGGTTGGGATCCCCGCAGTTCATCATCAAACGGGCCTCCCGGGTGTTCTCCAGCTATTATCCAGAAGGTGAAATTTCTGTTGCCGAATCATCGGATCGACGCGTCGTCTTGCACATCGTGAAATTCAAAGAACCGTACCACATCGTCGAAGTCGGGATCGGCGGCTGGATGGAAGGCGCCCTCCGACTCATGAAATGCGAGAACATATCCGTGACCATCACGAAATCCATGGCCAAAGGGGCCCCGGTGACCGAATTCGTGGCGACGTGGGGGTAACGGTTGCCGCGCCTTTTCATCTAGTTCGGAATCACGAGACTCCGGGAAATCTTCCGGAACCGTCATCCTGATCACGACGTATCGAATCCCCGACGGAGTCCCTTTTCTCGATATCCCTGCGATCATCAGGACGGAATTCTCCCGACGATATCGGAGCGTTCCGAATGATCTGTTCCTAAACGGATCCGGCAGGGAAGATTTCGGGAAGAACAATGTTTTCGGTCCGGATGGGGGTAGCGGCCTATCTCCTCCGCGGTTTCCTCCGTCTGAACCTTCCCTCTTCGCGCGGCCTGTCCGGTTTCTTTTCCTCACGGGGTTCTTCCGGCGGAATCACGGGGGCGTGCAGCACCTGCTGATAATAATCATCCAATAACATGGCGATGACGGCCGATTCATCCTCACTCTGAGCCAGGCTGCGGCCCAGCGGCACGAAACGCAGGCTCCGTTCCCTTTTCAGCGAATCCCTTTCACGCAGGCGGGCTTCGAGTAGGGCGGTCACCCGTTCGGAGACCATGGTCTGCACATCCGCGTCCGTGGGGAGGGGGAGCTCCTGCATGCGGATGCCGTAGCGTTTGGCGATCCGGTTCAGCGTGATTCTTTCGAGCTCGGTCACCAAAGACATGGCGACACCCGCGGCGCCGGCGCGGCCGGTCCGTCCGGCCCGGTGGATATAGGCCTCGAAGTCCTCGGGCGGTTCATACTGGATCACGTGCGAGAGGTCGGGAATATCCAATCCGCGCGCGGCCACGTCGGTCGCCACGAGGAAACGAAGCGTCCCCTTTCGGACGCGTTCCAGCACCCGTTCGCGGTCCAACTGGGAAAGGTCGGAGGTCAGTTCATCCGCGTCGTATCCGAATTGCCGGAGTACGACGGCCACATAATGCACTTCCGATTTGGTGTTGCAGAAGATGATGGCCGAGGCCGGATTCTCGATCTCGATGATGCGGATCAGGCTGCGGTCTTTGTCCATGCCCGGAATCACGTAATAGACGTGTTCGGTGTCGGTGACATGCACGTGGTCTTCGCTCAGCGTGATGAATTCGGGATCCCGGATGAATTCGGCGGCCGTCCGGCGCACCGGGGCCGGAAATGTGGCCGAGAACATGGCGCCGTGGAGGGGGCGATCGGGCAGGTGCCGCTGGAGTTTCTTCATGTCGGGGTAAAAACCCATCGATAGCATGCGGTCTGCCTCGTCGAAAATGAGGATCTCGAGATGATTCAGTGAAAACGTCCGTCTCAGCAGGTGGTCGAGAATGCGGCCCGGCGTGCCCACGACAATATGAGCGCCCTGTTTGAACGCGTCGATCTGGGGTTTATAACCGACGCCGCCGTAAACGGCGACCGATCGGAGTCCCCGCTCCCCGCAAAGCATCCCGGTCTCGGTTTCGACCTGTTTGGCGAGTTCACGCGTGGGCACGAGGATGAGCGCCTGGCACTGCGGCTTGGCCGGGTCGAGGCGTTCGATCATCGGAAGTAGAAACGCGCCGGTTTTTCCGCTTCCGGTGCGTGCCTGGACAAGCAGGTTTTTTCCCGCGAGCAGGCGCGGAATGGCCCGCGCCTGTACGGGCATGAGGGTCGTCCATCCTGCGCGGCGGACGGCGTCCTGCAGGGATGCGGGCAGATCTTCCAGCGCCGCATCCGGAAAGGGGTTTTGCTCTTCGTTCATATCGCCTCATTGATATTTCATGGTTCAGGAGGGGGGCCTTGTCCGCGCCGTACGGGTTTCAGGCCGGATTCGGCGGGACGGTTTTCTTTTGTTTTCCGCGTCTTTTACCGCGTTTTTTGCGCACCGGCGCGGAATTCCGGTCGTCCGTCCTTTCATTCAATGCCTCGACCAGTCCGAAATCCACCTTGCGCAGGTCTTTCAACACCCGCGTCACCCGGACCCGAACCGGATCGCCCAGCTGGAAGATCCGGCGCGTCCGCTGTCCGACCAGCCTGAGCCGGGTCTCGTCGAACAGGTAATAATCATCCCTGAGGTCTTCGACCTTCACGAGACCCTCGACCAGGATTTCCGGGATCTCGGCGAAGAAGCCGAATCCGGTCACGCCGGAGATGACGGCGTCGTATTCTTCCCCGATCCGGCCGGACATGTAGGCGATCTGCTTCGCGCGGATCGATTCCCGTTCCGCCTCCGCGGCGTTGATTTCCCGTTCGGTCGCCGTCTTGCAGATCCCGGAAAGCGGGGCCGCCATTTTCGGCGGTTCCGGTTTTCCCGATCCATACGCCTTGAGCAGGCGGTGGACCGCCAGATCCGGATAACGGCGGATCGGCGAGGTGAAATGGGTGTACTGTTTGAATGCCAGTCCGAAATGGCCGACGTTGGCCGTGGTGTACTGCGCCTTCATCATGGAACGGAGTGCGGTTTCCCGGATGACCGTTTCGTGGCGCGTGTCGCGGACGCCTTCGAGGAAGCGCTGCAGTTTGGCGGGCGTCAGTTTCTTTCCCGGGTCGAAGGGATGGCCCATCGCGCCGACGAACCGGAGGAACTGGTCGAGTTTTTTCCCCGAGGGTTTCTCGTGGACCCGGTAGACGAACGGATATTTCCGTCCGGATTCCCTGCGGAGCCGGTGGACGGATTCGGCCACCGTCTGGTTGGCCAGCAGCATGAAGGCCTCGACGAGGCGGTGGCTTTCGAGCCGCTCGCGGACCGTGAGTTCCAGGGGGCGGCCCTTCGCGTCGAGCACGATTTTCGGTTCGGGCGCGTCGAAATCGATGTGGCCCGCGGCACGCCAGCGCCCGAACAGGATTTGGCTCAGGGCCTGCATGTCCCGAAGAGTCCGCACAAGCTCTTCGGGGAATCCCGATTCCTTGCCGTCGATGAGTGCCTGGGCCCGGGTGTAGGAGAGCCTGAAATGGCTGTGGATGAGGCTTTCCCGGATCTCCTCGCCGAGCACCTCCCCTTCCGGCGTGATTTCGATGAGCACGCTGAAGGCGAGCCGGTCCGTTTCCGGACGGAGGCTGCAGAGCTCGTTCGAAAGGCGTTCCGGCAGCATCGGGACGACGCGGTCGACCAGATACACGCTGGTTCCGCGCCGGAGCGCCTCGGTGTCCATGGCCGATCCGGGGACGACGTAGTGGCTCACGTCCGCGATGTGCACGCCGAGACGCCGGTTTCCGTTCGGCAGGATCTCGAGCGACACGGCGTCGTCGAAATCCTTCGCGTCGTCCGGGTCGATGGTGAAGGTCAGCAGCTTTCTCAGATCGAGCCGGCGCGCGGTTTCGCTATCCGTTATGCCGCCGGGGACGGCCGCCGCCTCCCGTTCCACCGCTTTCGGGAACCGGTCCGGCAGGCCGAAGCCGTGCATCACGGAGAGCACATCCACGTCCGGGTCGTCCGCATATCCCAGCACGGTGGTCACACGGCCTTCCGGCATCCGCGCCGCGTCTCCCCAGTCCAGAATTTCCACCACCACCTTCTGCCCGGGACCGGCCCCGCCGCGATCCGCCTCGGACACATAGATGTCCCGCGTGATTTTCAGGTTGTCCGGGATGACGTAATGATACGCACCTCCCTCCTGAAACACGCCTACGAGGTTTTCGCGGCCGCGGGAAACGATGCGGACGACCCGGCCCTCGGGCAATTTGCCGACGGGCTGCGCCCAGAGTTCCACCTCGACGCGGTCGTGATGCAGTGCGGACCCCATGTTCCGCTGGCTCACGAACACATCCTCGCCCTCTTCTTCCCGGATCACGAATCCATATCCCTGGGTCTTGACATGGAGTATGCCCTCGACCCGCTCACGGCCCTGAAACTTTCCGTAGCGGTTTCCCTTGTGCCGGGTGATTTTGTCTTCCTCCGCCAGCGACCCGAGGAGATCCCTGAAGTCCCGGTACTCCGGCTCGGGGATGTCCAGCTTCCGCGCAAGCTCCCGCGCCTTGAAACTTTGGTTCGGGGATCCGTTCAGGAAGGCGAGAATTTTCTTTTCCAGGTTTTTTCTCCGGTTCATCATCAAGAGATATCCTTTTTTTGTCCCCCTAATCATAGGAAATTCTCGTGTAAAAAGCAATATCTCATAAGAATATTCCGGTTTACCGGTGTTTTCAGTTGCTTTTTTGTGAAGAATAGCTTAACCTGCAAACGATACGAATCCTGACGAAAAAAAACATAATGCCATTTTATTGCACGTTCACTCCGGCCGCCGGACATGCCAATACATGGCCGGATCCCGGCGGTTGTTCATTCTGATCACTGGAAAACCCATGAAAGGAGAACACGATGAACTGGTACATCGGGGTACTCAAAAAGTATACGGTTTTCACCGGGCGGGCGCGGCGTAAAGAGTATTGGATGTTCTTTCTTTTCAACTTCATTATCAGTTTTGTGCTGAGTTATGTCGACCGCGCAGCCGGTCTGGCAGGCACGGCCATGGGCGGGGTAGGCGTTCTGGGCGGTCTTTACGCCCTGTTTATCCTGATCCCGGGAATCGCCGTGTCGGTGCGCCGTCTTCATGACACCGATCGCAGCGGATGGTGGCTGTTGATCGCGTTTATCCCGGTCGCCGGCGCGATTGTCCTGCTGGTGTTCATGGTGCTGGAGGGCCAGAAGGGGAACAACCGGTACGGTCCGAACCCGAAGGCGTAATCCTGCGGGGTCAAAACGGACGAGGTGGACGCTGTGGACGGCGCCGGGCGCGCCGTCCATGGTGTTTATCCCGTCCACCAAACGGGATGGAAATCCTGCGAATGAATAGGAAGAACCAATCTGAACGAAGAATGGCTTGTATGTTCTGAATGACGGGCCGATCCGGCAGACTCGCGGAACGGGATTACTTTTTCTGATTCAACGCCCGGAAAAACTCTTCTTCCGGGATGTCTTCCTCTTCGTCTCCGGAAGTGATCACATCTTCTTTCCGCAACACCTGGTCGAACACTTTCCGGGTAGCCGGGCGTGATCCGCCGACGGCCGGCTCGTTTTTCCGGGAGACGGGGCTCCCCCCGTGGAGGAGATGGAGTTCCTTCTTTTTCAGGTCGATATAACCGAACCATTTGATCAGCGCCAGAATTGCGACGATCAGAATCCCGATTTTCATGGCGATGTCGATCCAAACGGCCAGTTCGGTTCCCTGCATCGTGAACATCCTTTCCGTCTCCGTGCGGCGAGGAAGTCTCCTGATTCCCGCCTCTCAATGATGGAGGATTCCTGTGAAGATAAGCGGTAACAATCTATGAAATCGTGGAGTCCGATTCAAGAAAAAAATGAAAGACTTTCGGAATTGCCGGTCGATCCAATGCCGGAATCCGGTTCAGTCCCGGTCGAGACGGTATTCCCTGAGCGTGAGGATCGCCGCACCGCCGGCAAGACATCCGGCCGTGATCAGGATCAGGACAATCAGCGCCGTCCATTCTCCGGCGAGGCGGAATTCGAAGGGAAGCATTCCCAGGATGCCTTGGGCCCGGGCGCGGAAAAAGGTGGGGAACAGGCTGTGCAGATAATGCACGAGCGTCAGGAGTTTGGCATTGCCCGGAAAGTAGGCGACCAGATTCTCCCAGCCGAAGGTGAAGAGCAGGGCCGACGGGACGGGTTTCCTGAAGGCCGCCCCGAACAGCGAGAACAGGGACAGATAAGCGGCCAGGCCGAGCGCCAGCACGCCCAGGCTGGTTGCGAGGTTCGGTAAATCTTCCAGCCATCCCCGGATGCCGCCCGGAATGTGGAGCAGGGTGTAGGAGAGAAGCAGGGAAATCAGCAGCACGACGCCGAGGATCATAAGCTGGGCCAGAAACTTGGCGAGATACCATTTCCATTTGGGAATCGGCCGCGAGGTGAGATAGGACAGGGTCTGCTCTCCGGCTTCGTCACCGACGATTCCACTGCCTACGAACACCGCGAGGATCGGCAGGAGGAAGTGGAGGTAGAGGAAGAAGCTGACCTGCGGATAGAGACGGTGTATCGAGACGTCGTGATTCTCGAGCACGGAACGGATCAGGATCAGAAGCAGGCAGACCGCCACGGGAAACAGCCCGAGAAGCGCGGTCGCCGCCAGCCTGCGGCTCTTGAGTTGGATGCGGATGAAAAAACGGATCAGAAAGGTCACGGTTACCTCACCAGATAATCGAACACCGCCTCGAGATTCTCGTCCGGAGACCAGAGCGAATGGATCCGGATGTCATGGTCGAGCACGATCCGGGGCAGGCGTTTGTGGAATTCCCCCGGCCGGTTGGTTTCGACCGTGAGCTGTCCCTTTTCCCGGTCGAATTCGACGCTCAGCACGTCGTCGAATTCCATCAATTTGGAGGTCAGGACGTTGACCCGGTCGCAGCGGATCGTCACCTTGAGCGGGTGGGTGTCGATCAGCTCCCGGATTTCGAAGATGTTGCCGTGCGCCAGCTGCCGCCCGTGGTTGATGAGCAGGATGGTGTCGGTCATCTCCTCGACCTCGTGCAGGATATGGCTCGACACCACCACCGTCTTACCGGACCGGCCCATCCCGCGGATGAGACGGATCGTTTCCCTGCGGCCCACCGGGTCCATACCGTTCAGGGGTTCGTCGAGGAACAGGACGTCCGGATCATGGGCGATCGCCTGGGCCAGCTTGATGCGCTGGCGCATGCCCTTGCTGTATCCACCGATCCGCTTGGCCGCGTGCGCCTCCATGTCTACGGTTTGAATGGCGGACCGGGCGCGTTCGCAGGCCTCGGATTCCGCGAATCCATACATCCGCGTGAGCCCGTATACGAATTCCCAGCCCGTGAGAAACCGCCAGAACGCATCCTGCTCGGGGCAGTATCCGAGATGCGTGTTGATTCCGGGGTTGTTCCAGACCGGCCGGGAGTCGATCCGCACCGTCCCCTTGCT
>DSAP01000125.1 GCA_011046415.1 bacterium | reverse complement strand
GCTGTCGAACAGGCCTGCGATCTTTTCCGCCGGGATGTGGCGGATATAGGACTGCTTCGCCTTCAGCCTTTCGATCTTCTTTTCGTCCACGTCGAAACCGGTGCAGTCGAATCCCGCCTCGACGTATTCGATCAGCAGGGGAAGACCCACATACCCCAGGCCCAGCACGCCGATTCTCGCTTCCCGGGCTTCGATTTTTTGTTTCAGAGTCATCGGGACCGCCGTTTACAGGGTTTGGTATTGTTTCTTGTAATAGGCCAGGTATTCGCCGCTTTTCAGTTTCTCCCACCACGGCCGGTTGTCCCGGTACCAGGCGATGGTCTCCCGCATCGCCTCCCCGAACGGATGGCGCGGCCGCCAGCCCAGTTTCTCGATCTTCTCGATGGAGAGCGCGTATCTGCGGTCATGCCCTTTCCGGTCTTCCACGAACTTTTTGAGGGAATCCGGCTTTCCCAGTGTCTGGAGGATGATGTCCGTGATCTCCAGATTCGTCCGCTCGTTGCCGCCGCCGATGTTGTAGGCCTCCCCATCCTCTCCTTTTCGAAGGATGAAATCGATCGCCTCGCAGTGATCGAGCACAAAAAGCCAGTCTCTCACGTTCAGCCCGTCTCCGTAAACCGGGAGCGGCAGGTCGTCGAGCGCGTTGGTGACGAACAGCGAGATCAGCTTTTCGGGATATTGATAAGGCCCGAAATTGTTGGAAGCCCGGGTGATCACGACAGGCAGCCTGTAGGTGACGAAATAGGAGTAGGCCAGCCGGTCCGCGCCGGCCTTGGAGGCCGAATAGGGGCTGGACGGCATGAGGGGATCGTCTTCACGGAAGCACCCGTCCTCCGTGCTTCCATAAACCTCGTCGGTGCTGATCTGTATAAATCGTCCGATGCCATGTTTCCGGGCGGCCTCGAGGAGCTGAAACGTGCCGAAGATGTCGGTCTGGATGAAATCGTCCGGTTTGCCGATGGACCGGTCCACGTGACTTTCCGCCGCGAAGTTGATCACCGCATCCGACTCGCGGACGAGTGCGTCGGTCAGGATCCCGTCGCAGATGTCCCCGTGGACGAAACGGTAGCGCGGATCCGCGGCCATGTCCTTCAGGTTCTCGGGATTGCCGGCATAGGTCAGCTTGTCGAGGTTGATGATGCGGATGTCTTCATGCGTCTTGAGCATGTGGCGGATGAAATTGCTTCCGATGAATCCGGCACCGCCTGTGACCAGAAGGGTTTGCACGCAAAATTCCTCATTCGGGTAATGAACGATTAGAACAATGAATTTTAAAGTAAAAAAGAAGCGCGAAAAAGTCAATCCATTTCCTTCCCAATCCGTTCGGGAAAGAAAAATCCTTTTGGACCGCGCCGGGGGGACACCGCTCCGGTTTCCGGAATCAGAACAGCGAAAAGTGCAGATACCGTTTCGGATGGGCCTTGATGTCCGTGACCAGCGAATCCATTTTGTGCGTCGTGCGGAGGAGCTGATCGTAGAGCTCTCTGTCGCGGATCAGCAGGTCGAATGTGCCTTCTTCCCGGTTCATCTTCCGGGTGAGAATCTGGATTTGCGCCAGCGCGGCTTCCATCTCTCCGGTCACCCGGCCGATATGGGCCAGGGTCGAATCGTTTTCGAGCTGTCTGGACGCGGCCTCGATGCGCCGGGATGTTTTCTCCCAGTAAGGGCGTATCTCGTCCAGTGTCTCCCCGGCCCGCCGCGCCGTCTCCCTCAGGTCGCCGACCGTGCCTTCGATCTGACCGGACGCAAAGACCGGCCGGATCAGGGTGACGGTTTCATCCAGCCGCCGGAGCAGGGTCTCGGCCTGCCCGGTCATCGTCAGAAAATCGCCCCTTTCCACGCCGTCGATGATCCGTCCGGTATCGAGGAATCTTCCGCTCGCACCGGGATCGATCGTCACCTGTTTTCCGCCCATGAGATCACGATCCGCGATCCAGATTTCCGCGTCGGAAAAGAGTAAAATGTCTTCCCTGAGCCGAAGCGTGACGCGGGCCGACTGTCCGTCCAGCCCGACCGAGACGACCCGCCCCTGTTCGGTGCCCCGGATCATGACCGGGTCTCCGGATTCGAGTCCGCGGACGTCGGCGAAGCGCGCGTCGATCCGTAAAAATTTTGAGTAAAAAAACGGGCCGCGACCCCAGATGACCCCGAAAACGAGAACCAGTACGGCAAGGAGGACGAAAAATCCGACCCCGATTTCCAATTTGCGTTCGTTTTCCATCAGATTCCGCCGCAACGCATTATTCAAGGGTATGATCCAGCTGCGTGGGAAGGGGTTCCTGCCCCCGCATCTTACGCGTCAGCATCTCCTCGAATTCGAGGGCTGCGTTGTAACCGAAACTCTTGAGCCGCTGGTTCAGGGCGATGACCTCCACGATCATGGAGATGTTCTTTCCCGGATAGATCGGGAGACGGACCAGCGTGACCTTCTCTTTCAGAATTTCACAGGTCATCTCCTGGATGCCGAGCCGTTCGTATTTCTGGGCACCGTCCCAGTCGACCAGTTCGACCTGCACTTCGAGTTTTTTCTGTTTACGGATGCCGCGGATGCCGAACATGGCATGGATGTCGATGATGCCGAGACCGCGGATTTCCATGTGGTACTGGAGTGTCTCGTTGACCTGGGCGATCAGGGCGCCTCCGCTCCGCCGGACGACGGGCACCACATCATCGGCTACCAGGGGATGTCCGCGCGAGATCAGATCGAGTGCGACCTCGCTCTTTCCGATTCCGCTCCGTCCGGTGATGAGGACGCCGACACCGTACACATCCACCATCGATCCGTGGATGTGGCTGAGCGGCGCGAATTTCTCGTCGAGATAATCATGGAGCAACTGGATGAGTTTGGTCGTCGGAAAGGGTGTCCGGAACACGCTGATTCCGCATTCATCCGCCAGTACGGCGAATTCCGGAACCATGTCGTATTCGCTGGTGACGATGAAACAGGGAATGTCAAACTGGAAAACCTGGCGCAGCGTCTTTTCCCGCTGCGCCGGCGTCAGCTGCTTCAGATAGGTCGCCTCCGTGTTGCCGCAGACCTGGACGCGGGCAAAGGTAAACAGGTCGACATAGCCGGCGAGCGCCAATCCGGGCCGGTGCAGCTCCTTGTCCGTGATTTTCTTGTCAAAACGGTTCCGTTTCGACATCAGCGTCAGTCGCAGTCGTTTCTTGTTTTCTGCGAAAAGCGTTTCGACCGTGATGTATTCGTGTTGCGGCTTGCCTGCTTCCACGCGTCAGCCCTCCCGGGTTCCGGTTGCTTCCGGGGTGATCTCCACGGACGAAATTTCGGGTTTCTCATGGTCGAATCCGCGGAGTTTGTCTTTGTATTTGACGAGCTGGCGTTCCATTTTCTCCACGGCGCCGACTATGGCCTTGTGAATTTCATCGGATCGTCCCTTTGAAGTCAGCAGGGTGCCGTACACATTCATCTTGATTTCAGCCCTGCGATAGAATTTCTGCCATTCGAGAATCACTTCCACGTCCATGATGCCGTCGAAATACTTGGTCAGGCGCTGCGCCTCTTTCTCCGTGAACGACTTGATCTCGTCGGTCAATTTGAAATGCCGTGCCGTGATGGTTGTACGCATGGATCGCTCCTTTATGATTGGATGACTGTCATAATGGCCCCCGCAACGGGGGATCGAAACCATCCTTCCCCCGTATTTCGACGCGCGGAAACGCCTGGCGATAGACCGATTTCAGCCGGCCGACGGTCAGATGCGTATACATCTGTGTGGTCGAGAGGCTGGCGTGTCCGAGCAGTTCCTTGACCGCGGAGAGATCCGCCCCGCGATCCAGGAGGTGCGTGGCGAAACTGTGCCGCAGCATATGGGGACTGATCTTCCGCTTCTCGGAAACCGTCAACAGGACCCGCCGGACGATCATCTGTATCCCCCGCTGGGTGAGCCGCGCGCCCCGGTGATTGAGGAAAACGGCCGGTTGCCGGACCGGTCCGCCGAGTTCGTTTCGGCGGCTCAGATATGCCGCCATGACTTTTCTCAGATTCGGCCCGATCGGGAGGATGCGCTCCCTGTTTCCCTTCCCGAGGACCCGCACGATTCCTGCAGACAGATCGAGTTCCCGGAGGTCGAGTCCCGTCAATTCCGAAAGCCGGATGCCGGTGCCGTAAAAAAGTTCCAGAATGGCCCGGTCCCTCAGGCCCTGAACGGGATTCGTGTCGACCGATTCGATGGCGTCCCGGATCTCCTTCTCGAGGAAAAAACCGGGAAGCGTCTTTTCCGCTTTCGGTGCCGTCAGCGACCGCGCGGGATTGTCCTCCGCGCCGCCTGTCCTGGCCCGGTACCGATAAAACGCGCGGATCGCGGCCAGCTTCCGTCCCACGGTCTTCTTGCTGTATCCATGGCGGATCATGCCGCTCAGATAGGCCTCGAGCGTCTGGGGCCGAATGTCTTCCGGGCAGCCGCTTCCGGATAAAAACGCCGCGAACTGTTCGAGGTCTCCCTGATAAGCCTGAACCGTGTGCGGAGAACATCGCCGCTCGTTCTTCAGGTACCGGACAAACGAACCGATGGCCTCCTGAAACGGCAGTGTTTCTTCAGGCGTCATGCGGTGTGCACCTCATATTCGGCCTTGCACTTCGGACAGCGCAGCGACTCGCCTTTCGCCCGGGTGCTGCGCAATTCGAGATAAGAATTTCCGCACTGGTCGCAGGGTTTCGGGACCGGCCTGTTCCAGGTGGCAAATTTGCATTTGGGATAGGCCGAACATCCGTAAAACGTCTTGCCCCGTCCGCTCCTGCGCTCCAAGATCTCACCCGGGCAATCCGGCTCGGGACAACGGACCCCCGTGGTCAGGGGTTTGGTCGATTTGCAGTCCGGATACCGGGTGCAGGCGAGAAAACGTCCGAACCGTCCCGTCTTGATCGCCATGGGTGCCCCGCATGTTTCGCACCGCACCCCGGTTTTCTCCTCGGGTGCGTCTTCGAGCGGGCGTGTGTACCGGCATTCCGGGTAGGCGCTGCATGCCATGAAACGCCCGTTACGGCCCCATTTGACCACCAGGCCGCTGCCGCATTTCTGACAGGTATGGTCCGTCTCTTCCTGCAGGGCCTCTCGAATCGCCTGTTTATTCTCCATCGCCCTGTGCACGGCCTCACCGAAGGGCTTGTAAAATCCATCGAGCACGGCGGCCCGGTCCTTTTCGCCCGATTCGATCCGGTCGAGGGCCTGTTCCATACGCGCGGTGAACCCGACATTGAATATATCGGGAAACTGATTCACCACGATGTCTTTCACCGTCTTCCCGAGATCAGTCGGCTTCAGGCTGCGGCCTTCCTTCTCGGCGTACTTCCGTTCCAGGAGTGTCGAAATGATCAGCGCATAGGTCGAAGGCCGGCCGATGCCGAGGTTGTCGAGTTCTTTAACCAGGCTGCTCTCGTTGTAACGGGCCGGCGGTTTCGTGAAATGCTGGCCGGGGAATATCTCCTTCAGTTCGGCCGGTTCCCCCTTCCGGATCCTTTCGGGTATGCGGGAGGAGGCCTCCTCTTCGGGTTCGACTTCGTAAAGCTGCATGAATCCGCGGAATTGGACGACGGACCCCGTGGTGCGAAAGAGATAAGGACCGCCCGCGATATCGAGAGAGGTCTGCTCGATTTTGGCGGAGGCCATCTGGCAGGCGATGTACCGGTTCCAGATCAGCGTATACAGTTTTTTCTGGTTCGGATTGAGATAGGAGGCCACACGATTCGGAGGCCGCTGCAGGGAAGTGGGGCGTATCGCCTCGTGGGCGTCCTGGGCGGATTTCTTGTTCCTGAAGAACCTGGGTTTCTGGGGCACATATTCCAGGCCGTAATTTTCAGCAACATACCGCCTCGCCTCCTCGACTGCCGAGGCGGCCAGCCGGGTCGAATCGGTTCGCATGTAGGTGATCAGTCCGGTCCGGCCCTCGGGCAGGTCGATGCCTTCGTAGAGCTGCTGGGCCACGGCCATGACCTGTTTGGTCGTCATCCCGAGACGGCGGACGGCGTCCTGCTGGAGGGTGCTGGTGGTGTAGGGGGGAAAAGGCTTGCGCTCGACGATCTTTTTTGCGAGATTTTCCACCCTGTAATCCTGTTTTTGAATCGTCCCGCCGTGCCTGTTTGCTTCTGATTCGTCCGGGATGTCCGCATCCCGGCCGTCGATCCGGATCAGTTTGGACCTGAAAACCTCCCGGCCCTTCGACAAAAACTCGGCCTCGATGGTCCAATATTCACGCGATTTAAAATTCTGGATTTCCTCTTCACGCTCGCACACGAGGCGCAGGGCCACGGACTGCACCCGGCCGGCCGATAAGCCGCGGTAGAGGGTCTGCCAGAGGAAGGGGCTGACCTGATATCCGACCAGACGGTCCATGACGCGGCGCGCCTTCTGCGCCTCGACCCGGTCGTTGTCGATGTCATGCGCCTGTCTGATGGCCTCCCGGATCGCATCCTCCGTGATCTCGTGGAAAAGGACGCGGCGTACCGCGGCGGAGACCTTTCCGATTTCTTCGGCAAGATGCTGTGCGATGGCTTCTCCCTCCCGGTCCGGATCCGTGGCCAGATAGACGCGGTCGGATGCCGCCGCGAGTTTCCGGAGTTCGGACAGGAGTTTCCCCCGGCCGCGGATCGTGATGTATTCCGGTTCGAAACCGTTATCAATGTCCACGCCAAGGCGGTTCTTGGGCAGATTCTTGATATGCCCGACCGACGCGCGGACGACATACTCATTTCCGAGATAGCGGTTGATGGTCTTGGCCTTGGCGTCTGATTCGACGATAACGAGCGATTTCGGCATTCAGTATCCTGTTTGAATGATGATGTTCATTCCCGGGCGGAAGAAATAACGGCCAGCGCCGTGTTTTGTGCCTTCCACAACTTTTTTCAGAGGACCTCCCCTATGGTGAAGCGGCTCAGGGCTTCCCGGTATTCATCGAACTCCGTCAGGTTGTTGTGATGAGCCCGGTCGATTTGGACGACCTCCGTTTCGCAGACCAGGGCCTGGGTCAGCGCCCTGGAATTTTCGGGGGGGATGACCCGGTCATTCCCGGCGATGAAGATCAGGGTCTTGGCGGTGACCCGTGCGGCCTCGTCGATCGCCCGGTACCTGTCGGTTAAAAAGAACCGCACCAAAATTCTTGGAAATGAACGGGCTGCGACGCGTTCGATACTGTCGTAGGGTGAAATCAGGACGAGCCTCCGGATCTGCTGCATGACGGCAAGATGAACAGCAATCCCCGTGCCCAGGCTTCGCCCGCACACGATGATCCGTTCGGGATCGACATTCATCTCTTTAATGAGATAATCGTAAATCTGTTCCGAATCCGCCTTCAGGTCTTTTTCGTTGGGAGAACCCGTGCTCAACCCGTATCCCCTGTAATTCATGAGCAGGACATTCGCATCGAGATGCCGGTTGAACGCCTCGATGTTGTAGGAAACCTCTTCGGCGTTGCCCCCAAAATAGAGGACCGTGGGGAGTGTCCCGAGATCTTTCCGGATCAGCCATCCGTGGAGTGAGACTTTCTTTCCGGCGGGCAGGGTCAGCTCCGTGACATGGGGTAATTGCCGGCTGATATAGGCTCGGCGCGCCGGATCGAGACGCGCCGGATGGTACAAAAGCCGTCTCGACAAAGAACCGGTACAAAGGATCACGAAGAATACAAGGGCGACGAGTATGACCGGATGGATTTTAATCATTTTCTTTCTGCGCGTTGGATAGCCTGAAGACATCATGTTTCAATCGTTCATTTCGATCCGGTTTCTCGGAATTTCCTCCTACCCCGCCTGACTCCCGCCGTGACAGTGTTTGAATTTCTTGCCGCTGCCGCAGGGGCACGGATCGTTCCGGCCCACCTTGTGCTCGACCCTTACGGGTCTTTGCTTGCCGGGTACGGGCGGGGCGCCCGGCAGCGCGGGTTGTTCTGGGGAATGCGCATATCCCATGCCGGTCGTCTCCTCATGGACCGTGGCCATCTCGACCGGCGCATGCCGCCGCCTCTGAAATGTCTGGGGACCCTCGATCTGGATCTGTGCCTTGAATGTGATCTCGAGAATTTCACGGTTCACCACAGCAAGCATCTCCGCAAACGTCCTGAACCCCTCCTGCTTGTATTCGATCAGCGGATCTTTCTGTCCGTACGCGCGCAGGCCGATTCCTTCCTTGAGCCGATCCATTTCATAGAGATGCTCTTTCCAGCGCTCGTCGATGGTCTTGAGGGTGGCGAACCGTTCGAGTTGGGACATCAGTTCATCGCCGAGGGCCTTGCGCTTTCGCTCATAGGTTTCGTTCGCGGCCTCGATAATCCGTTCGGACAAATCTTCAAGCCTGAGAACTTCGAGATCTGTTTCCGTCAGGGGAAGCTGGACGAGCAGGGTTTTCAGAAGCTCGTCCCGAAGGGCATTCAGATCCCACGCCTCACCATACGCCTCTTCGCCTTTCATCCGGTCGGTCAGGTCATAGGCGTAATCCTCGATCATCTCCAGAATATCCTCATGGAGATTCTCGCCCAGCAGCGCCCTCCTGCGCCGGTTGTAGATCACCTCCCGCTGCTTGGTCATGACATCGTCATATTCGAGCAGATGTTTGCGGATATCGAAATTGCGCATCTCGACGCGCTTCTGCGCCCGTCCGATCGAGCGGGTGATCATGGGATGGGTGATCACCTCGCCCTCTTCCAGCCCCATGCGGTCCATCACACCGGCGATCCGGTCCGAGCCGAAGAGGCGCATGAGATCGTCTTCGAGCGACAGAAAAAACTGGGAGCTTCCCGGATCGCCCTGTCTGCCGGACCGTCCCCTGAGCTGCCGATCGATCCGGCGTGCCTCGTGACGCTCTGTGCCGAGAATGTGCAGGCCGCCGGTCGCGTAATCCCGCGCCTTGATATGGATGAATCCCTCGCCTTCGAACCGGGTATCATTCGGGCCGCCCATCCGTCTCGGGATCAGCGCCACATGGCCCTGAGGCAGGGATTGGCGTCCGGTGAGCAGCTCCATTTTTTCCTCTTCCGTATCAATGACCCG
>DSAP01000122.1 GCA_011046415.1 bacterium | reverse complement strand
GCCGCGGGCGTCCGTTCCGGACTCGTCGACGCGGGCGGAGACATGCGGATTTTCGGAAAGCATCCCCGGAATCCGGGCTGGCGGATCGGTGTCAAACATCCCCGGCCACGGGAAAAATCCTTGTACGGGGTGATCGAAACCGGGCCCGCCGGCATCGCCACGTCCGGCGATTACGAACGGTTTTTTCTGAGCGGCGGACGGCGGTATCATCATATCCTCGATCCCGGGACCGGTTTTCCCGCAGAAGGATGTGTGAGCGTCACCCTGTTGGCCGAGAGCGCCATGCTGGCGGATGCATACGCCACGGCGGTCTTCGTGCTCGGCCCGGATGAGGGCATGCGGCTGATCGAGAGGAAACCCGGACTCGAGGGGATGATTATCCTCGAAAAAAACGGCCGGCTGACACACCGAATTTCCAGCGGCCTTGAATCCAAAATACAGTTTTGAACAAAAATTTCCGGCCGGATGTGAGACAGATGAAGAAGACATGGCGGCCCGGACGCATCCTGATCATCCGTTTCGGCGCCATCGGGGATGTGGTGCTGACGACGGCCCTGATCCGGCAGATCAGAGTCGCTTTCCCGCAAGCCGGGATTGAATATCTCGTCAAGTCCCGGCATGCCGGACTGCTGGCGAACAATCCGGCTCTGACGCGCATCTGGACGTTTGAATCCGGCCTGTTTGTCCCCCTGCTGCGGACACTGTGCGCCCGCCGGTATGACGGTATCGTCGATCTGCAGTCCAGCCTGCGCAGCCGGATTTTCGCCTTCCTGATTCCCGCAAGGCGGAAAGTCCGGGTGCGTATCGGGCGACTGAGACGTTTGATTTTCGTCCGCTTCCGGCGGGACGGCTGCCGGACGGTCCGGGACGTGCCCGACAAATATCTTGAGGCCGTCCGGTCATGGGGCGTAACGGATGACGACGGGGGGCTTGAAATCCATCCCGGGGAAGGCGCGGAAGCCGTCCTCTCCGGCCTGCTCGAATCGTCCGGCGTATCACCCGGACAAAAACTGCTCGTCCTGGCGCCGGGTGCGGGACGGGCGACCAAGCGCTGGCCGCCGGAGCGGTTCGCCGAAACCGGCGCGTATTTCCGCGGAAAGGGATTCGCGGTAATCCTGGTCGGCGCGGGGGACGATACGGGGGTCTGTCATGAAACGGAGGCCCGGTATCCGCATTTGTTTGTCAATTTGTGCGGCAGACTGCGGATCGAGGAGACGGCGGCCCTTTTGACGCGATCCACGCTGCTGATCACCAACGATACGGGCGTCATGCACATCGCCGCGGCGGTGGAATGTCCCGTCGTGGCGATCTTCGGGCCGACGACCCGCCATTTCGGATTTTTTCCGTTTCGCGCATCCCATGTTGTGGTCGAACGCGACATGGATTGCCGGCCCTGCAGTTTTCACGGCACGTCGCGATGTCCGGAAAACCATTTCGGTTGCATGCGCGGAATCGACCCAGGCCGGGTGATTCGTGCGGCCGAGACCCTGCTTGGGACGGAGGGGGAATGACCTCCTTGTTTGATATCCTGTACAATGCGGTGTTTTTGCCGTTGCTGCTTTTCTCCAGCCGGATCGCGGCCCTGGCCGATCCGAAGATCCGTCGGGGGCTGAGGGGACGCAAGGCGCTGTTTTCCCGTCTGGAAAAGGCGACGGCGGACTGGGGCGATGCCCCCCGGTTCTGGATACACAACAGTTCCATGGGCGAGTTCGAGCAGGCCAAGCCCATCGTCCTGAAGCTGAAGGAACGATTCCCGGACTGCCGGGTCGTGGTGAGTTTTTTCTCTCCCTCGGGGCTGGAGCACGTGGGTGATTATGCCGAAGCGGATCTGCTGTGCTATCTGCCCGCGGATACCCGCACGAATGCCCGGCGATTCATCCGGACGATCCGTCCTTCCGCGGCACTGGTCATCCGACATGATCTCTGGCCCAATCATCTGAAGGCGCTGAACCGGAACAACATCCCGGCGTTTCTCGTCAATTGTTCGATCCGCCATGAAAAATATCTGAAAATTCCGGGCATTCGTCAGGCCAACCGTTTCCTCTTCGGGTGTTTCGACGAGGTCCTTGCCGTTTCCGAAGAAACCGTCCTGCTTTTCAGGCGATACCGGCTGGGCCGTGCCGGGGCCCTTTGTGTCGGCGACACGCGGTACGATCAGGTGGTCCGGCGCGCACAGACGGCGGAGGCCGTGATCGCTCCTCTGCGCAGGATCAAGGGCAATCGCATCACATTCGTGATGGGCAGCACATGGCCGTCCGATGAAGCGGTTCTATCTGAGGCACTCGGCCGACTCAAAGCCGACGGTATTCTCCCCTGGATGATCATGGTGCCGCACGAGCCGACCGAAGACCATCTCCGCCGGCTCGAATCGCATCTTCACGCCATGGATCTGAAATCACGCCGTCTCAGCCGGCTCGAATCCCGGAACATGGATTCCGAAGACGTGCTGCTGGTGGACCGCATCGGGATTCTCGCCAGCCTGTATGCGCTCGGGGAGATCGCCTTCGTCGGCGGCGGATTCGGTCCCGGCGTCCATAACGTGCTCGAACCGGCGGCCCTGGGAAAGGTCGTGCTGTTCGGGCCAAGGTCCACTAATTCCTACGAGGCGGGTCAACTGTTGAAACGCGGCGTGGGATTTGTCGTCAGGGACGGGGAGTCATTGTACCGGATTCTCCATGATTTTCTGCACGATTCCGGGGCGTTGACCCGGCTGGGCTTTGCGGCGGTGGAACTCGTTACAGCCAATGCCGGGGCCACGGAGCGCATCGTTTCGCGTGTCGCGGCGAGGGTGCGGCATCCATGATCGACGTGCGGTCGATATCCTACCGTTACCCCGGTGAAGCCGGCCTGACCGTTCTCCGGGGTGTTTCTTTGACGTTGCGGCGTGGCGAATATGTCGCGCTCATGGGCGCGAACGGATCCGGGAAAACCACCCTGGCCCGAAGCCTTAACGGGCTGATCCATCCCTGTGAAGGATGCGTCTCGGTCGACGGCATGTCCGCCTCTGACGAGACGGAATTGTATGAGATCCGGAGGCGGGTCGGCATGGTGTTTCAGAACCCCGACACCCAGATCGTGGCCACGACCGTCGAACGGGAGATCGCCTTCGGGCTGGAAAATCTGGGCGTCGATCATCCGGAGATGGTTCGGCGGATCGACGCGGCGCTTGCCCGTTTTGATCTTTCGGAATACCGCCAGGCCTCTCCCCATCTGCTTTCCGGAGGGGAACGCCAGCGCCTCGCCCTGGCTTCGGTCTGGGTGATGCATCCCCATTATTATGTGCTCGACGAACCCACGTCCCTGCTCGATCCCCACGCCAGGCGGGAAATCCTCGGTTTCCTCCAGCGGGAGCGACAAGCCGGTGACCGGGGCATCCTTCTGATCACCCAGTTTGCGGAGGAGGCCCTGGGATGCGACCGCCTGGCCGTGATGGACGCGGGCGCCATCGTCCTGGACGGACCGCCGCCGGACGTCTTCCGGCGGATCCCGGCGCTCCACGCCCTCGGACTGGATGTGCCGGTCGGGATCGAACTGGAAGATTATCTGAAGGAGCACGGCATTGCGTCTTTTGTGTGACCATGTCTCCTACACCTACACCTCCCTGCTGACGCCGTCCCGTCAGGCCCTGGAGGATGTCTGCCTGGAAATCAACGAAGGCGGGATCCTGGCCATCGTGGGGGCGTCCGGTTCCGGCAAGACCACGCTGATCCAACATTTCAACGGCATTTTCAGGCCCTCCGCGGGCCGGATCCTGGCGGACGGCCGGGACATTCACGCGGCCGGATTCGATCTCCACGCCCTGCGCAGGCGGCTCGGCCTGGTCTTCCAGTTTCCAGAGATTCAGCTTTTTGAAGAGACGGTCTTTCAGGATGTGGCCTTCGGCCCCGGGCGCCTCGGCATTCCGGAGGACGAAATCGAAGGCCGCGTCCGTTCCGCCCTGTCGTGCGTGGGGCTGGATTTCGCGATGTTCAGGGAACGTTCTCCCTTCGGTCTCAGCGGGGGCGAGCGGCGCCGTGTGGCACTTGCCGGCGTGCTGGCGATGGAGCCGGAGGTCCTCGTCCTTGACGAACCCACGGTCGGGCTCGACCGGCGCGCCTCGCTCAAGGTCGAGGAAATCATACGCGGTTATCATGACCGGGGGAAGACGGTGGTCTTTGTTTCCCATAACATGGATTTTGTCGCACGTCTCGCGGACCGGATCGTCGTGATGCATCACGGCCGGATTCTTTTCGACGGAGGTCGCGCCGAACTGTTCCGCGACGAGGCCATCCTCCACGAGGCCGGACTCGACATGCCGCAGGTGCCGAGGTTCATGAGGGATTTCGCAAAAAGAGGGGCGGCCGTCCGGACGGATGTTTTTACGGTGGAGGAGGCGAAAAAAGAACTCGACCGGTATGCGGAGGCCGGGAAAAGAGACGCCGGAGGGCGACGATGAAGGGTTCACGGCGGATCATGCGTTCCGACTTATATGAAAACAAGCCGTGGGGGATGCGGGGGAAACTCCGGGCCGGAACCGGTTCCGAAACCAGGGGAAAAGCACCTTTTACCGAAAGGATGTCGCGATGGGCAAACAAACAATGGGAGTGCCGGTCCTTCTCTCTCTCGGCCTGTCCCTTGTTTTTGCGGGAGATCAGGCCGGTTTGAACATCAATGACCGGGAATATCTCGACATGCCGGGATTGTCCGTCCTGGTGTTTCACAACAACTACCCGGAGGGGCATCAAGGCGGCGTCGAGCTGATCCAGCACGGTGAGCGGATCGTGACGAACGGGGACCTCCGGCTCGAACCGACCCCGGGTCAGTGGAATCCCCTGCCCCGGCCGGGGAAACGCATCGCGGATCGCCGGGCCGGACGGATTTCGGTCCCCCTCCACTATCCCGAGGCGGACCTCGATTACACCATCCATGTCTCTGCGGAAGGCAAAAAGATTCTTCTCACTGTCGAACTGGAAAAACCGCCGGATGAATCGTGGGTCGGCAAGGCCGGGTTTCAGATCGAGATCTTTCCCGCCCTCTATTTCGGGAAGACCTGGATGCTCGGCGACCGGTCCGGTGTCTTCCCCCGGCAGTTCAACGGTCCCGTCGCGGATGAGGAAGACGGGCCCGGTCCGGTTCCGCTCGCCGAGGGGAAACGCTTCGTCGCCGCGTCCGGAGAGGACGAACGCCGGATCGCCGTCACGAGCCTGGGCGGCGAGCTGCGTTTCTACGACGGACGGTTTCCCGACAACAACGGATGGTTTGTGATCCGCGAAGAAATTCCCGCGGGCCAATCCGGCGTGGTCATCTCCTGGAAGATCGAACCTTCCGTCCTCCCGGACTGGAAACGCAGGCCCGTGATCCTCCATTCCCAGGTCGGCTATCATCCCGGCCAGGAAAAACGCATCCTGATCGAGCTGGATTCGCGGGACAAAGACCGCAAGAAGGCAGAACTGATCCGCTTCGAAGAGGAGGGCGGCATCCGGGTTGTCCGCACGTCCGTCCCCAGAGACTGGGGCCGTTTCCTCCGGTACGACTACGCCGTGTTCGATGTCACGGATGTCCGGACGCCGGGGCTGTATGCGGTCCGGTACGGCGAGATTGAATCGCATGTCTTCCGTCTGGCCGCGGACATTTATGCCCGGGATGTCTGGCAGCCGACCCTCGAAACCTACTTCCCTGTGCAGATGTGTCACATGCAGGTTCGGGACCGTTTCCGGATCTGGCACGGGGCGTGCCATCTCGATGACGCGCTCCAGGCCCCGACCCGCCACAACCATATCGACGGATACCGGTCGGGCGAGGAAACCGAAACGGCGTATCGGCCCTTCGAGCATGTGCCGGGCCTGAATGCCGGCGGATGGCATGACGCCGGTGATTATGACATCGCGGCCGGATCGCAGAGCCGCACCGTGTTCGCCCTGGCCCTGGCCGCAGAACAGTTCCATGTCCGCGGCGACCAGGTCACCGTCGATTATGAGAACCGGATGGTCCGGCTCCACCGGCCGGACGGCGTCCCGGACATCGTGCAGCAGATCGAACACGGCGTCCTGGCCGTCCTGAGCGGATACCGGATTCAGGGGCACTGTTTTCCCGGAATCATCTCCGCGACGGTCGAACAGTATGTCCATCTCGGCGACGGCGTGACCATGACCGACGGGATGGTGTACGACGCCTCCGGCGACACCCTGCCTGAGCCGCGACATCTGCCCGGCGCAATGGATGACCGCTGGGTGTTCACCAACCGGTCCACGCCGCTCGAATACCTGGCGACGCGCGCTCTGACCGCGGCCAGCCGCGTGCTCAGGAGCCACAACGAATCCCTCGCCCGGGAATGCCTGGAAACCGCGCTCAGGGCCTGGACGTTCGAACAGCGGCATGAGCCGAAGCCTCATCGCAGTGCGTATATTCCCGGAGACTCCGAAGCCGAAGAAATCCTCGCGACGATCGAACTGTTCCTGACCACGCAGGATGACGCGTTCCTCGATCTTCTGGAAAAGAAACAAGAGACGATCGCGCAGAAAATCGACGCCGTGGGCTGGTCGCTCGCCCGGATTCTTCCCTTCATCGAAAGTGAAAAGACGCGGATCCTGTTCGAAACCCTCATCCGGGGACTGGCGGAGAAAAGAACGGATCCTCTCCTCGCCAATCCGTTCGGCGTGCCTTTCGAACCGCAGATCTGGGGCGCGGCCTGGGGATTGCAGAGCCGTGCGTTGCGCCACTATTTCCTCCACCGTGCCTTTCCGGCCCTGTTCGACCGGGAAGGCGTGTTCCGGGTCGTGGATTATGTGCTGGGCTGTCACCCCGGATCGAGCACCTCTCTGGTCTCCGGCGTGGGATCCCATTCGCTCATCCCCGCATACGGGGTTAACCGCGAAGACGGGTCATACATCCCCGGAGGCATGGTCAGCGGCGTGGCCCTGATCCGGCCCGACTTCCCGGAACTCAAGGAACCCTGGCCCTATCTGTGGCAGCAATCCGAATACGTGATGCCCGGGGCGGCGGAGTATATTTTTTGTGTCCTGGCCGCGGAAGCGCTGCTGAGGGAGTAAAAAATGTATTAAGTTGAAACAATTTTGTTGATACGGTCGAAAAAAAAACGTATCTTTAAGTCCATGATTCTTCGATATAAAAGGGGAGAAAGCAGAGATCGGTGAGTCCAACCGTCTGGCGCCTGGGGGAGGTGCTGAAAGAAGCAACGGCCTTTTTGGAATCCCGGCGCATCGAGAGTCCGCGTCTTAACGCCGAACGCCTGCTGGCCCGGATGCTGGCGGTTACCCGGATCGATCTCTATCTGCGGTTTGAACAACCGTTGACCCCGGAGGAGCGGGAACACTATAAGGCGCTACTCAGACGCCGGGCGGATCATGAACCGCTTCAGTATATACTGGGCGAGACGGAGTTCATGTCGCTTCCCTTCCTCGTGACGCCGGATGTCCTGATTCCGCGGCCCGAGACCGAGATACTCGTCGAAAAGGCGGTCGAAAAGTTCCAGGCGTTTCCCTCGCCGGCGATCCTCGATGTCGGTACGGGGAGCGGGTGCATCGCGGTCAGTCTGGCGCGGTATCTGAAAGGAGCCCGCATTACGGCGGCGGATGTGTGCACGAAGGCGCTCGCAGTGGCTGCCGCGAACGCCGAAAAAAACGGGCTCGCCGAACGGATCCGGTTCCGGTTGCTCGATGTCCGGGACCCCGAAGCCGGGGCGGATCTCGGAGGGGCATTCGATGCGGTCGTGGCCAACCCGCCCTATGTCGCGGCTGCGGAATGGGGGGGGCTCCCCGAAGAAATCCGGTTTTATGAGCCGCGGGAGGCCCTGTGCGATGAAGGGGACGGTTACACATTTTACCGGTATATCGCGTCCCGGGCCTTTCGATGGCTGAGACCCGACGGCCTGATCCTGCTCGAAACGGGCGACGGACAGGCCGGCAAGGTCCGGGATATTTTCAGTGAGCGGGGTTATTTTTCGGAAGGGGTGTATTCGGATTTGAACGGGACGTCCCGGGTTGTTTGTTTGGGCGTTCCACAGAGAAATCAGGAGTGAGGCATGTCCATGAATCCACATATCTTCAGGGAATACGACATACGGGGGATCGCGGATACGGATCTGAACGACGAGGCGGTGACCCGGATCGGACAGGCCTACGGCACACTCATGGCGCGCCGTGGTCACAGGAAGATCGCGGTCGGCCGGGATGTCCGGCTGACTTCCGAACGCATCCAGGACGCAATCACGCGGGGCGTCACCTCCGCCGGGATCGACGTGGTGCAGATCGGCCAGGTGACCACGCCGATCACCTATTTTTCGATCGTCCACCTGAATCTGGACGGCTCGGTCATGGTGACCGGCAGCCACAATCCGATCGAATACAACGGCCTGAAAATGAACGAAGGGCTCATGTCCGTCTACGGCCAGGACATCCAGGAGATTCTGCGGCTGATCCAAACGGAGGACCTGGAAAACGGACAAGGCACGGTGACTCAAATGGATGTGGTCCCGGCCTACAAGGCGATGCTGAAAGAACGGATCCGGCTTCATAGATCCTTCAAGGTGGTCATCGACGCGGGCAACGGAACCGCCGGTCCCGTCGCGCCCGAAGTGCTGAGAGAACTCGGGTGCGAGGTCATCTGCATGTACTGCGAGCCGGACGGCCGGTTTCCGAATCATCTTCCCGATCCCACGGTCCTGGAATATATCCAGGACCTGCGGGACCGCGTGGTCGCCGAAGGCGCCGATATCGGACTCGGTTACGACGGCGATTCGGACCGCATCGGCGTGGTGGATCATCTGGGGCGCGTGATATTCGCGGATCAGATCATCGCACTTCTGGCCCGGGACGTGTTGTCGCGTCACAAGGGGGCGGAGATTCTCTTCGATGTCAAATGCTCCCAGATGCTTCCCGAGGAAATCGAGAAGGCCGGAGGCCGCCCCGTGATGTGGAAGACGGGGCATTCCCTGCTCAAGGCAAAGATGCAGGAGACCGGCGCGCCTTTCGCGGGCGAGATGTCCGGTCACATCTTTTTCAAGGATGGTTTCTTCGGATTCGACGACGGCATTTATGTTTCTTTCCGCCT
>DSAP01000028.1 GCA_011046415.1 bacterium | reverse complement strand
CCTCGACCGCCGGCTGGCGGAAACTTTTCCCGATCTGCGGATCGAGGTGGTCAACGTGTCGATGGCCGCCATATCCAGCTATACGCTCCTGGATTTCACAGACGAAATCCTGGCCCAGAAACCGGATCTCCTGATCATCTATGCCGGGCACAATGAATTCTACGGCGCGATGGGGGTGGGGTCGATGGAATCGCTGGGAAGGAATCCTGCGGTGGCCCGGGTATTCCTCCGGCTGGGACGGTACAGGCTGTTTCTCCTGATGCGGGAGTTCGCCGGAGGCATTCGGAAGACGACCACCCGGGCGGTTCACGGCGCGACCGAGGACGATCCGACGGCGACGCTGATGGCCCGCATCGTGGCGGAGCAGACCATCCCGCTGGACAGTCCCCTCTATCACAAGGGAAAGGAACAGTTCCGGCGGAACCTGACGGCGATTCTGGAAAAGTCCCAAAGGGCCGGCGTGCCCGTGCTGGTCAGTGAACTGGTCAGCAATGTGCGCGACCAGAAACCGTTTGTCTCCGAGAAGACCGGATCCCATCCTCCGGCCGGCGCGGTCTATGCCCAGGCGCAGATGCTCGAACAGGCCGGTCAGATCGAAGCGGCGCGGTCCGCTTTCTACCGGGCCAAGGATCTCGACGCCCTCCGGTTCCGTGCCACGGAGGAATTCAACGCAATCCTCCATGAGGTCGCACAGGCGAAACAGATTCCCGTGATCCGGATGAAGTATTATTTCGAACAGGCATCCCGAAACGGTTTGATCGGGGACCTGCTCATGTCCGACCACCTGCATCCCAATGTGACGGGATATTTCTTGATGGCCGAGGCATTTTACCGCACGATGCGGCAGTATGGGGCGATTATCGACACCTGGCCGCAGGACGAGCCGAGGCCTCTGGCGGAGATGATGAAGGGGTGGGGGGTCACCGCACTCGACACGGTCTATGCGGAGCTCGGCATCCGGTACCTGAAAGGCGGATGGCCATTCCAGCCGATGGCCGGACCGAACCGTTCGCTGGATGACTATGTTCCCGGAAATCCGGTGGAGAGCATGGCGCTCGAAGCGGTGACCCGGCCCGATCTGAGCATCGAGGCTGCGCATCTCGAACTGGCCGAGCTGTATCAGAAACAGGGCGATCCGGCCCGCGCCCTCGAGGAATACAAGGCCCTCTGCCACATGATCCCCTTTGAGACGCTGTTTCACGAGCGGGCCGCCCAGATCCTCATTTCAGAAAAACGGTTTGAAGAAGCGATCCCTTATCTGGAATCCTCTCTGCGGGTGCGCGAGACCTATTTCGCCCAAAAATGGATCGGCCAACTGCTTCTGGCACAGGCCGATTTCTACCGCGCCCTTCCGCATCTCGAACGCGCGGTGCGGATTCAAGGACCCGACGAACAATTGCTGTACAACCTGGCCCGGGCCTATCTGGCGGTTTCGAGGATCAAGAGCGCGGAATCCATCGTGTCGAGGCTCGCCGCGCTGAATCCGGAATCCCGTTATCTCCCCGCCTTGCAGGCTTATCACGCAGAGAGCAAGGTCAATATCGAGAGAATCGACGTGCTCCTGAAGGAAGCGCACGGATATCTCGGAAATGGAAATTTAAGGAAAGCCGAATATCTTCTCCTCGAGGCCGTGCGTATACAGGACAACCGGACCGCCCATGAATGGCTGTCCCGGATATATATCGATAAAAAGGACGCCGGAAAAGCGGCCGCCCATTATGAAAAGTCGCTGTATTACACGCCGGAGGATCCGGAACGATTGTATCAGATGGCGGTCCTGTACTCGCGGATCGGGCGGCCTTTCAAGGCGCGTGAATTGCTATTCAGACTCGAAGAGGTCCATCCTCGATTCGAGGATCCTTTTCAGTTGAAACGGCTTTTATGAGAATGGGATGAGCCGGTGATGGCGTGTGATGAGAAAACTTCTCTATCCTCGGACATGAGGCGTGTCGTCCCGTTTTCGACCCGCGGAATTCGGCGCACGGCGTTCCGGGCGGCGTCGTCCGCCCTGTGTTTCCTGTTGCCGTACGCGGTGCTCTCCGCCACGGACATCCCGGAACCGAGAATCGGAGGCGACGGATCCCGGAGTACGTCTTATTCCGGTTTCACGGATTCGAACCTGCCCATCGTGGTCATCGATACACGCGGAGAACCCATCCGGTATGACATCAAGATCGATGCGGACATGGGAATCATCGACAACGGACCGGGAAGGCGGAACGCGGTCAAGGATCCTTTCAACGATTATCACGGCCCCGTCGGCATCGAGGTCCGGGGGCAGAGTTCGGCCGGATGGCCGAAGAAGCAGTGGGGGTTCGAGACGCGGAATCCGGACGGCAGCAACCGGAACGTATCGCTGCTCGGCCTGCCCCGGGAAAACGACTGGATCCTGAACGCCCCGTTCATCGACCGGTCCATGATGCGCAACGTACTGATCTTCAGGCTCTCCCGCGAGATGGGACGCTACGCGTCCCGCTCCCGGTTTTGCGAGGTGATCCTCAACGGAGAATACCGGGGCGTCTATGTGCTTCTCGAGAAGATCAAGCGCGACTCCCGGAGGGTTCCGATATCCAGGCTTGTCCCCGGAGACGACCAGGGAGATGCGGTGACCGGCGGATACATCCTCAAGGTGGATAAACCCGGCAACCATTACTTCCAGTCCCGATATCCGCCGTATCCCGGATCGCGGTATCCGGTGAGATACCAGTACCATTGTCCCAGAGACCGCGACATCACGGACGCCCAGAAAACCTATATCCGAAACTGGATGTATGCCTTCGAGGACATGATGGCCGGACCCGCCTTCGCCGATCCGGATGACGGATACGCGCGGTACATCGACACAGGCAGTTTCGTCGATCACCTGATCCTCAACGAGCTGGCCAAGAATGTGGACGGCTTCCGACTCAGCGCGTTCATGTACAAGACCCGGGATTCCAGGGGCGGCCGGCTCCATGCCGGACCCATCTGGGATTTCAATCTGGCTTTCGGAAACGCGAATTACTATGACGCGCACAGCGCGGAGGGGTGGATTCTCATCCATTTCCTGACTTCGGGGGATTCCTCCCTGCCGCCCTTCTGGTGGTACCGCCTGATCGACGATCCCGCTTTCCTCCGCAGGATCTACGAACGCTGGACCGCACTGCGGCGCGATGTGCTCGATGTGCGCCGCATACACGGCCTGATCGATGCGATGGCGGACACCCTGACCGAGGCGGTCGGGCGCAATTTCGAGATATGGCCCGGGCCGGGACAACCGGGAACGGGATTCTGGCCGGTACCGCCTGTTTTTTACACGTTCACCACCTATGCGGACGAGATCGGATTCCTGAAAACCTGGATCGCGGATCGCATCGCCTGGATGGACGCCGATCTCGCCGGACTGGCCCGCGTCGGACATTCCCGGACGAACCCCAAGCCGGATGCATTCCTGCTCCATCCCAACCACCCCAATCCCTTCAACGGCCGCACGCGGATCCGCTTTGAACTCGGGCGGGAGGCGGAGATCCGGCTCGTCGTCTTCGATGCCGCCGGGCGGCATGTCCATACGCTCGTGGAGGGTTTGCAGGCCCCGGGGATCCGCGAGGTGTTCTGGGACGGCGCATCCGATTCGGGCCATCAGGTTCCATGCGGCATGTATGTCGCACGGCTGTCGGACGGGAAGACGACGCACACCGTCAAGATGATTTATTTGCGGTGATGGACGGATCTTCCCCCATTTTCCTCTATTTTCATCACGGATCCCATGCCGTGATTCTCCGGGAGACGTGGGGGGTGAGAACGGGACTTCATCCAACGGGAGAGTGGAGATGAACAGAATGTGGTTTGCGGAGGGGAGGGGCATATGGAAGTCCTGATCCCTCTCATGGCGGTGATCGGCGGCCTGATTGTGCTGGCCTGGAGTGCGGATACGTTCATCGGGGGCGCTTCGGCCACTGCATTTTATGCAAAAGTCCCCCCCCTGCTGATCGGCATGGTCGTCGTCGGATTCGGCACGTCCGCGCCCGAAATGGTCGTGTCCGTCGTGGCGTCTTCCCAGGGCAAAGGTGCACTCGCACTCGGCAACGCCTATGGTTCCAACATCGCCAATATCGGATTGATCCTGGGCCTGTCGGCCCTGTTCAAACCGCTCCTCGTCCATTCGCGGGTACTGAAGCGTGAATTGCCCGTGCTGGCCGGTGTGACGGGGATCGCCGTGCTGCAGCTGGCGGACGGGACGCTTTCACGAATTGACGCATGGATTCTGCTGCTGATCTTCACCGGCCTGATGGCCTGGTCCGTCCGGCAGGGACTCGGGCAGACTCCCGATGCGTTCGCCCGGGAAATGGATCAGGAACTGAGTACGAAGCACATGTCCCTCAAGCACGCCCTCATCCGACTGGTCGTCGGAATGATCTTCCTGGTCGCCAGTTCGCGCGGAGTCGTATGGGGCGCCGTGGAGATCGCACGGATCCTGGGCATCAGCGATCTGATCATCGGGTTGACGGTTGTCGCTTTCGGCACATCGCTGCCCGAGTTGGCCTCCTCCATCGCGGCGGTGCGGAAGGGGGAATACGACATCGCGGTCGGCAACGTGATCGGATCCAATCTCTTCAACACCCTCGCGGTCGTCGGCCTCACCGGCGTCATCCGGCCTCTCGACGTGGAACGCGCCGTGTTGACGAGAGACAGCCTGGTGATGGGCGGACTGACGCTTTCCCTGTTCGTGGTCGGATACGGTTTCGGGGGCCAGGGTCGGATCAACCGGTTTGAAGGTTTTTTCCTGCTCCTCGCGTACGTTGTGTACACGGCGATCCTGATCTGTTCCCGGATCTGAGACGGGCGGCGTATCTTGTTTTCCAGCGATTCCGTTGCTGATTGAGCCAATCCGAAAGCCGTCCTTGACTCTTTCGATCCGAATGCATACTTTGAATCAGGATGCCGGTCGGGTTCATTCAACCCATGTCACTGATTCCACCCCCGGCATCTTTCCCGGACCGGGTGAGAGCATTCCGATTCCGGCCGTATCGTTCCGCAGAAGGGAAGTTATGAATTCCTCATGCGAAGGTGCAGGGACCCTGCTTCTCGTCGAAGAGGAAACCCGCACGATCCTGGATCGAAAGGAGATTCTCGAGAGAAACGGGTACCGGGTGCTTACCGCGCATACCGACGAGGAAGCCCTTGACGTCCTCCATACGACGCCCGGGATCGACCTGATCCTGATGGACATCGAACTGGGCGGGGGGATGGACGGCGCCGAAACCGCGGTGAAAATCCTTGACGATCGAGACCTTCCTGTCCTTTTCTTCGTCCCGCGGACGCGATGCGAGGCGGTGAAGAAAACCGGGGGCGTGACCTCTTACGGCTATATCATGGAGGATGCCGGGGAAGCCGTGCTTGTCGCTTCCGTCCGGACGGCCTGCAGGAACTTCCGGAAGAGATTGCAAGAAAAGAACGAAGAAGAGGCGTTACGGGAAAGCGAAGCGCGTCTTCAATTGGCGGTACAATGCGCGGGAATCGGGCTCTGGGATCAGGATTTCCAGAGAGGAACCGTCATTCGCAATCGTGAATGGGCGGAGATGATCGGCTATACACCGGAGGAAATCGAATCGGGCCTCCATCGTTTTCTGGCTCTGATTCATCCGGACGACCTGCCGAGAATCAAGGCGATCATCCGCGAACATGAGGCGGGTGATGTCCCCTTCTTCCGGGTCGAACACAGGATGAGGACCAAAGAAGGGGGGTGGAAATGGATCTTGAATATGGGCAGGATTGTCCAAAGAGACCCGGAGGGAAAGCCCATCCGGGCGGCCGGGGTGCATCTGGATATCACCGATCGCAAACTGGCGGAGCAAGAGATCGAGCGGCAACTGGCAGAGAAGGAGGTCCTGCTCAGGGAAGTGCATCACCGCATCAAAAACAACATCGCATCCGTTCACGGCCTTCTTTCTTTACAGGCGCAATCCGTGACCACACCGGAGGCACGCGCCGTGCTCCAGGATGCCATCGGACGCGTCCAGAGTATGCGGATGCTCTATGACAATCTGCTGCTCGATTCAGGGTATCAGAATCTATCCGCCCGCCGATACCTCGATGCGTTGATCGACAGCATCGTTCGGCTGTTTCCGGAAGAGAAAGGCGTTCGGATCGAGAAACATCTTGACGATTTTCGCCTCGATACCCGGCGGCTGTTTTACGTCGGGGTCATCGTGAATGAACTCCTGACCAACGTCATGAAACATGGTTTTTTTGAGAAAAGCAGGGGGTTGATCCGGATCCGAGCCAAGAAAGAACGTAGTCGAGTTGTCCTGGTTGTCCAGGATAACGGCAAGGGATTCCCGGAAGGATTCGGCACCGAAAACACGAAAGGACTGGGTCTCACGCTGATCGGCATGCTCACCCAACAACTCGGGGGGAAGATCACGTTCGAAAATCGCGACGGAGCCCGGAGTGTCCTCGTATTCGATGTAAATCCCAAATAACGCATGGCACCTCATCCAGAGGCAGAGCACGATGCGACGATTATTCACGATTTTTTTTATTGCCAACCCTGACAGGATTGTTGAGCATGGATAAACCATTCACGCCCCCGATTTCGTTCGAGGCCGCCTCGCAGAGGGCAGATTCCCTCGTCCGGCAGCGGACTCTCGAGGAGAAACTCGGCCTGATCGGAAGGGAAAAGATTTTCTTCCTCCGGGGACTCGAACGGTTCGGCTTTCCGGATCTCTACATGGCGGATGCGACCCGGGGGGTGCATATCCGGACATTGAAAAAACATCACCCTGTCCGAAACGCCGGGCGGGACGATATCAGGACACATTCCGGCGGCCGTGACCGCCTTGAAACCGTTTGGGGAGAGAAAGACACATGCGCGTTCTGTGGCAACTTTTCGACAACAATAAAAAATGGGCGGCGCGGATGCGGGAGGCGTCGCCCGATTTCTTCGAGGTTCTTTTCCGGCAGCAGCAACCGGATTATCTGTGGATCGGCTGCGCCGACAGCCGGGTGCCGGCGAATGAGATCACCGGGTTGCTTCCCGGTGAATTGTTCGTCCACCGGAATGTCGCCAATCTGGTGATTCATACCGACCTGAACTGTCTTTCCGTGATTCAGTACGCGGTGGAGGTGCTCCGGGTGGGCCACATCATCGTGTGCGGCCATCTGGGCTGCGGCGGCATCCGGGCGGTGCTCGAGGGGGAAAAAATGGGGTTGATCGACAACTGGCTGCGTCATGTCCAGGACACGGCCGGGAAACACAGGGCGCTGCTCGATTCCGCCAGGACGGACGAAGCACGGCAGGACCTGCTCTGCCGGCTCAATGTGATCGAGCAGGTCTGCAATCTGGTCTCGACCCCCATCGTGAGAGACGCCTGGGACCGCGGACAGGCCCTTTCCTTGCACGGGTGGATCTATGATATCCGGGACGGCATCCTGCATGATCTCGGCCTGTGCGTCACCCGGCCGGATGAGATCGGGGCATTCTACCGGAAGGCGGTCGGGGAGGTTTCCGGGGCTGGAGACGCCTGACTGACGAAATCCCCGTTTTTTTGCGGACAGCATTCATCGCTTGACTGTTTCTGATATGATGCCTATCTTCATTTCGTGATCCGACTCCTTTGATTTTGCATCGATTTCTTCTTTCGTATATGCAATAAAAAAATAAGAATCACTCGCCTGCGCCGTGCCTGGTTGTGAGTCAATAAACCCGAGAGCCAAGCAGGTTTAGAGGTTGTGTTTTCTTAATAAGAAGACAAGCAGGACAGATAGGACATATATGGGCAGTGTTCTTAATAACGGCGAAACGGTGATTCCGCAGGTTATTTTTTGAAAGGATGCTCAGAAAGTAACCTTTTGAATTTCAAGAAGGAGACTCACAAATGCCGCGAGATCACAGAATATCAAATCTTCCCCATGCGATTGCGCCTCACGGCGGATACAGCAACCTGAAGTCGTACCAGATGGCCGAGATCGTGCACGACGCCACGGTCGTCTTTTGCAACCGGTTTATCGACCGCCGGTCGCGCACGCACGACCAGATGGTCCAGGCCGCCCGGAGCGGCAAACAGAACATAGCAGAGGGAAGCATGGCGTCGGGCACCTCGAAGAAAACCGAACTCAAACTGATGGGTGTGGCGCGGGCGAGCCTCGAAGAATTGCTCGTTGATTATCAAGATTATCTGCGCCAGCACGGACTGGCGCTGTGGGATAAAGACGACCCGAAAGCTATGCAGGTTCGAAAGCTGTGCTATCAGAAAGATAAGTCCTACAGGACGTATAGCACTTATTTTGAAGACTGTTCCCCTGATGTGGCGGCAAACACGGCAATCTGCCTGATTCACCAGACCAATTATTTGCTGGATCAGCAGTTGCGGATGCTGGAACAGCAATTTTTAAAAGAAGGCGGCTTTTCGGAGCGGCTGTATCAGGCCCGGTCTGAAATGCGCCCCAGGATCAGGCGATGAATTCTTCTATTATACATTTCCAATACTTCAAAGAAAAAGCCGCGTCCGGATAGGACGCGGCCGTTTTTAATGGAAAATCAGAAAATTGTGAATTATTTCAATAGAGTGATTTTGTGCGTGAATACGTGATTGATCGTCTCGAAACGGATCAGATAAAGACCCGAAGGCGTCGTAAGGCCATTTGCGTCTCTGCCATCCCAAACCGCCTGATGGATTCCCGCCTCTTTCTCCGAATTGACCAGCACCTTAACCTCCTGGCCCAGTAGGTTGAAGATTCGGACCGAGACGCGTCCGGGAGTCTCGACGACGTACCGGATAACGGTCGTCGGGTTACCCGGATTGGGATAATTGCTGATCGGTTCTGTATCTTGAAGCACAAAATCGGATTTTATACCGGGCTTTTCGACTTCCGGAGAAAAAAGTCCTTGTTTAATTCGTTCTTTCGTATCCTGTAAGTCGATCTCAAGTTGATAAAGAAAGGTCTGTTCCTGATCTATTTCCTTTTTAAGCATTTCCAGACAATTCTGCGCGTCTTCGATCCAACCTATGCGTAAATACGCATACGCCAGATCACCGATCATCAGATTGGCGTCATCTTTATCCACTTTCTTCAACGCTTTTTTAGAT
>DSAP01000052.1 GCA_011046415.1 bacterium | reverse complement strand
GGCTCGGCCGTCCCGAGAAGGCGGCCGGGGTTTCACCGGACGCGTTCCTCCTGGCGGTTTTCACGGAATCGGTTCCTTTCTTTGCGGAGGATGATCCACGGAGGCAGGAGGCCGTCGCACTCCTCCGCGGCGGGGAGTTCAGGCTCTTTCCCCTTCCCGGCGCGCCCGACCGGGTCTGGCACGCCGAAAACGAACCGGGACTCTCCGCGGATGCCGTGGTGCTGGAACTGGTCCGATCTTACCGCGCGGCCGTTTTGTCCGCGGTCGAGACGGGGGAGTGGCGGGAGGCGGACGGGGCGCTCGCCCGGATCCACGCGTATCAGAGGCGTCACGGCGAGGCGGTACTCCCGCCGGAACACCGTATCCTCACCGAGATTCTCTACAATAACCTGAATATTTTCCAGAGACTGGGCATCTGGCTCCCGGTCCTCGGCGGGGCGATGATTCTCCTGATCCTGGCCCATCTGATTTTCGGTCGGGCCGCGATCGGGAGGGTCGTATACCTTCTTTCCGGCGTTCTCCTCGCCTGTTTTTTCCTGCAGACCGTGGGACTCGCCCTGCGCTGGATCGCCTCGGGGCATGCCCCCTGGGCCAACAAATATGAATCGATGATCTACATCGCCTGGGCGACCCTGCTGGCGGGCATCCTGTTTGCGAAAAACGCGCGCCTGGCGTTCGGCGGAGGCGCGTTCCTGTCCGGACTGATCCTGAGACTGGCGCACACGCCGGGTTTCGATCCGAAGATGACCGATCTGCCGCCGGTGCTGAAGTCCCACTGGCTGATCACGCACGTCTCGGTCATCACCTCGAGTTACGGATTCTTCGGCCTGGCGGCGCTCCTGGGCCTGTTCGTCCTCCTCTTCTTCGCGCTTTCCGGAAGACGCAATCAGGAACGGTTCCGTCCGGCCGCGGACCGGCTGGCGGTCGTGACCGAACGGTCGATGTGGGCCGGGCTGACGCTCGTCACCATCGGCAATTTCCTGGGCGCGGTCTGGGCCAACGAGAGCTGGGGCCGCTACTGGGGGTGGGACCCCAAGGAGACCTGGACGCTCGTCATCATCCTGTCCTATGCCCTCGTGCTGCACCTCCGGCTCGTCCCCGGCTGGGGCGGGGTGTACGGGCTGTCCGCGGGAGCGGTGCTGGCCTTCCTGACGGTGCTGATGACCTATTTCGGGGTGAATCTGTATCTGTCGGGATTGCACTCCTACGCCGGGGGGGAAGCGCCTCAGGTGCCGGCCGGTCTTTTTATCGGATTGGCGGGGCTGTTCGTGCTGATCGCCATCGCGGGGATCCGGGAGAAGCGGTCCGGACGAGGCCGACAGGGCTGACGCGGACGCGGGTCCAAGGAGGGGGAATCCGGGACGATAAGGACCGGCCGAGGAAAGACCGGTTCCGCCCGGATGGAAGGTCTTTTGCACGGGGATCTTGTCCGATTAAAACGGGGTGTGGGATGGAACGCGGGATCCAAATCACATTCGAAAAATACACCGGGGAGGATTTCCCCGAATTCAGGGACATGGTGTTTGCCCTCTACACCGAAGATGCGGTTGGCGAGAAAATCACCGTCCGGAAAATCAAGAAGACGATATCTGCACTGGCCGACAGGCCGGGAACGGAAGATATTTTCCTCTTCAGAAATTTCGCGGAGCCGATCGGTTATGCGATCCTCATCGATTACTGGAGCAACGAATACGGCGGTCCGATCGTCTTTATCGACGAGTTCTATGTAAAACCGCCATCCCGGGGCCAGGGCGTGGGGAGCCGGTTCCTCGAATTCTTCATCCGAAGCCACAGGAACCGGGTCAAGGCCCTGCAGCTGGAAGTGTCCGGAGGGAACAAAAAGGCCATCGGGTTTTATCGAAGAAATGGGTTCCGGAGTAACGAGAATCTGAGCATGATCCGGAAGATTTGATTGATCTTAGCAAACCACTGGCTTTGCCAGTGGTTCACGATCTTAAACGGGTCGGCACTAAACGTGCCTTCTTTTGATCGCGGCCTTTGGCCGCAATCAAAAGCCACCGGCTTTGCCGGTGGTCGTTTATTCTCATGCCCAGAGCCGCTTGATCTCAATATGCATCTTGTGAAGGAGGCACATCCATGAAACGATTGTCGCTCTTGCTCGTATGCGTCGCGGTGCAGACACTGTCCGCACAGGAGAACCGGCTGATCCTTTCGGACGGACGGCCCGTTTTCGCCAGCGGCATGAACCTCGCCTGGATCCATTTCGGGCGGGATCTGACCGATTTCGACGAACCGGAATTCACGCGCGCCCTCCAGGAAGTGTCCGCCGCGGGCGGCAATACGATCCGCTGGTGGCTTCATGTGAACGGTTCGACGAGCCCCCGTTTCGACGACGGCCGGGTGTCCGGACTGAATCCCTCCGAGATTCCCTCGCTCAGGAGGGCGCTCGATCTGGCCCGGGAGCACGGCATCGTCCTGATTCCGGTGCTCTGGTCGTTCGACATGCTGCAGGAACAGGCCGGGGTGGATCTGACTCGTAACCGGCGGCTCGTCGAGGATCCGGATTACACCCGGGCCTATCTCGAGAAGGCGCTGGTCCCGCTGGTCCGCGCGGTGAAAGGCCATCCCGCGCTCCTGTGCTGGGAAATCTGCAATGAACCCGAGGGCATGACCGAAGAATTCGGCTGGACGCCCCGGCGGACGACCATGGCCCATGTCCAGCGGTTCCACAACCTGATCGCGGGCGCGATCCGCCGGGAAGATCCCGCAGCGCAAATCACCACCGGATGCTGGAACATGCGGGTCATGACCGATATCCCTCCGTTCAGAAACCATTATTCGGACGCCGAGCTGATCGCGGCCGGCGGAGACTCGCTGGGGACGCTCGACTATTATCAGGTGCATTTCTATCCCCGGTGGTTCGACGAAGACACGTCCCCGTTTCATCACCCTGCGGATTACTGGGCGCTCGACAAACCGATCCTGATCGGCGAGTTCCAGGCCAAGGGCCTCGTCGACCTGGGCGAAGGCTACCGTCCGAAGACGACGATGACTACGGAGGAGGCTTATCTGTATGCGATCCGGAACGGATATGCCGGCTGCCTGGCCTGGACCTGGACGGGACATGACGGGCATGGCGGGGTGCCCGAGGCTGCGGACGGGATGGGAATCCTGAAGGCGCTTTATCCGGATGCCATCATGATCCGGTCCGATTGATCGCCATCGGGTGATCAAAGTTTCTTTGTTGAATCTGTGGGCGATACTGGGCTCGAACCAGTGACCTCCTGCTTGTAAGGCAGGCGCTCTGAACCAACTGAGCTAATCGCCCGTCAAAAAATGAAACACAGGCTCAGGATCGAACAGGTTTGTCGTCCTTTTCGCCTCTCCTGTATAGAATCGCAACCGGAATCAGCACGCAATAGCCGATCACGAGAAGAATGGGCGCGAGCGTTAACGACCAGAAACTGTCCCACGGGCCGATTGACAGCGCGATATAACCGACAACCAGGGTCAGAATCCCGGAAAAAAACAACACCCAGTTGGTCTTCGAGAAGGGCAGGGGCTGATTGATTTCCCCCCTGAGTCTTCTGGTTTGCCTGGTCATGATGTTTACCTCTTTTTAAACGAATTTTAATTTAAGGAAGCACATCCTGATAGTCAAGTTAAAAACGCGGCCGTCTCCCGTTTCCGCATTTTCACCCCGGAATAACGGGGTATGCCGAACCCTCTGTCCACATGAAAGTTCATATCGTCGGCTTACGTTTTTCAATAGCCATAAAGTCCGCTCCGCCCGGTGCCTCTTTCGAACTTCAATTCCTGCAGCATCGGTGATTTGACGTTGATCCTGAAATAAAAACGTCTGTACGGGCCGGTCGGTGTCCATGAAAACTGGGCCTCCCAGCAATGGAGGTCGCGATAAAAGACAAAATCCTGGCTGACGGCTTTTCTCTCCTCGAGATCCCACCGGGAACGGTAGGAAATCTTCCAGTGTTTGGTCAGGTTGAAATCCAGATTCGCCTGCGCCCAGACCGTCTTCTTCACCTGGAGGGGATTGATCCGGTTCTCCGTGTAACTCAGGTTGCCGCTCAGGTTCCAGGGAATTTCCATGGAACCCGGCTTATCATCCGCCTCGAAACGGTCGCCGCTGATGTTCCGCACATTCTCCAGGCCGCCGTTCAGGAAATCGGACGGGTCTTCCGGATCTTCCGCATCCCCCGACATCCCGGACTGTGAAGCCCTTTCGCCTTCCTGTGTCTTCAGCTTCCCGCTGAAGCGGAAATTCAGGTTCAGGCTCAATTGTGTCATCCGGCCGAGGCGCAGTCGCCGGAAGCCCTGCGGGTCGGACCAGTCCGCATCCGAGACAAACATCCGGTCGATCTTCTTCCCGGCGGAATCGGTCCGGTAAAATGTATGCGTCGCATTCATGCTCACGCCGAGGCTTCGGGCCGGGTTGGCCTGAAGACGCGAATTCAGATCCGATAATTTGAATTGAGGGGCCTTCCAGTTGTAGGCGGTGGAGAGATTATAGGTGAACAGGTCGAACTTCCGGGCGTTTTCGCCTTCTCCCACCTTCATCTGAAAGAGGTTTTGCAGGGACATATTCATGCTCTGCATCTCCGAAGCCGGTGTGCCGCGGAACAGAGCACCCGAATACCGGTCCATCCGGATCGTCTGATCCGCCGTATCGATGACCGTTTGATAGTACCCGTACCCGGATCTGGAGAAATCCGGCTGATACTGAAAACTCACGTTCGGCGTCATCACATGCCGGACGATCACATTTTCCATATGGCGGGAACGGAACACGCCGTAGATTTTCGTGTTGAGGTTGAGTGCCGTGTTGTAGGTCGTCAGGTGATAGAATCCGTGCTCTTCCCGCTCTTCGGCCCGGTTGGTCTCGGGATCGATGAAATAGATCTTGCGCCGGTCATACAGGGTCTGCTTGATATCCAGGCTGGGCCGTACGGTCAGCCATCCGAAGAGTTTGGGTGAGATATATACGTTCATGGAATGATCGAAACCGACCCCTTCCTGCCGGCGGACGGTCTTTACGCCGCCGGAGGTGCTCTCCCGCTTGCTGTTCAGGAATCTGGAGTTGAACTGATAGGGAGCCTGTATGGCGTGATACCAGCGCGTATCCGACCGCCTCCGCGATTTCGGGGCCGGGATCAGCGAGGTGATCCGGTTTGAAACGCTGATTTCGGGCAGGGTCACCGATATGTCGTCGGTCGTCAGATTCCGCGTCTGGTTCAGGTAAAGCTGTATGTTCCCCGAACTGCCCCACCGCTGTGAAAGCTTAGCGTTGGAGCGGATTTCCTGGGTGAGCCGGTGTTCCCGGCTCGTGCTGAGTTCCTGATAAAACCGGCCGGAACTGATGAATGAGGCGTCCACGGTCAGCCGCGTGGCGGGCGTCAACTCCTGGGAATGCGAGACATTCAGATCCCAGCGCCGTTCTTTCCGATCAAACGCCTCGAAATTCTTACGCGTCCACGAACCCGAGACGGAACCCCGCAATTTGTAGCGCACCTGATAATTGGCCCTGCTGCGTACCAGAAAACCGCTCTTCTCGAAATAATCGACCTGATTCTGGAAGTCCCAGTATTCGCTCGGCGCCCAGTAATATCCGATTCCCCGGAGATGCCTGCCCTCCGTGACACTCTCTCCGTACCGGGGGATCAGGAATCCCGAATGCCGCCCCCTCCGGATGGGAAAGACGGCGAACGGGAGCGCCATCACGGGTATCCGGCCGATGAAGAGGACGACGGGCCGGGCGATCACTTTGTCGTTGACTTTGATCTTCATCTGCCTGGAATGGATGCGGAAATGCGGATCCTGCTCGTGGTCGCAGGTGGTGAAAGACGCCTCGCCCACATTGAATTCCCGGGGACGGACCAGTTTTAGCGCCTCACCGCCGTAAAATCCTTCTTCAAAGGCCGAGCGTCCGCGCAACACCCGGCCCTTGCGTGTCTCGAAGTTGAAGACCATGACTTCACCGGTCATCACATCCACGCCTTCTTTGAATTCCGGCGCGCCGAGCAGCCGTGGGCTGGGGAGGGTGTCGCCCGCTTCGGTCGCGACCAGAACCGTGTTCCACACTCCCTCCGCGCGCATCTCCCTGGCGTCCCAATCCACCGTGATTCGTTCGGCCTTGAGGGTGATATCCTGGTAATGGACCTCCGCCCGGCCATCCAGGAAAGTCTTCTTCTCATGGACTAAATTCTCGATGGATCTGGCCTTGTACGTGATCGGACCTTCGATGCCGGATCTCTTCCCGCCGGTGGATCGGGCCGGATCAGGACCCGTGCCGGATGCCGCGGAATCCGCCGGGGAGGCCGGGGTGCCGACGGAATCCAAAACGGCGAACCGATTCCGCGACGATGCGCCTCCGGAATCGAGATCTTCGGAAAATGCATGGGCCGGAAAAATGGAAAAAAGGGCGCAACTTGCCGCGGCGGCGAAAAAAAGACATGGCCGGGTAGAACCCGGCCATATGGGCGGATAAAAGATTCGAAGGACTGTTTTTATGTATGGGGTATCCACGGAATCGGCAACCCGCGTGTCTGAAAGTTATTCATCCTGGCGCAGACAACCGGCCATCCATGCGGCGCCGATGATGCCCGCGTCGTTGCCGAGTTGTGCGGGTACGATTTCCACGGCGTTGGACGGGACGCGCAGGCAGATCGCATGCACCGTTTCGCGCGCCGGACCGAGGATGCGCTCTCCCGCTTTCGCCACACCGCCCCCGATCACGACCCGCTCCAGATTCAGCAGATTCACCACATCCGCGATGGCGTGGCCGAGATAGACACCCGTATCGCGGAACACCTCGACGGCCAGCGCATCGCCCTCATCGGCGGCCCGGCTGATATCGACGGGCATCAACACTTCCGGATCGATCCGGGTGAGCAGCGAGGTCCTTCCCGCTTTCAATTTCTCCGCGACCTGACGTTTGAAGCCTTGGGTTCCCACATAGGCCTCGACGCATCCCCTGCGGCCGCATCCGCAGACCCAGCCGTCCATATCGAGGGTGCTGTGCCCGAATTCGCCCGCCGCGTTGGTGATGCCCCGGTAGGGGCGGCCGTCGAGCACCATCCCGCCGCCGACGCCGGTTCCGAGCGTGACCATGAGCATGAACCGGGTGCCACGCCCCGCGCCGAACGCATATTCGCCCCAGGCCGCGACATTGGCGTCGTTGTCCAGCACCACAGGCATGTCCAGATGCCCGCCGAGTATGTCGCCCACGGGGACCTCTTTCCAGTCCGGCATGTTCGGCGCCTCATGTAAAATCCCCTTGTCGACATCCACCTGCCCGGCCGTGCCGATGCCGATGCCCGCCAGTTCATATCCGTCTTCCGTCATCATCTGCCGGATCGTCTCGGCCGTCCGCCCGAGCATTTCCGCGGCGGGGGCGTGAATCTTCGAGGGGATCTGTGTTTTACGCACAATCTTTCCCCCGGATGAAACGAGTCCGATTTTCACATAAGTCGCGCCGACATCGATACCGGCGCACATCGCTTTTTTCATGAACAACAACTCCGCTTTCTCAAGAAATCACTTCTTGTCAGGTTTGTTTTTTTCGACGTCCCGGCCACCAGCCCTCCAGGCGGCTCTGAATGTCTTTCTCGCGCCCGATCGGCTTGGGCCGGTAGAAAATCCGGTCCGTCAGGCCGGAGGGCAGGCAGTCCTGCCCCGCGAATCCGCCCTCATGATCATGCGCGTACTCGTAATCCTTTCCGTAGCCCAGGTCCTTCATCAGCCCGGTCGGCGCATTGCGGATGTGCATGGGCACGGGCGCCGCACCGTTTTCCCGGACCTCGGCGAGGGCGGCCTCGACCGCCAGATACGCCGCGTTGCTCTTCGGCAGCGACGCCAGATAGGTCGCGGCCTGGGACAGGATGATCCGGGCCTCCGGCAGGCCGATCTGATGCACGGCCTGGAACGCCGCGTTGGCCAGCACCAGTCCGTACGGTTCGGCGTTGCCCACGTCTTCCGAAGCGAGGATCACGAGCCGCCGCGCGATGAAGAGGGGATCTTCGCCGGCGTCGAGCATGCAGGCCAGCCAGTAGACGGCGGCGTCCGGATCGGATCCCCGCACGGACTTGATGAACGCGGAAATCGTGTCGTAATGGGCGTCTCCCTGTTTGTCGTACCGGGGAATCCGCCGCTGGACCGCCTCCTCCACGGTTTGTGCGCGGATGGATTGGGACCCTCTTTTCTGTTCCAGCTCGACACAGATTTCCAGCGTGTTGAGGAGAATCCGCGCGTCGCCTCCCGCGACCCGGATGAGCGCGGTCCGGGCCGTGTCGTCCACGGTCGGCGGATTCGCCGGCAGCATCCCGTCCTGCGAAAGGGCGCGGTCGAGGATGGCGATCTGCGCGTCCTGTTCGAGCGGTTTCAGGACAAACACGCGGCACCGGGAAAGCAGCGGCGCATTGACTTCGAAACTCGGATTTTCGGTCGTCGCACCGATCAGAATCAGGGTGCCGTCTTCGACGGCGTGGAGCAGCGCGTCCTGCTGGGCCTTGTTGAACCGGTGGATCTCGTCGATGAACAGGATCGTCCTCCGGCCCAGCCCCTTCTGATGGGCCCGGGCCTGATCCACCACCTTGCGGATATCCTTGACGCCGGCCGTCACCGCGCTCACGCCGACGAAAGCGGCGTCGGTTTCCCGGGCGATCAGACGGGCCAGCGTGGTTTTTCCCGTGCCGGGCGGACCCCAGAATATCATCGACACCGGCGCGTCGTCTTCGATCATCCGGCGGAGCACCTGGCCCTCGCCGACCAGATGGGCCTGTCCGAAGAATTCTTGCAGGCTGCCGGGACGCATCCGGTCCGCCAGGGGCCGGAACCGGGATTTTACTTCTTGCCGGCTGTCGCCGAACAGATCCATCGTTTCTCCGGAATCGCCTTGATAAAGCGCGTCTTCCGCCTGTGCTGCTTTATCGGAAACGGAGGTTCGCCGTGAACCTTCCCATCGGGCGGCGCCGGCCGCCGGGGGATCATCGCAGGGCCACGGACGAAGCTGCCTGCCGTCAATTATAAACATTTAATTTAATGGAATCTCTTTTGAATGTCAAGGAAAACACCGTCCAGGGTATCCCCCAAAAATCATTAAATTGCCGGAACAAGTTGCGCAGGGTTGATATTCTTCCTGTTTGAAGGCCCCCGAATTTTGGTCAGAAGAAAGAAATCCTTGATAACACGGCTCAATTT
>DSAP01000174.1 GCA_011046415.1 bacterium | reverse complement strand
TCCACGATCCGCCTGATCTCGGGACGCGCATCGGCGGGTGCGGCGGACAATCCCGCGCGTTCGAGAAGCACGAGGTCGAGCAGGTCGTCGCCCATGTAACAGACCGCCTCGTCCTTCATTTGGAATGTCCTGAGCGCCTCCTCGTAATGCGCCAGCTTGTGAAACGCGCCCTGATACACCGCATCCACGCGGAGCTCTCCGGCGCGCCGGGTCACGATGTCGCTGCTGCGCCCCGTGATGATTCCGACCCGGAGCCCTCCCATCCGGGCGAGCGTCACACCCATGCCGTCATGAATATGAAAACATTTCAGTTCCCCGCCCCCGGATCCGTACAGGATGCCGCCGTCCGTCATCACGCCGTCCACGTCGAGAAGCAGCATGCGGATTTTGAGGATCTTCTCGTCGATCCGCGTGGCATCGGTCATGCCAAATCCTTTCCCGGGAAATCGATGGGTTCAAGGGAGCGGACGCATGCATCGACTTCCTGGAGCTGTTGGAGGAGGGGTCTGAGCCGGTCGAGCGGCCACATGCTCGCCGCGTCGCACAGGGCGTTCTGGCAGTCGGGATGCGTCTCGATGAAAATCGCGTCGATCCCGGCGGCCACGGCCGCGCGGGAGAGGGAGGGGACGAACTGCGGCGTCCCGCCCCGCGGATCCGAACTCGAAATGCCGTACACACGGATGGCGTGTGTCGGATCGAACACCACGGGATATCCGGTGGCGCGCATGATCTGGAAAGACCGCATGTCCACGACCAGATTGTGATAACCGAAACTGGCGCCCCGCTCCGTGAGCAGGATGTTCCGGTTGCCCTCGCCCTCGATCTTGCCGACGATATGTTTCACGTCATGCGGGTCGAGAAACTGCCCTTTCTTGATGTTCAGCGCCCTGCCGGTCCGGGCGGCGGCCAGCGTGAGTTCCGTCTGCATCGAGAGATAGGCGGGAATCTGGATGATGTCGAGTACTTCGGCGGCCGCCTCCGTATCGTGCCGGTCATGGATGTCTGAGATCACGGGAACACCCGCCGAATCCTTGACTTTCTGGAGGATGCGCAGCCCTTCTTTCAGGCCCGTGCCCTGATAGCTCTTGGCGGAGGAACGGTTATCCTTGAGAAACGAGGATTTGAAAATAAACGGCATCCCCAGATCGTCCGCGATTTTCCGGATCGCCTCGGCCGTGTGAAGCACCAGTGATTCGGATTCGATCACACAGGGTCCGGCGATCAGCACCAGCGGCCGGCCGCCTCCGATCCGGATGTCCTGAACCGTTACCGTTCGCATCAGCGCGTCTCCTTCGCGTGTTGATAATCCAGCGCGGCGCCGACGAAAGACCGGAAGAGCGGGTGTGCACGCAGCGCCCGTGACTTGAATTCGGGATGAAACTGGCAGCCCACAAACCAGCGTTTGCCCGGCAGTTCGATCATCTCGACGAGTCGTCCGTCCGGCGACAGCCCGCTGAAAACGAGCCCGTGATCCGAGAGGAGTTCACGGTATTGGTTGTTGACCTCAAACCGGTGGCGGTGGCGTTCGGAAATCCGGGAAACGCCGTAAATTTTTTCCGCCCGGCTCCCCTTCCGCAGCACGCAGGGATACGCCCCCAGGCGCATGGTCCCGCCTTTCTGTTTCAGCCCGGCCTGTCCGGGCATGAAGTCGATGACCGGATACCTGAGCCGGACGCCGAATTCGCGGCTGCCGGCCGACCGGAGTCCGCACACGGACCGGGCGTATTCGATCACGGCGCACTGGAGCCCGAGACAGATTCCGAAAAAAGGAATATCATTCTCACGGGCATACCGGACAGCCTGTATCTTGCCTTCGATCCCCCGCTCGCCGAATCCGCCGGGAATGAGCAGGCCGGAAACAGCATCGAGAATATCGTCCACGCCGGAGGATTCGATCTTCTCCGAGTCGATCCAGACCAATTCCACCCGCGCGTCGTTTTCCACCCCGGCGTGCTGAAACGATTCGATGATGCTCTTGTAGGCGTCTCTGAGCTCCACGTATTTGCCGGCGATGCCGATTCGGACCGATCGTCCCGGATTCCTGATTTTCCGGACGAATCCGCGCCACTCGGTCAGGTCTTCCCCCCGCGCGTCGAGTCCCAGCCGCTTCAGGACCAGATCCGCCAGCCCCTGCTCTTCGAGGACGAGCGGGACCTCATAAATGGACGGGACGTCGATGCCTTCGATCACGGCTTCCGGACCGACGTTGCAGAACAGCGCGATCTTCCCGCGCGCCTCGCGGGGCAGGGGCTGCTCCGTCCGGCAGAAGACCACGTCGGGCTGAATGCCGATCTCCCGGAGCTTCTGGACGCTGTGCTGCGTCGGCTTCGTCTTGATCTCCCCGCTGGCGCGGATGTAGGGCACCAGCGTCAGATGGATGCTCATCACATGTTCGGGCCCGTGTTCGAGTCGGAACTGACGGATGGCCTCGAGAAAAGGCAGGCCCTCGATATCTCCGACCGTGCCGCCCAGTTCCACGAGCACCACATCCACCCCGTTGCGGTCGCGCGCCACCCGCCGGATCCGGGCCTTGATCTCGTCGGTGATATGGGGGATGACCTGGACGGTCTTGCCGAGATAATCGCCCCGCCTCTCTTTTTCGATGACCGTGCCGTAGATCTGTCCCGTGGTGGCGTTGTTGTTTTTGCTGAGATTGATATCGAGAAACCGCTCATAATGCCCCAGATCGAGGTCGGTTTCCGCGCCGTCGTCGGTCACGAACACCTCGCCGTGCTGATAGGGACTCATCGTTCCGGGATCGACATTGAGGTACGGATCGATCTTCAGCACGGACACCCGGATCCCGCGCGATTTGAGAAGCAGGCCGAGCGACGAGGCCGCGATCCCCTTGCCGAGCGACGACACCACACCGCCCGTGATAAAAATATATTGGGTCTTTCCCCGGGACAAATGATTCTCCTTCTCTCCTGTCATTTCCAGTCCGGAAATCCCTACTGCGGCTCCGGTTTGTCCGCCTTACCACACCAATCGTCCTGCTAACGACGCTCCTTGATCCGGATCCTGCTTTCTGCCTATCACGCGTCACGGCTTTTCCCGCTTTCCTGCCTTCCCCCTGCAACCGGCCGGCCCGGTGTGTCAGGAATAGATGTCTCCAAACCGGGAAGGGCGTTCCCGCAGGAGCGTTCTCACCCGTTCCGCATCCTCCGGCGTATCCACGCAAACCGGATCGTATTCCGTTTCGGCGACCCGGATCCGGACGCCGTGAGCGAGCGCACGCAGCTGTTCCAGTTTCTCGGCCTCTTCGAGCCGTCCTGGCTTCCATCCGGCGAAACGGAGCAGAAAGGTTTTCCTGTATACGTAGATACCGATATGCTTCCTGTAAACTCCCCGCTTCAGCCAGACGGAGGGGTCGGATGCATCCCGGCAGAAGGGAATCGGGCTTCGGGAAAAATAGAGCGCGAACCCGGAATCGTCCGTCACCACCTTGGCCGTATGGGGACTGAACAGTTCCTCCGCGGAACGGAACGCCGTGACCAGGGTCCCCATCTCGACGGATGGATCGTCGAGAAGGATTCGCGCCGCCTCATCGACCGCCCGGGCGGGGATGAGCGGCTCGTCGCCCTGGATGTTCACCACGATGTCCGCATCCAGGGACCGGACGGCTTCGGCGACACGGTCCGTGCCGGAAGCCAGGCCGGGATCGGTCATCACCGCCCGTCCGCCGAAATCCTCGACAACCTGAAGAATGCGTGCGTCATCCGTCGCCACGATCACCTCGTCGAGCAGGCGCGCCTGCGACACCCTCTCGACGACATGCCGGATCATGGGCTTTCCCGCCAGATCCGTGAGCGGCTTGCCTGGAAGCCGGCTCGACGCCCAGCGGGCGGGAATGACCCCTACAATTTGTCCGGTTTTCCCGTGTCCCGTCGTCCGTCGCCTGTGGCCCATAACCCTGTTTTTCACGCGGGATCCGTCTTTTCCATCATCTTCGGGACCCTGAAATATCCGTGTGAATGGGACGGAGCATTCATGAGCGCCGTCTCCTGCGGCAGGGAAGGCCGGATCTCATCCCCGCGCAGGGTTGCACCGGCATCCTGCACGGAAAAGGTCGGTTCGATTTCCGTCGTATCGAGATCGTTGAGTCTCTCGACATAGGAGACCATCTGATCGAGCTGACTCCGGAATGACTCCTTCTCCGAATCCGTCAGGCGGAGTCTGGCCAGCGCCGCGACTTTTTCAACCTCTTCAACCGTAATGCGGGCCATATTGAATCCGGTCCTCACCCTGATTGGTTTATGAAACTTCGTTTCTCCATTCATGAACGGGCCGGGTTAGCCTGAATAAAGGCTTGAGCTTAACCCAACGTCGCATCAATATACGGGATCGTCCAGACTTTGTCAAGCCGAAAAAAGGAGAGTGGCACGTTATTTGTAGTGATCGTTTTCCGTTTTATCCGCGCGCAACAGCGGAATGGCCGGGGAAGGAATTGGCCGGAGATCAGTCCGCATCGAGACCGGGACAGAGCTGGATTACCGCCCGTTTCAGAAAATCCCGCGAAAAAAAATCGGAATCCTGGATCTCGCCGTCCCATACGACGAGATCCAGGTCGATGGTGCGCGGCCCGTTCCTGTTCGCGGTGCGGATCCGCCCCAGCATGGATTCGACATCGCGGAGCCAGACTTTGAGTTCGGATCGCTTCATGTCCGTCTCGATCAGGAAGGCGCCGTTGATGAAATTCGGCTGCCGTTCAAAGCCGACCGGTTCGGTTTCCACCCAGTCGGACTCGCCTAAAATCCGGTGTGCGTGACGGATTTTCTCACGCGCCAGGGGAATGTGAACCTCAGGGGCGATATTGGAACCCGCGCCGATCACCACCCGGTGCCTCTTACGGGGTCTGGACATGCCGATCCGTTTTGGTTTGTGGAGCATATGATGAAATTTGAATATTGCTTTCAGCCTTTCCGCGTCTGCTCCGCCACCACCGAGACCGAATCGGCGTAGCGCAGCGCGTGGGGCTTGTCGACCTCGACGACCGCGCGGCTGACCCGTACGTCCTCCATGACCAGATTGAGGATTTCGTGGGCGAGTTTTTCGATCAGACGGTAACGGGATGACTCGACCAGCCGGATGATCCTCCGTTTGAGCGTCTTGTAATCGACCGTGTCGTTCAGGTCGTCGCTGTTGACGGCCCGGTTTCCGTCGCATGCCATCTCGATGTTGACGATGACATCCTGACGCAACTCACGCTCCCAGTCATTCACGCCGATGACCGTACGAAGCCTCAGATTCTTGATCCGAATCAGCATCCACCGACCCCCCGGTTAACCGTTTGCCTGTTCCCGCCTGACCTGTCGCCATTCGTGGATCCGTATGACAATAACCGGATTTGACTGGCGGTTGTGCTGTTTAATTTGGTGTTATATTCAGGATTACTCTTTTATATCTTGACAACTGAGGCTTACCCTTATCCGTAACTTTCAGAATAATATGAACCGACACTTCCTTTTTTATCCTGATTCAATTTCATTGATTCCAGTCCACGTTGCACTGCCATAATGATCGCCGGGGGTGACGATATAAAACAGGCCGGGGAAATTATTTCGAATCCAGATACCGCTGTCATCCTGGTCGGATATCGTATAAACTCTGAGTTTTGAAATCAGCTTTTCGGCCTCTGCTTTATCTTTTGTTTTATCAATTTTATACAATATCAATTTGATTCGAATATAAAAGCAATCGGACCAATGATTGTGTGTCATCCGGATCGGCCTCGATATCGGTTAAGACAATGACTCTGTTTTTTTGAGTTGCCTGTGCAATAAGCGATTGAGATGAAAGAATCCCGATTGAAACAATCAAAATAAATACAGTTCTCATCATATCCTCCAAAATTTTAAATTGGTCCGTTTTGTCAGATCAAATGCTCCCCGCCGTCGATGTAGAGGCATTCGCCCGTGATGAAGTCGTTCCGGACGAGGAAGAGCACGGCGCGTGCGATGTCTTCCGGGTCGCCGGTATGCCCGAGCGGAATCTTTTCGCCCATACGCCGGAAGGCCTCGGGACCGCCTTCCGCCGAAGGCAGGATGAGACCCGGGGCGATGCCGTTGACCCGGATCCCGGGCGCCAGCGCTTTCGCCGCCATCTGCGTGAAGTCACGCAGGGCTTTCTTCGTGAGGCTGTAGACAAAATGGGAGGTTTGTTGCCTGCGGATCCGGGTGTCGAGCAGGGTGATGATCTGTCCGGATTCGCACCGTCCAGCAAACGCCCGGGAGAGGAATATCGGCGTCTTCAGATTCACGGTCATCAGCCGGTCGAAGAATTCGGGTGTCGTCTCCGGCAGGGTCGCCCGTTCGAAGAGGGAGGCGTTGTGGACCAGGATGCGGCAATCCGGAAACACGGCGAACACCCGGTCTATCAGGGCGGACACCTCGTTTGGATCGGAAAAATCGCATCGGAAGGTCGCGGCTTCGACGCCCAGCTCCCGGATCTCGCCCGCGAGCGCATCGGCCTCGGCATGGGAAGACCGGTAATGGAGAGCGATGGCAAAGCCCTCCCGGGCCAGCGCCAGTGCGATCGTCCGCCCGATGCGTTTGGCGCCCCCGGTAATGAGCGCCGTACCCCGTTCCGGGGTTCTTTTCTCGACAATCATGATGATCAAAGATAGCCGCAAAAAAACAGAAAATCAACCGAAAACCGATCCTCTCCGGATCTCCCCTTCACGGTTTGGAACCATTCATGCCGTTTCGAAAATTAAATTAAAAACCGCAGTTTGTTATTGGAAAAACTGTCTGCTTTTATTATTATAAAAACCATATCCCTACTAATGGCCGGAAAGGAAGGCGCCTTGGCGATTTGGGCCACACCGTTGATCTCTGAGAAACGGCATCTGATACGCTGGATTCTCCTCATCAGCCTTCTCTTCATCATCGGCGGCATCTTCTTCTACCGTCTCGAAGCCGGATTCATCCGGCGTGAGAAAAAAGAAGGCCTGATTGCGGTCGCGGAGTTGAAAGCGTCCCAGATCGCCGGCTGGTATGCTGATGAACTGGAAGACGCCGCACTCCTCGCGCAGAACGCCCGGCTTCTCCGGCTGACCCAAAGACGGCTGACCCGGGGCGAGGATTATCCCCTGTCACGCCTGCTCGGACATCTTTCATCCATACAACAGGAACACGGCTACGCGCATGTGGCGCTGTTCGACACACGCGGGAACCGGATCGCCGCGAGCGATCCGGAATTCACGGAATTGGATACCCACACCGCGGCTTTGCTTCCCCTGGCCGTCGCCGAAAAGACCGTCATATCGACCGGTTTATATGAATGCGGGATCCATGACATAATCCATCTCGATTTCCTGGCCCCGGTCCTGGATGCGGAGGGCGAACCGGTCGCCGTGCTCATTCTGCAGATCGATCCCTCCGACTTCCTCTTTCCCCTGATCCATCTGTGGCCCACACCGAGCAGGACGGCCGAAACCCTCATCGTCCGCATCGAGGGTGACAGCGTGCTTTTCCTGAATGAGTTGCGCCATTGGGAGAACGCGGCCATGCGGCTCCGCATTTCCGTGACTCACGGCGACGTTCCGGCCGTCCGGGCTGCGCTGGGGCATCGGGGCGTGTTCGAGGGTAGGGATTACCGGGGAACGGCGGTGCTCTCCGCGGTCCGTCCGGTCGAGGGGACGCCGTGGTTCATGGTCGTCAAGGTCGACCGCGGCGAGATCTTCTCCGAACTCCGTTTCAGGACGGGCGTCGTGATCGGAGCCGTCCTGCTGTTGATCCTGGCCGCAGTCGCAGGGTTGTTCTGGATCTATCATTACGGCCAGAAAAATATCTTCCGGGATCTCTACGCCGCGGAAAAGGAGCTCCGGGAAATCCAGGAGGAATACAAAGCCACCCTCTACGGCATCGGCGACGCGGTGATCACGACCGACACGGCGGGAGCCGTCCGGCACATGAATCCGGTGGCCGAATCGCTCACGGGATGGACCGAGTCCGAAGCGCGGGGCGTTCCCCTGGCCCGGGTCTTCCGGATCATCTCCGAGGAAACCCGATCCGAAGCCGAGAGTCCGGTCGGGCGCGTGCTGCGCGAAGGCGTGGTGGTGGGCCTGGCCAACCACACCCTGCTCATCGCGAAGGACGGCCGGGAAATCCCGGTCGCGGACAGCGGCGCACCCATACGGAACGAAGCCGGAGAAATCGCCGGCGTCGTCCTGGTGTTCCGGGACCAGACCGCCGAGCGCCGTGCGCGGAAAGAAATCCTGGAATCCCGCCGGCTCCTCCAGGATGTGCTCGACACCGTGCCGGCGCGTGTCTTCTGGAAAGACCGGGAATCCCGATATCTGGGATGCAACCTCGCCTTCGCCCGGGACGCGGGACTCCAGTCGCCCGACGACCTGATCGGAAAGACCGATTTCGAGATGACCTGGCGGGACCAGGCGGAACAATACCGGGCCGACGATAAGGAGGTCATCGAAAGCGGGCCCCCCAAACTGGGGTACGAAGAGCCCGAGACCACACCGGACGGCGGCCTCATCTGGCTGCGCACGAATAAGGTGCCCCTGCGGGACGCCGGCGGCGGGATTATCGGCGTCCTCGGCACGTACGAAGACATCACCGAACAGAAACGGGCGGACGAGGCGCTCAGGGAGAGCGAGGAACGGTATCGCAACCTCTTCGAGAACAATCACGCCGTGATGCTCGTGGTCGACCCGGAAGGCGGCGCGATCGTCGACGCCAACCCGGCGGCCGCGGCCTACTATGGATGGACGCGCAAGGCACTCCGGAAGAAGAAAATCGAAGATATCAACACCCTGCCTCCGGGCGAGGTGCAGGCCGAAATGGAGCGCGCAAGGGACGAACGGCGCAACCATTTCTTCTTCCGGCACCGGCTGGCCGACGGCAACATCCGCGAGGTGGAGGTCTACAGCGGCCCCATCTCGCTCGGGGGACGCCCCCTGCTCTACTCGATCATTCACGACATCACCGAACGCAAACGGGCGGAAGAGGCGCTGAAAGAGAAAACGGAAGAACTGGACCGGTTTTTCTCCTGCAATCTCGACCTGCTCTGCATCGCCGACACGGACGGCCGTTTCCGCCGTCTCAACGCCGAGTGGCAAAAGACGCTCGGATATCCGCTGGAAGAACTGGAGGGAAAACGGTTCCTCGATTTCGTCCATCCGGACGATCAGGCGGGTACACTGGAGGCGGTATCCACCCTCTCCGACGGGAAGGAAATCCTGAACTTCATCAACCGCTACCGGTGCAGGGACGGCTCATACCGCTGGATCGAATGGCGGTCGTTCCCGTCCGGCAAACTCATCTACGCCTCAGCCCGGGATATCACGGAACAGAAAAGGATCCACGATGA
>DSAP01000088.1 GCA_011046415.1 bacterium | reverse complement strand
GTGATGATCGTAGGGCGGGGTTTTAAACCCCGCCGGGAAGCGGGGAGCGGGAAAGCGGAAAGCAGGAAAAGCAATGATGCGTGATGATCGTAGGGCGGGGTTTTAAACCCCGCCGGGAAGCGGGGAGCGGGGAAGCGGAAAGCAGGAAAAGCAATGACGCGTGACGGGCAGGTAGAGGTAGAAAAGAATCAGTATCAATATACCATTCACCACACCCTGAAGTTGTCACCCCCGAAATCTTCCCTGCCAAGAACATGCAGGGACGAGTCAGTCGGGGGTCTTGAAAGCCGCCGCGAAGATCCCGGCCTGAGGAACGCCGGGAAGAAAAAGGGGGCGTGACAGGAGGTCGGGGTCTGGCTGTGAATGCGGCGGCCTATGAAATGCCGCCCAGTGGAAATTGGCATTTTAAGTAGGGTGGGATTTTATCCCACCTTTTTATTATGCCTGAACATGAATTTATGATGCCCCCGCCATTCCACTCCGGAAGTGCCCGCGAAAAACACGAAATTCACGAAAGCAGGATCGGATTGAAATACCTGCATGAAGCCGCAAGGATCCCGGCCTGGATATCGCCGGGATGACAGCCAGGTGTGGATGTTCTCTCATTCCTGCGGTCTCTGTGGGAGGAAGAGCCGTGACGCGTAACGCGTAACGCGTGACGAGGGGAAAGCAGAAAGCAGAAAGCAGAAGGCGGGAAAAAGACGTGACGCGTGATGATCGTAGGGCGGGGTTCTAAACCCCGCCGGGAAGCGGGGAGCGGGAAAGCGGAAAGCAGGAAAAGCAATGACGCGTGATGATCGTAGGGCGGGGTTCTAAACCCCGCCGGGAAGCGGGGAGCGGGGAAGCGGAAAGCAGGGAAACGAGGAACGGGTGGTTTCCAAAACCCCCACGTCCGCCCGAGGCGGACGATCCCCCTTGCGGAGGGGGATAAAAAAGGTGGCCTTGCGGTTGTTTTTTTCCTTCCTTGCCAAGGAGGGGTGTCCGCCGGTTGGCGGACGGGGAGGTCGCAGACTGAACCGTAAAAGCAGGAAGAGCCGTGACACGTAATGCGTGACGAGGAAAAGCCGTAACACGTGACGCGTGACACGTGACGGGAAAAACCGTGACGCGTGACACGTAGGGCGGGGTGTCGATCGGTACCGTTGCAATTCATGTTGCTTGCGTTTTTCATTGCAATTAAATACCAATCATGGTATATTAATACCATGAAATTCAAAGAACTGTTGGAAATCGTGAGGGATGAACCTCTCTTTGAGACCGGGTTGCTTCTGGCGGGATCCGACGATGCGACGGATGTCAGAAAACAGCTTTCACGATGGACAAATACGGGCAAGCTGATTCAGATCCGCCGCGGTTTATATGCCCTGGCTCCTCCGCATCAGAAGACCCGGCCGCATCCCTTTTTGACCGCCAACCGTCTGGTTCCGGGTTCTTATGTAAGCTGTGAGTCCGCGCTTGCCCAGTATGGGTTGATTCCCGAATATGTGCCCGTAACCATCAGCGTTTCCCTTTCAAGGCCGGGACGAAAAGTCACGCCTCTGGGGGTCTATCAGTTTCATCATATCCGCCGAGAGATGTTTTACGGTTATCATGGGATTCAGGTCGGATCGAATCAGCAAGCCCTGATTGCCGCACCTGAAAAAGCGCTGCTGGATCTGATTCACCTGAAAAAACAGGGTGACCGGGGAGAATACCTGCAATCCCTGCGTCTGCAGCATATGGATCAGCTGAACCCTGAGCGGCTCTCCGAATTCGCCGAAAAAGCACAATCGAAGAAATTAACCCGCGCCTGCGAAACCCTGTTGCAGATGATTCACAAAGAAAAAAGTGAGTATCGCATCCTTTGAAAGAATATCTGCGGACAATCATCGCAAATTACCCGGATCCCCTTTCCAGGCGGAATATGATCAGGGAATATCTTCAGGCGAAAATCCTTGCCGTCCTGCAAAACGAAGGTGCGATGATTCCGCTTGCCTTTCATGGAGGCACGGCGCTTCGTTTTTTATATCAACTTCCGCGGTTTTCCGAAGATCTTGATTTTGCCCTCGAAAAACCGGAATCTCCCTATCATTTTGCACATCTCATGAAGGCGATCCGTACCGATCTTGAGAAACAGGGGTATCAAACACAAATCAAGATCAACGATCAAAAAACCGTACATTCGGCCTTCATTAAATTTGAAGAATTGTTATATGATTTTCATCTTTCCGATCAGCGTCAGGAAAATTTCTCAATTAAAATCGAAGTGGATACAGACCCGCCCGACGGCGCGGTCCTGGCCACGCGTGTCATCAAACGCTATATTCCGCTTAACATCCAGCATCACGATCCTTCTTCATTATTTGCAGGCAAGCTGCACGCACTCTTCCATCGGCCCTTTGTGAAAGGCCGTGATCTTTACGATCTGATCTGGTATCTGAGCGATCCCGCATGGCCTGAACCCAATCTCCATTTGCTGAATAATGCCCTGAACCAAACCGGATGGCATGACGAACCCGTATCACAGGCAAACTGGCGGCGTTTGTTGCTGAACCGAATCCGTACTCTCGATCTGTCTGAAGCGGTCAAAGACGTCAGACCCTTTCTGGAAAACAGCCATGAAATTCATCTGATTCATCAGGAAACCCTTGTCAAACTACTGGACAAGGAGAACAAGTAGCGATGGCGGGAGCCGTGACGGGGAGAAGCCGTGACACGTGACGCGTGACACGTGACGAGGGGAAAGCAGAAAGCAGAAAGCAGAAAGCAGAAAGCAGAAAGCAGAAAGCAGTTTATTCTGGGATCGGGTTTTTCTACTTTGGGTCCAGATACCACGACCCGTGCTATCGAGAATCCGTAATCCTTTCAGGGAGGTGTCATGAGAACGACCTGTACCGCTGTCCTCGTCATCCTGCTTGCCGCTTTTCCGGTTTCGGCCCGGCAGTCCGTGCCGCAATTTTACGGTCATGAACCCTTTGTGACGGCCTCGCCCGGCGCGATGAAATACGGATTGTACGGATACGACAACCCCGCGCTTTTGACCTATGTGCATCAGCCCGATTTATACCTGACCTGGACGGACCGGAACGGATCGTCCGGGGATTTCAACCGATGGGGGATCTTCGCCGCCGCGCCGAACCTGGGTTTCGGGATGATCCGGCTGAAGACCCCGGCCGGATCGGTGACCGATTACCGCCTGTCTTCCTCTTTCGGCAACCGCACCTTCGGCGCGGGATTCGGCTACGGCTGGTCCGGGGGCGCGACGGATGTATTCGGCAGGGAAAGACAGATCACGATGGGATTCCTCGTCCGCCCCCTGCGGCATCTCTCCCTCGGCGTCGCGGGACAACAGACCCTGCGCAGCCGGTCCCGGATGCTCTACACCGATCTCGCGATCCGGCCCTTCGGCGATGAACGGTTGGCCCTGTTCGGAGATTTCGCCCTGCAGGACCCACAGCGGGTCCGCGACGGGAAATGGAGCGCGGGGGTCGTGGTCGAAGCCTTACCCGGGATCCGCGTCTTCGGCAGGGCGTTCGAGGGCGATGTGTATACGGCCGGGCTTTCCGTGAATCTCCGGCGTACCGGCGTCACCGTGCAGCGGCGGGTGCACGGGAACGGCGGCGATTTCCAGGTCTACGGCGTCCGCGTCGGCGCGTATGACAGGAACGTGATGGATTCCTATATCCGGAAAGAACGGGATTATCTCGATATGAACCTGCTCGGACACTTGCGATATCAACGATTCCGTCTCTTCGACGACTCGAACACGCTGCTCGATGTCGTCGGGGCGGTCGATGAGGCGCGCCGGGACCCGACGGTCGGGGGAGTCGCCCTCAATCTGTCCGGCATCAGTGCTTCGCACGAGATGAAATGGGAGCTGCGCGAACGGCTGCGCGCGTTCCGCGAGACGGGCAAACGTGTCGTCATCCATCTCGACCGCGGGGGGATCACCGATTATCACCTCGCCTCGGTCGCGGACCTCCTCATCCTGGACCCGCTGGGGAACATCACCCTCGAAGGATTCATCTCGGGCAACACGTACCTCCGCGGCCTGCTCGAGAAAATCGGAATCGCCGCGGAGGAGTGGCGTTTCTTCGACTACAAATCCGCGTTCGAGTCGATCGCCCGCGAGGACATGAGCGAAGCGGACCGGGAACAACGCCGGCGGCTCATCGATCACTTTTACGAACTCGTCCGCAAGGATGTCACGCAGAGCCGGGGGATTTCAGGCGAAGAATTCGACCGGATCGTCGATGAGGTCGGTTTGCTTCCGGCCGGACAGGCGCGCGAGCACGGCCTCGTCGATACGCTCGGGCGCTGGGACGATGTCCGTGAGATCATCGCAGCATTCGAAGGGCGCAAAAAAGGCTTTGTCCCGCGCGGCATGCTGAACGAACGGCAGCAACCGGCGGACGGCCGGTGGGGCGAACCGCCGCGGATCGCCGTGATCTATGCGCTCGGGATCTGTGCCATGGACGAAGGGATCCACGCCCGCAAGCTGGTGAAAGACGTGCAACGCGCCGGCCGCGACGGCCGGGTCAAGGCGATCGTGCTCCGGGTCGATTCTCCCGGCGGCGACGCGCTCGCGTCGGATCTGATATCCAGGGCCCTGAAGAAAGCGATGGAAAAGAAGCCGGTGATCGTATCCCAGGGCGCCGTGGCGGCGTCCGGCGGCTACTGGCTTTCGATGCGCTCCAGCCGGATCGTCGCGGCTCCGAACACGATCACCGGATCGATCGGCGTGATCGGGGGCTGGTTGTACGACGACGGATTCAAGGAAAAACTCGGACTCCGCACCGATTTCGTGAAACGCGGCGCGTTCGCCGATCTCGGTTTCGGGGCCACACTCCCGCTCCTGAACGCACGGCTCCCGGACCGGAATCTGACGGAATCCGAACATGAAATCATGCGGACTCAGATCCTGTCCCTGTATGACGAGTTTGTCCGATACGTGGCCGAGGGCCGCGGGATGGACTATGATGAAGTCGAACCGCATGCGCGCGGGCGCATCTGGTCGGGATGGGACGGACTGGATGCCGGGCTGGTGGACGCGATCGGCGGCCTGGCCGATGCCCTGCGGATCGCGCGCCAGGAGGCCGGAATCGCCCCGGAGGAAGGCGTCACGATCGTCGAATATCCCGCACCGCAATGGTTCGACGCGGGCGTGTTCATGCCGCGTCTTTTCGGCGTCGAGATCCGGAAAACCGACCCGCTCGTCGAAGAGGTGCTCTTCCGTCTGAGGCAGAACGGCCTGCCGATGCCGTTGCTTCCGCTGGAATCCGTCCCCGTGGAATGAATCGGGAACCGGACCGTCCCGGGGCGTCCGAATGGGGAGAGTGCCTTTGCACGAATCGAAAAAAACGCTATCCGAATCCGCAACCGCAAGGAGGTCGCCGTGAAATCCAAAATCACCCGGCTGGTTTTGCTGGTCATCGCCTGTCCCCTTTTGGCGGGGGGCAAATGGCAGACTCTGTTCAACGGAAAGGATCTCTCCAATTTCGAGGTATTAAACGGGGACGGGGAGTTCCGCATCGAAGGCGACGCCATCGTGGGCATCAGCCGGATGGGGCTGCCCAATACGTTTCTGGCCACGAAACAGGCCTATGGCGATTTTATCCTCGAATTCGAGGTCAAGATCGATCCGGGGCTCAATTCGGGGATGCAGATCCGCAGCCAAAGCATTCCGGAGTATCAGGACGGGCGGGTGCACGGCATCCAGGTCGAGGTGGATCCCTCCGCCCGGGCCTGGTCGGGCGGATTGTATGAAGAAGGGCGCCGGGGCTGGCTGTACAATCTGGAGTGCAATCCAAAGGCCAAGGCCGCGTTCCGGCCGGGAGACTGGAATCATTTCCGAACGGAGGCGATCGGCCGGCGGATCCGGGTGTGGCTGAACGGGGTGCCCGCGTCGGATCTGATCGACGACCGGATGCCGGAAGGATTCATCGCCATGCAGCTCCACGCGATCTATTCCGAAGAAGACGAAGGCAAGACGGTCCGTTTCCGGAATCTCCGGATCCTGACGGAGAATCCCGGGGCGGAAATGAGCCCGGAGTCGGACGCCATCCCGCAGATCAGTTTTCTGACCAACCGGCTGACGGAACGCGAGCAGGCGGAAGGCTGGCGGCTGCTCTGGGACGGGGTGTCGACCGAGGGATGGCGGGGGGCGAGACTCGATCATTTCCCGGCCCGCGGCTGGAAGATCGAAAACGGCGAACTGATCGTGATGGCCTCGGGCGGGAAAGAGGCGGCCCACGGCGGAGACATCGTGACGGTCCGGCAATTCGGCGATTTCGAGCTGGAAGTGGATTTCCGGTACACGAAAGGCGCGAACAGCGGCATCAAGTATTTCGTGGACACGGAACTGAATCAGGGCGAAGGCTCCTCCATCGGATGCGAGTATCAGATCCTGGACGACGCGCATCACCCGGACGCCGTCCAGGGCACGGCGGGAAACCGCACCCTGGCTTCGCTGTACGATCTCATCCCGGCAAACGCGCTGTTTTACGCGCCCGACGAGAACACGTCCAAACGGGTCAATCCGGCCGGATGGAACCGGGCGAAGATCGTGGTCCGGGGCGATCGCGTCGAACACTATCTCAACGGAATCCGGGTGGTGCAGTATTCGCGGCGCAACCAGATGTGGCGGGCGCTGGTAGCCGGAAGCAAGTATGCGGTGTGGCCGGCATTCGGAGAGGCGGAGAGAGGACATATCCTGCTGCAGGATCATGGAGACGAGGTGCGTTTCCGGAATATCAAGATCAGAACGGGGGACGGATCATGAACGGAGAGATCACGAGACGGGATTTCATGAAAAACGCTTCCGCGGCGGCGGCCGGATTGTCCCTGGGCGGGGCCGTCTTTTCCGCCAAAAGCTACGGCCGGATCCGGGGCGCGAATGAGCGCGTGCATTTCGCTGTGATCGGCGTGCGCAGCCGGGGGGCGGAGCATATCAAATCCCTCAGTGTGTGCGACCATGCGGCGGTCACGCATGTGTGCGACGTGGACCGGCGCTATCTGGATGAGAGTGCGGCCCTGGTACGGGAGCGATCCGGCCGTGTCCCCGTCCGGGAAAAGGACATCCGGGACGTGCTCGCGTCCAAAGACGTGGACGCGGTCACGATCGCGACGCCGGAACACTGGCACGCGCCCATGGCGATCTGGGCCATGCAGGCGGGCAAACACGTGTTCGTGGAAAAGCCGTGTTCCCACAATCCGGCCGAGGGGGAGATGCTGATCCGCGCGCAGCAGAAGACGGGCATGCGGGTCCAGATGGGCAATCAGCAGCGTTCCTCGGTCCATACCCAGGAGGCGATCCGGAAGATCCGCGACGGGATCATCGGCCGGCCCTATTACGGGAAAGCCTGGTACAGCAACAACCGGTCCGGCATCGGCGTCGGCCGGGAAGTCCCCGTTCCCGAATACCTGGACTGGGAACTCTGGCAGGGGCCGGCCCCGAGGAGGCCGTACAGGGACAACGTGCATCCGTACAACTGGCACTGGTTCCGGCACTGGGGCACGGGCGAGACGCTGAACAACGGCACGCACGAGGTGGATCTCTGCCTCTGGGCGCTGGACGTCCAATATCCCAAACGGGTGAAATCCACGGGCGGGCGCTACCATTTCGACGACGACTGGGAGTTCTACGACACCCTGGTCACCGGTTTCGAGTATGACGACCGGATGATCACGTGGGAGGGCAAGAGCTGCAGCCCCATGCCGGATCACGGCCGGGGCCGGGGCGTCGCGATTCACGGCACCGGGGGCACGGTGATCCTCGACCGGAACGGATATGAAATCTATGACGAGGACAATGTCAAAACCTTCGTCTACGAAAATCCGGTTCGGGACGAGACCCTCGGACTGGGCGGGGGTGGGCCCATGACGGACGCGCATTTCCAGAATCTGATCGATTCGATCCGCACGGGGGAAGCGCTCCGCTCCCCGATCGAGGAAGGCAACGTGAGCGTGACCATGCTCCTGCTCTCCAACATCGCCTGGAAGACCGGGCGGACCCTGAATCTCGATCCCGAGACGGCCCGGATCCGGGATGACGGGGAGGCGATGAAGCTGTGGGGCCGGGAATATGAAAAAGGATGGGAACCGGTGGTGTAAACCGATCCGGTCCCTGAAAACCGATGGAAGGATCACGATGAACAAGCTGTCCAACCCACAGGAAAAGCCGGATTCGGCGATGTCCCGCCGGGCATTCATGAAATCCACCGCAATCGCGGGACTGTCTCTGTCCGCGGCCGGAGGGCCGATCGGGTGCAGGCCCGGTTCACGCATCGCAGGCGCGAACGACACGGTGCGCATCGCGGTCGCGGGCTTGCGGATCAAGGGGGCGCAACACATCGACGTGTTCCGCGAGATGGAAAAGGTCCGCGTCGCGGCGATCTGCGACGTGGACACGGAGATGCTCGCCCGCGAGGAGCGGAAGTTCGCCTCCGCCGGCGAGACCGTGGACACGGAGACCGACATCCGCCGTGTGCTCGACCGGAAAGACATCGACGCGGTCGTGGTGGCCACGCCCAACCACTGGCACTGCCTCATGGGGATCTGGGCCTGCCAGGCCGGGAAAGACGTGTATATGGAGAAACCGGTCTCCCACTCGGTATGGGAGGGGCGTCAGCTCGTCCGCGCGGCCCGGAAGTACAACCGGATCGTGCAGGCCGGCATCCAGAAACGTTCGGACGCCGGGCTGATCGAGGCGGCCCGGTTCATCCGCGAAGGGCATCTGGGCCGGATCACCCTGGCCCGGGGACTCTGCTACAAGCGGCGCGAGTCCATCGGCCTCGCCTCCGGGCCGCAGCCCATCCCGGATCACATCGACTACGATCTCTGGACCGGCCCGGCGGAACTGCGCCCCCTGATGCGGAAGCAACTGCATTACGACTGGCACTGGCAATGGGAGACGGGCAACGGGGACATCGGCAATCAGGGCATTCACGAGCTGGATCTCTGCCGGTGGATGATGGGCGAGTCCGGGCTGCCCGCATCCGTTTTCAGCTTCGGAGGACGGTACGGGTACACAGACGACGGAGAAACACCCAATACGCAAATCACCCGGTATGATTATGAAACCGCGCCGCTTTTGTTCGAAGTGCGCGGGCTGCCCCGATCCCCCGGCCTGGAGGCCATGGATGCGTACCGGGGCATGCGCATCGGCGTGGTGATCCATTGCGAGCACGGATATTTCGCGGGCGGCGACGGGGGCGGCTGGGCGTATGACGCGGACGGGAAAAGGATCCGGCAATTCACCGGCACGGGCGGGGTGAGAGAGCACGCGGCCGATTTCATCCGGGCGGTCCGGAGCAGGGATTCATCCGAACTGGCGGGCCGGATCGAGGACGGCCATATCTCCTCCGC
>DSAP01000156.1 GCA_011046415.1 bacterium | reverse complement strand
ATCCAGGTGTTCGCACGCCATTGCGGGGCGCGGGTCCTCTCTTCCCGGGAATTCGCGGACGCACTCTCCGGGGAATCCCGGACGGAGACCGCGTCCGACAAGTATGACAGGTCGCTGTCCCCCGCCGAGCTCGACGCCTGGATGAAACTGTTCGGACAGGATCCGGGGGGATGATGGCGCACGAAAACGACCGGCTTTATCTGGCGACGATGCGGCTGCTGGCCGGTTTCCGCATCCTGCTCGAGACCCTCATGGTCCGCAAGGCGATCGACGCCGAATATCCTTTCGTCCGGAACCTCGAACCGGAAGACATCCCGGCGGACGAACGCTTCCGCGACGTGCACACGCTTCTCGTCGCGGACACAGACAGCCGGCCGGTCCGGAAAGGCGGGATCGGGCGGACTTCCGCCCGGATTCAGCATCTGCTCGCGCGCGTCATCCCGGTTTCGTCGAAACGCATCTCATAAAACAAGGAGACCGTCCTGAAAGCGGCCGTCACATCCGACCTCCATCTCACCGACCGGAAAAGCCATCCCGACCGGTATGAGACGTTTGAAGCGATGCTGAAGCAGATCGCCGGGGAAAAAATCGGGACAGTGATCATCGCGGGCGATCTGTTCGACGCGGAGAACCGCAATTATTCGGAATTCGATGACGTCTGCCGCCGGCACAGGACGGTTCACTTCCATCTCCTGCCCGGAAACCATGATCCGGGTCTGACCCAAAGGTCCTTCACCGCCGAAAACATCGCCGTGTATTCCGAACCCGAATTAAAACAATTCGACCTGATGAGCCTTCCCGTCCTCTTCGTCCCCTACGCCGCGGGACAGACCATGGGCGAGACGGTCCTGCCTTTCGCCGGGGAACTGGAGGCGGGACGTTGGATGCTCGTCGGACACGGCGACCGGGTGGAGGGGACGCGGGAACCGAATCCCGGCGAACCCGGCGTGTACATGCCGCTCGGCCGCGGGGATCTGGAACGGTTCCGTCCCGCCCGCGTGCTGCTCGGCCATATCCACAAGCCCGCGGATACCGATCCCGTCCACTATTGCGGATCGCCCTTCCCGCTTGACATCAACGAGACCGGGAGACGGCGCTTCCTCGTGCTCGATACGGAGACGGGCGCGGTGGAAACCCGACCGATCCATTCCGGTCCGATCTACTTTCAGGAGACATTCGTCGTATTGCCCGTCGCGGACGAAGTCCGGCTGATCCAAGCCGAAATCGAGAAACGGATCGCATCCCGGGGGCTTTCGGACGAAGAGAAGCCGCGGGTCCGGTTGCGCGTCACGGTGAAAGGATATTCCACGGACAAACGCCGACTCTTTGAGACCGTCCGTTCCGCTTTCGACGGGTTCTCATTTTACCGGGATGAAGGGCCCGATCTGTCCGCCGTCTTCGACGCGGACGACACGGACCGCGCGGAAATCGCACGCCAGCTCGAAGCGGCCGTGGATGCGCTCGGATTCCGTCCCGGTCCGGACGATCCCGACCGGGAGACGATTCTGCTTCAGGCCCTGCACACGATCTATGGAGCGCCCTGATGTCCGTCCGGTTGATTCAGATCGACGCCGAGCGGATCGGCCCGCTCGCCCGGTTCACGATGACCCCCCGGCAGGTGAACCTGATCTACGGCCGCAACGAAGAGGGCAAGACGCATCTGGTCGAATTCCTGATCAGGTCGCTTTTCCGCGTGGGCAAGACCTGGCCGCTCCGCGAACAGGAGGGGACGGGCAGGGTGACCGTCCGCGGCCTTTCCGAAAAAGATGAGATTTTCTCCCCGAACAAACCGGAGAAGATCGAAGATTTCTGGGCGGGGTCCGACCGGGGACTCCCGCCGCATTTCAACCGGCTTCTCGTGGTCAAAGGCGCAGAGGCGGAATTGTCCCAATCCGGTCCCGGAGGCGTCAACAAGGCGGTCGTCCGATACTTTCTGTCCAATCAGCAACTTCTCGATCAGATCCAGGAACGGGGAATCGGCTCCGCCACAATCCTGAAATGCGAAATCCGGGACGGGGAGATCGTCGGCGATACCAAGGGCGTTTTGAAAGACTGGAAGGCGTATTCCAAACAACTCCGCGAGATCGATGCGTTGTTCGACCGGATCGACCGAGAATATACAGTCGGGGCGCTGAAGGAATTGGAGATGCGACAAGCCGGGCTCGCCCGTGAAACCTCGGAGATGGAGAAGGCGAAACGTCACACGGCGTTCGTACTGGACCGGGAACTGAAGAAACTCGAGGCGCAGATCGGGCAGATCGGCGAGGAAAATCTGAGGAAACTGCGCGATGAACTGATCCAGTATCAGCAATCCGTCCGTCAGTTCAAGCAGAAGACAGAGCAGAGAAAGCGGGCCGCGGAGGCGAGCCGCCATTTCGAATGGATCGAGAAAGCCGCCGGCTTTTACAGGGAGCATCTCGGGAAGCAGGCCGCCAGTTCTCACTGGATCTGGCCGGTTTCTTCCGTTCTCATGGCCGCGGGATCCGCAGCCCTCATTCTCCTGAACCGGCCGTTGTACGCCCTGCTTCCGCTTGCGGGCGCCGTCATCCTGATCGGAATCCATATCCTGAAGACCGGAAAGGCGATCCGCCATATGCCCGTGACGCGGGAGATTCAGAATATCCATGCCGGATACCAGGAACGGTTCGGGACACGTCTCTCCGGCCTCGCCGGCCTCGAGGCGGGTCAGGAAAGGATGCGGCACGACTATGAAACGGCACGGGTGCTGGGCGATCAGCTCGCGGACGAAAAATCCGGCCTGGAGGCGCAGGAAAACCGGCTTTCCGAGATGATTCACCGTTTAACGAACGAGCAGGTAAAGCCGGATTCCTGGGAACGCGTCCTCTCAGGGCAGGAAGCGAAACTGAAACAACTCCATGAAAAGGCCGATACGATCCGCCGCGAGCTGGCGCGGCTCGACGTCGATCCGCAAGATTATGTGGAGATCCCGCCCGGACAGACTTACGATCGTGGAGAACACAGTACGCTTCAAAAAGATCTGGACGAAATTAAGCAGGCGATTCAAGAGAACAAGCAAAAACTGTTTGAATTGAAGGAATTGATATCCAAAGAAACGGGTGATTCCAGTTTTGTGGAGTGGGAGCTTCTGATCCGGCATTTGCGCGAGAAACGCCGGGACGTCCTGGCCGATTATCAGATGGTCACGGCCGAGATTCTGGGAAAGAAGGCCGTCCAGACCGTCCTCGACGCCCTGCGTGCGGAGGAAGACCGGGAGATCGTAGAGGGACTCGTCTCCGAAACGATCCTGGATCCCTTGCGCCAGGTCACCGGACGGTATACAGGCCTGCGTCTCGACGGCGAAGAACTCCGGGTCCTCGATGAAGTGCACGACTTCGCATTCTCCGACCTCAGCACCGGCGCGCAGGAGCAGGTGCTTCTCGCGCTCCGCATCGGATTCGCCCTCCGGCGGCTTCGGCGCGAGGGCGATCAATTGTTCCTGATCCTAGACGACGCCTTTCAGTATTCCGACTGGCGGCGCCGGAAGCGGCTCGTCCGGACGGTCTTCGATCTGGCCGAATCCGGGTGGCAGATTTTCTATTTCACGATGGACGATCATCTCAGAAACCTGTTCGACGAGACCGGAAAATCCTCCGGGCAGGAGTATCTCTCCTGTGAACTGGAATCCAATTCCATGAAAGATGCGGTACATCCATGAACGCGCTGGAGCGGGAAAATCTGCTGCGGATCATCCGGAAACAGATCCACCGGTATCCGCGGTTCGAAGTGCAGGATCTGTACAAACTGCTCCATCAGGCCGCATGCGGCGGCCACCATTTTCCTGAGGATGAGGCGGAGGCACGCGGCATCTTGCTGGCCGAATGGAAGGACCTTGAAGCGCCCCGGGAGAATGAACCGCTCGTCGAACGGATCGATCCAAAAGAGCAGATTGTGCGGATCAACCTCAGGCCTTTCAAGGCGCAGGGAGGACTGCCGGAACAGATTTTCTTTCTTTTCAAACGATCCGTCGGAGAGATAAGACCGGATACCGGCCTGTTGATCCGCTACTGGGATGCCGTTTCGGAAATGGCGGAGGATGTCGAACTGCCGTTCCGGATCGATCATCTCGGATCGTTCTGGGAGTCCATGAGAAAAGAGGGGCTGCCGCCGGCGCGGCACAGCCAGGCATACAGGCGCGCCTACCAGCCGCATTACCGGATCATCCTTCGCCGCTTTTGGGAAGGGCGGGAGTTTGACCCGTCGGGTTGAAAAGTGACAATATCATCAAAAACATGACAAAGGGGTTGAAAAGGAGAAAAGAATATGATATATTACGTTCCATGAAGTTCGCAATTGCGTGAGGGACCATTCGTGTTTTGGTTTTTTGTCCGTTTCGTTCATGATAACAATTTATCCTGTTTAAAACGCCGGAAAATCCAATCGAGATAATCGGATACAAGGGCTGAAAAGAGATTGAACACAGGGCTGTTGTTCGAAAAACAAACTCAACCAAAGGAGGGAAAAATGAGGGGAAGAAAAGTCGGTATCCTGTTGATCGCCGTTCTGGCTGTCGTGTTCGTGGCCGGTTGCGCCAAAGCGCCGCAGGCTGAACTCGAATCTGCAAAAGCGGCCCTGGAGAGCGCAAGGGCTGCGGGAGCAGATCGGTATGTTCCCGATGTATTCAAAGCCGCCCAGGACTCGCTGAATGCAGCCACCACGGAGATCGAAGCCCAGAATTCCAAATTTGCGCCGACGCGGAATTATAAGAAAGCCCTGCCGCTTTTGGATGCCGCTTCCAGGCTGGCCGCCGAAGCCGAGGCCCAGGTCGCGGGAAAGAAAGAAGAGGTAAAAGCGGAAGCCCAGAAACTGGCGGGTGAGGCGAAGGCCGCGCTCGACGAGGCCAAAAGACTCGTAAGAAGGGCGCCCAGGGGCAAGGAAGGCCGCGCCGCGATCGAGGCCATTCAGGGAGAACTCAATGCAGTCGAAGCCTCGCTTGCAGAGGTCCCCGCGATGATCGAAAAGGAAGACTTCGCGAACGCCCGCGACAGGGCCAAGGCGGCTCTCGCGAAGACGAAAAGCATCATCGAAGAACTGAAACAGGCGATTGCAAAGAAGTCCTGAAGGTAACCGGTTCTATTCAAGAAATCTGGAAAAACACACCCCCGGTCCCTGCCATCCAGGGCACGGACCGGGGGTTTCTTATTCAGAGTCGCGGAGAGATCGCGCCCGAAGACGACGGAGCGCCGGCTGTATCGTTCGATCCATGAACGGCCGGACCGGCTGTCCGACCGGGTTTCAGGGGAAGACGCCGGCCTTCCCCGCCCGGTCTCCCTGAATGCACATCCTGTCATGACACGTATGAAGTCCGATGAAGTCCGGAGAAAGCAATACGTCACCCGCCGCCGGAGGGAACGGGAAACCGGCAGGGAAGTCCGTCTTCCGGGGATTTGTCGCGGGGCTGTCTTTCGGATTGATTGCAGGACTCCTGATCATCCTGCTGGCGCATCCGGTGCGGGAAGGGTATGATGGAATCCGTTTCCTGCTTTCTCCTCCGGACGGCGCCGCGGAACCTGCGGACCGAAAAGAAATCCGGCGCGTCGAAAGACGGATCCGGACTCTCCGAATCCGTCTCGACAATCTAATCCCCCGGTCACCCTATATGATCATCAACACGATCGACCACCGTTTCCTCATCAAATCCGGCAGGAAAATCCTCCATGAAGGGTTCTGTTCGACAGGCAGTTATACACTCCTTAAAACCCATGATGGAGAACAAACCTGGCTCTTCAAGACGCCCCGGGGGATGTTTCGTGTCCGCGATGTGGTCCACAAACCCGTCTGGCGCATGCCGGACTGGGTATTCGTCGAAGAAGGACGGCCCGTCCCCGCGCCGGACGCCAGGGAACGGTTCGAGAGGGGTGTGTTGGGGGACTATGCCTTCGATTTGGGAAACGGATATCTCATCCACGGCACGCTGTATCCGCGTTTTCTCGGCCTGCCGGTGACGCACGGCTGCGTGCGGCTCGGCGACGAGGATTTGAAGAAGGCTTACACCTATCTGGGCGTGGGCGCGCGGGTGTTCATATATTGAACGGATAAAATCAGGATGAACAGGAACCGCTTGCATGATTCAAATGCCGGAAACGGATGACATCCGCCCCCTGATAAACCGCAACGGTCCGGTTCCGAAAAGGATTCGCGGATTGGCAGGAAACCGGAAAGCGTTCAAGGCAAATCCGGCAACCCGCCGCGCGTACCGGATTGCGTTCCTGATCCCCGTGCTGGCGGCGGTCTTCCTCTCTGTGCTCCTGCCTCTCCTGTCCGATCCCTGGGAGGAGAGCGGGGATCCTGTCCCCTCTGTCCAGGCCCGTATCGCCGCGTCCATCGCCGAAGGATTCCTCGAAAATTGCCTGACATTGTCTCGCTCGGATTCCCTCTGTCTGATCGTGGACCTCGTGGACAGCCTGGCCTGGATCTCCATCCGGGGGGTGCCGGTCCGGGAATTTCCTGTCACGCGGATCCGGCTGAGTCCGGCCGTCGCCGGGGGGATCCGGTCCGGCTCCGCCGTGCGCTGGATTTCCGGACCGTTTGCCGGGCAGAAGACATGGAGCACCATATCCAGGACGATCCTGCATGTCAAGAAGGCGCCGCGCGACACACTCGAAGCCAGACGCAATCTCCGAGAGCCCCGGATTCCCGTGGAAAAGGCGGATGTCTATCTGATCATGGAATATGACAGGAATCTCGTGCTGGAGATCATGCAAACCGAGCGGGCCGGACTCCCCGGAATCCTGAGGCGGGAGCTGATCCGTTCCGGCCATCACCTGACCCGGTCCTGGCGGGAGACGCGGCGGCTTTTTTCCGGACGCCTGCCCCGCCACGCCCTGTGGATCCGCATCGGGATCGGCCGGGACGATGCCCGCGCCCTCCGGCGCGCCCTTCCAAAACGGCCGGGTCTGGCGGTCCGATTGCCGGCGCAGGAGGATCCCGGAAAAGAATAGAATGCCAGGATGCAAGCCTCCTGTCCGGTGATTCCGGTTCGAGACGTTTTAGCCCATGGAAATCCAACGTCGAACTTGCATTCCTCAAGTCAAAGCCTTAACTTTTCAAATTCGCATCCCACATTCAGGGAGGTGTACACATGGCCGAGACGGTGCTTGACCGGTTTTTACGGTATGTCCGCATCGATACGCAGTCCCGGGAAGGGGCAGACACCTATCCGAGCACGGAGAAGCAGAAGGATCTGTCCCGCCTCCTCGTCCAGGAACTCGCGGCGCTGGGGCTCACGGACGCCGCGATGGATGAATGGGGCGTGGTCATGGCCACGCTTCCCTCGAATCTGTCCCCCGAAGAAACCGAAAAGGTGCCGGTGATCGGCCTTTTGGGCCATGTGGACACCTCGCCGGAGGTGTCCGGAAAGGACGTCCGGCCCGTCGTCCATCGCAACCATCCGGGCGGGGATCTCGTGCTTCCGGGCGATTCGTCCCAGGTCATCCGCGAGGCCGACAATCCCGGGCTGCGCGACCATGTCGGAGGGGACATCGTGACCTCGGACGGGACGACGCTGCTCGGCGCGGACGACAAGGCGGGGATCGCGGAAATCCTTACCGCGCTGGAGTACCTGATCCGTCATCCGGAAATCCGCCACGGCACCCTCCGCGTGGGGTTCACGCCGGACGAGGAGACGGGTCGCGGGACCGAGCATTTCGACGTCCGGAAATTCGGGGCGGACTTCGCCTACACCGTGGACGGCGGCGCCATGGGAGAAATCGAGAACGAGACCTTCAACGCCGCCTCCGCCGTATTCACCGTCCGCGGCGTCAACGTCCATCCCGGATACGCGAAAGGCAAACTCGTGAACGCCGTGCGCATCGCGACCGACCTCGTCCGGGAGCTACAGGACGATCCCGCGCCGGAGACCACGGAGAAGCGGGAAGGCTATCTCCATCCCTACGTCATCGAGGGCGGGGTGGAACAGACCACGATCCGTGTCCTGATCCGGGATTTCGAACAATCCGGCATGGAAGAGAAGGCCGGACGGCTCCGGACGATCCGGGATCGGGTCGCCGCCAGGCACCCCGCAGCACGGATCGGGCTGGAGATCCAGGAGTCCTACAAAAACATGAAAGTCAGACTGGATGAAGATCCGCGCGTCGTCGAATATGCACTCGATGCGGTGCGCCGTGCGGGGATAGAGCCGGTGCTGCAGATCATCCGGGGCGGCACGGACGGCGCGAAACTCTGTTTCATGGGACTCCTCACGCCCAATATTTTCGCGGGCGGCCTGAATTTCCATTCCCGGACCGAATGGATCCCGGTCGCCGCGATGGAGAAGGCGGTGGAGACCCTCGTCCACCTCGTCCAAATCTGGACCGAGAAGGGTCTCGGGGAATGACCCGTCCGCGATGAATCCATTCCTCCCTGATCCGGCCCGGTCGCCCGGTTCGTCCCTGTCCGTCGTGATGCCGGTTCCCTCTCCACGCCGTGCGGACTATGAGTCCCGGATCCTCCACTGGTTCGATGCGAACCGGCGCGTGATGCCCTGGCGCGGGACGCGGGATCCCTACCGGATCTGGGTCTCGGAGATCATGCTGCAGCAGACCCGGGTCGCGACGGCCGTGGAGTATTTCAACCGGTTCATCCGGAGTTTTCCCACCGTCCGTGATCTGGCCGCCGCGGAATCCCACGACGTCATGAAGGTCTGGGAGGGACTGGGCTATTACGCCCGCGCGCGGAATCTGCACCGGGCGGCCAAGGAAATCGTCCAACGTTTCGGAGGCTGCATCCCGGACCGCGCCGAAGATCTCCTGTCCCTGCCCGGAATCGGGCGATACACGACCGGCGCGATCCTTTCCATCGCATTCGGCCGTCCCGCTCCGGTCCTCGACGGCAATGTCATCCGCGTGCTGTCGCGGTTCTTCCAGATCACGGACAACGTGGATCGGTCCGCCACACAAAAGAGGCTCTGGGCACTCGCCGAATCCCTCCTGCCCCGTACCCGCATCCGGGATTTCAACGAGGCGATGATGGAGCTCGGCGCCCTGGTCTGCACGCCGAAACGCCCCGGATGCGATTCCTGCCCCCTGTCGGATCTCTGTACGGCGCGGCGAATCGGCATCCAGGCGTCCCTCCCCGTCAAAACCCCGAAGAAGCCGTTGCCCCATCTGGATGTCACGGCCGGGGTCATCTGGAAGGAGGGAAGGTTTCTGATCACGCTCCGACCGCCCAGAGGGCTGCTCGGCGGTCTCTGGGAATTCCCCGGGGGCAAGCGGGAGGCGGGGGAGACCCTCGAGGCGTGCCTGTCCCGGGAGATCCATGAAGAACTCGGGATCGAGGTGAGCGTGGGCCGCCGTCTGATCTCCGTCGAACATGCGTATACCCATTTCAGGATCACGCTTCATGTGTTCGAATGCCGGTTCGTCTCCGGGGAAATCGTCCTGCATGACGCGGACGATT
>DSAP01000010.1 GCA_011046415.1 bacterium | reverse complement strand
TGTTTTGAGGTGCCAGGCCAGCAACTGCAGGTTGGCGAGATAACCAAACGGCAGATGGAACTCTATGAAAAGCTCGGTGTTGCAGCACCTTCCTCGTTACAATAGTCCGGGAATTCAGGATACATAAAAATCAAAATTCGCAAGCTTTTTTTAATGAAAATTTTCACGGGAAAAAGAGAACAATTTCTTGCCTTTCGGGAAAGCATTCCGTAAAATAAGAGTTCGGTTCACATCGGTTTACAAGAGATTCGATCGGATCGCATGGACATCAACGTCGAAGACATACTCAGGGAGGTCGGCCGCACCATCTTTCGCCGGGGCGTGGCTTATCTGCAGGAAGGCCGCGTCTCGCTGACTGAGGTCGGAGTCGATCATTTCGAGGCCGATGTTGCGGGCACCGCGATTTACCATGTGCGGGTGGAAGAGGACGAAGACGGCGTCTGGGGCGACTGTGACTGCCCGTTTCCCCTCACCTGCAAACACATCGTGGCCGCCATGCTCGCGGCCCGGAACCGGTATCTCAGCGCCCCGTTGCCCCCGGAACCCGAAACGAAGCCGCCCTCGTGGGAGTCCTATTTCTACGGCCTCGTGACGGACGCCGTAGCGTCCGATTCTCCCGTGCCGGCCGAAACCTGGCGCGTCGTGTATCTGTTCGAATTCCATCCCTCCTTCTGGATACTCCGGCCCGGGAAGGCCTATCTCAAACAGGACGGCTCGTTCGGCCGCTTCGCCGGCCTGACCGCCGTGGACACGGCCGATCCGTCGCTGGTTTTCTCCCCCGGGGATCCGTTTCTCGTCCCTTTCCTCGCGCGGAAGGAGTTCCCAAAAAATCCGCGACACGTGTTTCCTCCAGATCCTCCCGCGCACAAGGCCTACGGCGGCCAGACCGGAGACCTGTTCTCTCACCTGAAAGAGAGCGTCCTGCTCGTGAAGCAGCCGGACCGCAAGACCGTTCCTATTGCGTTCAGCGACCGGCCGGCCGAGATCGTCTACGAGATGACGGACGGGGGGGACGCCTGGCGGATCCGGGCCTCCCTCCTGCTGCCGGACGGCCCCCGCCCGCTCGACGGCCGGGTGCGTATCCTGACCCAGAATCCCGTATGGATCCTGTCCGGCAACCTCCTCTACCGGATCCAAAACACCCCCTGGGCCGGCCTGGCCCTTTCCTTCGTCTCCGGCGATCCGCCGCCGGTGATTCCGAAGGACGAATTCGGCCGGTTTGTCGCGGAGATCTATCCCGCGCTGGCGGAACGGGAACCGATTCCCCTGCCTGCCGCGATCCCTGTCCGGGAGACGCGCGCGCTGTCCTCCAGGAAACTCCGTCTGTCCGAGACGCCGCGCCATCTCGAAATCCGCCTCATCCTCGGCTATGCGGGGATGGACGTGGATTTCACGGATCCCCGCTCCCGGTTTTACAGGATGGAGAACGGGCATGTGCTTCAAATCGGGAGGGACCGGGAGGCCGAGGCGGAGATCCTCCGCGTCCTGTCCGAAACCGGGCTGCGTCTTTCCGCGGACGGGACGTTCCGCATCGGCGCAGGCCGCGCGCTGGAATGGCTGTTCGACCACCTCCCCGCGCTCGAGCGGGATGGATTTGAAATACTCGACAGAGACACTCTCAGGCAATACCGGATCCGCACCGGCGAACCGAACATCCGGATGCGTGTCTCTTCCAGAATCGACTGGTTCGACCTCGACGTCGAGATCGATGTCGAAGGCGTCCGGCTCCCCCTCGCGGCCCTCAGGAAGGCCATTCGCGGACGGAGCCGTATCGTCCATCTCGCGGACGGTAGCCTCGCAAGGCTGCCGGAGGCCTGGTTCGACCGATTTGCGACGTTCTTTCATTTCACGCAGGCTGACGGGCAGGTTTCGCGCGTCTCCCGGTTCCACGCCACGCTGATCGATTCGCTTTTCGCCGGGGCCTCCCTGCGCGAGACCGACGCCGGTTTCGAGGACGCGCTGGACCGGCTCCGCGGCTTTGCGGGGATCCGGAAACGGAAGGTCCCGAAGCGGTTCAGGGGGACGCTCCGTCCCTATCAGAAGGCCGGACTCGAGTGGATGCTGTTCCTGAAGGAATTCCGGTTCGGGGGCTGTCTCGCGGATGACATGGGGCTGGGCAAGACCGTCCAGGCGCTGGCGCTGCTCCAGAAAGAAAAGGAGGGGGGCAGCCGCAACCCCTCGCTGATCGTCTGTCCCACGTCCATCGTGTTCAACTGGCAGGAAGAGATACGCCGGTTCACGCCGGATCTGCGCACGGGGGTGCATGCCGGGCTCACCCGGAAACTGGCGGCGCTGCTCGGAGAAAATCCGGACATCATCCTCACGACCTACGGCATCCTGCTCCGGGATATCGCGGAACTGAAGGACATTTCCTTCCATTACGTGATACTGGATGAATCCCAGAAAATAAAGAATCCCGATTCGCAGACCGCAAAGGCGGCCCGCCTGCTCAACGCAAACCATCGTCTCGTACTCACCGGCACGCCGGTCGAAAACAACACGGTCGAACTCTGGTCGCAGTTCGCCTTCCTCAATCCCGGACTGCTCGGGTCACTCAATCAGTTTCGCATCCTGTTCACCACGCCGATCGAAAAACATCAGCAGGCCGGGCCCGCCGTTCTGCTCCGCAGCCTCATCCATCCCTTCATCCTCCGGCGGACCAAGGAAAACGTGGCGCGGGAGCTTCCCCCCAAATTCGAACAGGCCGTATTGTGCCCCATGAATCCCCGGCAGGAAGCCGAATATATCCGGTGGCGGGATTATTACCGGGGGATGCTGCTCGAGCAGATCGACGCCCGGGGGATCGACCGGACGCGTATGCATGTGCTCCAGGGACTCGTGAAGCTGCGTCAGATCGCCTGTCATCCGAAACTGATCGATCCCGCGCATGACGAGGATTCCGGCAAATTCGAGTCGCTCAGGGAATTTATCGCCGAGATCACGGCGGAGGGCCATAAAATCCTGATCTTTTCCCAGTTCGTGCGCATGCTCCGGCTGATCCGGACCTGGTGCGACGATTCCGGGATCGCCTTCGCCTATCTGGACGGCGGTACAAGAAACCGGGAGGAGGTTGTCCGCCGTTTTCAGGAGGACGCAGAAATTCCGCTCTTCCTGATCAGCCTTCGGGCGGGCGGTGCCGGGCTGAATCTCACGGCGGCCGACTATGTGATCCATGTGGATCCGTGGTGGAATCCCGCGGTGGAGGCGCAGGCCACGGATCGCGCCCATCGCATCGGCCAGGACAAATCGGTATTCGTGTACCGGTTCATCACCCGGGATTCGGTGGAGGAAAAGATGCTTGAACTCCAGCGCCGCAAAAAAAACCTCGTGGACAACCTGATCCGCGCGGACCGGGCTTTTTTCAAATCGCTTACCCGCGAAGATGTTCAAAACCTGTTCAGTTGATCCTAAAAAGGGTGGACATTTTCAAAACTTATGATTAACTTGGATTGTCCCGGATGCATTCAATAATTGCGGAGATCGGTTTTCCAGTTTGAGAGAGGTATGAAGATGAAAACACGCGACATCCTGGCGATTCTTTTTCTCGTCCCGGTTTGCGCCTCACTGTCCGCAGCCGGCAGACCCCATCTCTACATCCACACGGGTATTTCCCGTCCCGCGGCCGGCCCGGACGATTTCAGCCAAAGCTACCGCACCGGCGTCAATTTCGGGGTCATGGCCGGCAAGCAGGTTGCCGGGCGGCTCGAGTTGACCGGGTCTCTGGCCTTTCACAACTTCACCTTTTCCAAAGGCCATTTCACGGATACGCGACAGGAAACGAACATCGATGACTTTATCGTCGATGGCCAACCCTCGCACGTGATCACCGCATTCGCACGGGCCAAATGGCTCATGCCCGTCCAGAAGGGGGGTAAAACCCTTTCCTATTTCTTCGCCGGTCCGGGCCTGTTCTATCTGAACACCCGGGACGTCGCCGGTATCGGGCCCACCGAGGCGGAGGATTTTATCGTCGCGGGCCGGTCCGAGACCGCTTTTGGGTTTTGCGGCGGACTGGGTTTCGAACTCGCCTTCGAGGGCACGGTTCTCTTTCTGGAACTGGGCGTGGCGGCGGGATTGACCCGAGGCGAAACCACAATTTTTCTTCCCTTGAAATTCGGCGTCGCGATCAAATGATCCGAATTGTCATAAAAATCAGGTGACAAAAAAGCGCTTGACAAAAAAAAGACAAATGAGTATAATGACAAACATCTCATTTGCAGGAGACCGCAATTCTCAACAGGGGGGAGAGGAGCTCATATGGCTGTTTACCGAATCTGTTTTTTAGTCAATCCGCAAACGTTTCCAACAACAAAATACGGGAAGGTCCGATGAGAGGAAGACAGATCAGTTGGACAGGCGTGCTGGTCGTGTTCGGGGTCGCCATGAATCTGCTGGCGCAGACGACCGGAAAGATCGCGGGCAGGATCACCGATGCTTCAAGCGGCGAAGGATTGGCGGGAGCCAATGTGATCATCGAGGGGACGATGCTGGGCGCGGCTGCGGCATTGGACGGCTCTTATTTTATCATCAATGTGCCTCCCGGAGTTTACAGCCTGAAGGCCACGATGATGGGCTACCAACCCACGCGCATCGAAGGCGTTCAGGTCTCCGTGAACCGGACGACCACGCAGGATGTCTCGCTCAACCAAACCGTGCTCGAGACCGGAGATGTGGTCGTGGTGCAGGCCGACCGGATGGCGATCAAACGGGATCAGACCAGTTCGATCCGCAACGTTTCATCCGAGGAAATCGGCATTCTGCCGGTCGAAAGCACGGGCGCGATCATCGCATTACAGGCCGGCGTGGTGGGCGGTCATTTCCGGGGCGGCCGGACCGGTGAGGTTTCGTACATGATCGACGGGATGCCCGTGGACAATACATTCTCCGAGGGTCGGGGCCAGGCCGTGAACGTCGCCGTGGAGGCCGTTCAGGACATCGAGGTGATTTCGGGGACATTCAACGCCGAATACGGCCGGGCCATGAGCGGCATGGTCAACGTGGTCACCAAGGACGGGACGAACCGGTTTCATGGCTTTGCGAGCGGTTACCTCGGGGCTTTCATGACGGCCCATACCGGCCAGGACCAATTCGTCGGCCTGGATCCCTGGGATCTCACCCGGGTGCAGGACTATAAGATCGGCCTGGAAGGACCCATCCTCAAAGACAAAATCACATTCTTCACCAACTTTCGTTTCGACCGGAACATGGGGCACATCAACGGCGTCCGCCGTTTCAACGTGTATGATCAGAGCAATTTCAGCAGCCCGGATGCCATGTTCTCCACCCATACCGGAGACAGCAGTTATGTGCCGCTGAACTGGTACCGGAACATCAACTATTTCGGCAAGCTCACCTACCGGCTGAGCAATTTCAAGGTTATGCTGTCGTATACCCTGAACGACAATATCGGGAAGGGTTACAGCCATGTCTGGAAATACGTACCCGACGGCAAAGCCGGATATGCCAGCCGCAACCATCAATACGCCCTGCAGGTCAACCACATGTTTTCCCGACGCGCGTTCTACGAGCTCAAGTTCGGCTACCTCGATTCGGACGGGCGCTATTCCCTGTACGAGGATCCGCTCGACCCGCGTTATGTCTCGGATATTTATCGGGCCAACGACAGTTTTACAGGGTTTTATACGGGCGGACAGGAAAAGGATTACAGCACCACGAAAAGCAAGAAATTCGACGCGAAATTCGACCTGACCTGGCAGATCAACCGGCATCACAGCATCAAGACCGGGCTGCTCGCCACCCAGCATCAGTTCGACCGGTATGCCGGCTCGATCAGGAACCGGTATGTGGGCACGCCGCTCGAGGCCGTGTTGTACGAGCCCCAGCTCTCCCCCTCGGCGTCCACCTATGCCGACGCCTACGAAAAAGAACCGTTCGAATTTTCAGCCTATCTGCAGGACAAGATGGAATTCGACGAGATGGTCATCAATTTTGGGGTGAGGTATGACTATTTCAATCCGAACACCACCTATCCGTCCAACCGGAGGAATCCGGCCAATCAGCTTACATTCGCCGACGACCCATCCCGCATGTCCGCCTATCCGTCGGCGCCTGCGACCTATCACCTCAGCCCGCGTTTCGGCCTCTCCTACCTGCTGGGCCGGTCGGCCGTGCTCCATTTCAGTTACGGCCATTTCTTCCAGATCCCGCCTTTCGAGCGGATGTATCAGAACAGCATCTTCCTCGTCGATTTCACCAATTTCAGCACCCAGATGGGCAACGGCCTGCTCAAGGCCGAACGCACGGTCAGCTACGAGGTGGGGCTCTGGCAGGAACTCATGGAGGGCATGGGTCTCGAGATTTCCCTCTTCTATAAAGACATTTATGATCTGCTGACCGTGGAAATCTTTACCACCTACAACCAGATCAAATACGGCGTATACGGGAACAAGGAATACGCAAATGCCCGGGGCCTCGAGGTGAAGTACGACTTTGCCACCGGGCCGATCTATACCATGATGAACTACACCCTGCAGTTTACCCGCGGCGTGGCAGACAATCCGCGCACCACGTTTTCCCGCGCCGGACAGAGTCAGGATCCCATACCCATTCTGATTCCCCTGTCGTGGGACCAGCGTCACACATTCAACGCCTCGGTGGGGTATAACACCCCAAGATACGGGACGACCCTGACCGCGCAGTACGGCTCGGGCCAGGCCTATACCTGGTCGCCGATCAACGAGAGCCGGCTGGCCGATGTCAACCTCTATCCCAACAACAGCTGGAGCCCCGGGGTGCTGACCGTGGATTTGCGCAGTCACGTCCATCTCGGCGACTTCGGCGGCATGAAATGGAAGGCCGAGCTCTTCGTCTATAACCTGTTCGACAGGCTGAACGAATACGGGGTCAACAGCCAGACGGGACGCGCCAACCAGGCCATTATCCGCCCCGCCGACCTCGCGAGCCATACGAGCGATTTCAACGCGTATCATGACCGCATCCAAAATCCGGCCAATTTCAGCGCGCCCAGGCAGGTCAAGCTGGGGATCGGCGTCACGTTTTAAGCATGTCCGGGGCAATATTTTCATCGCACGAGAAGATGAAAGGTACCATGATTATGAAGAAACAACTTCAACACGTACTGGTCGTCGCCCTGCTCCTGCTTCTGGCCGGCCCGGCATTCGCCCAGGGAAAACTGTACGAAGGCCCGGATGATCCGGCGGGGGACGTGGCCTATCGGCGTGAAGGTTACATGAGCGGAAACCGGGTACTCATCGAATTCAAAAACACCACCGAACTCTCCGACTGGCCCGACCCGGATGCGTCCCGCTGGCCGAACGCCTATTACGGATACAAGATGACGGACGGCATCGGCCTGTTGATCGGCGCCCGGGTCTATCTCGAAGGCGGGACGCCCGTCGATGATCCGGTCGATATCGCGGCCAAGGGCGCGGCCGGGCTCCTCGATACGCTCTACTTTTTGCAGACCAACTACAGAGAAGAACAGGATGCGGATCCCAACACGGGCGTCGAATGGAACCTGCAGCCCGCACCGGGATACATCAACGTCAACAGCGAGACCCCCGCGATGAGCAACGACCCCGATTCGTGGCCGCCCGAAGGCTGGCCCGCCCGGGGACGCGCGCTCAAATGGCCCGGCGAGTGGGACGGCCGGTTCGGACGCGGGGTCATCTATTCCGACCTCGAGACTTATTTCGTGGTCAACGACGCGCAGGACCAGGAGTACCTGCCTCTCAACACCCTCTATGACGGCCCGCACTATTATCCGCGTCCGGGACGGTATATCGGCGATTACCAGCCCGCCTCGGTACAGAACGGCGAGCCGTGGGGCGGCGTCGGAATCCGGGTCGAGACGCGCGGATTCCAGTGGTCCAACCCCCAGGCCCGCGACTGCATCTTCTGGGAGTACAACATCGCCAATATCTCCGACTACAACCTGACCGAGATGGCCTTCGGGTACTGGCTCGACAACGCCATCGGCGGCGAAGGGAACGACAACGACATCGGGGCCTTCAACCGCCGCGAAAACCTGGCGTATTCCTGGAGTTCGACCGGAATCGGAACCGGGGGGCGTCCGACCGGCACCGCCGGATTCGCCTATCTCGAGAGTCCCGCCATCTCGGACGACGGGATCGACAACGACCAGGACGGGCTGACCGATGAAAAGCGGGACAACCAGGCCACGATGCTGGTCGGGCCGCTCGACAACCCCCATCTGACGAACCTCGACTGGTTCCTGAGTTTTTACGGATACCGGCTCGAAGACCTGCGCGAGCACTGGGACGCGGATGAAGACCAGGACTGGCGGGACGGCTTCGACGCCAACGGAAACGGGGTATACGACATCGGCGAGGATCCCGGGGACGACGTGGGCACGGACGGCGTGGGACCGGGCGAACTCAACTATACCGGTCCGGATGAAAACGGGACCGAGTGCAACCACCGGCCCGACATGATCGAGGGGCTCGGCTGCGAACCCAATTTCGGCGCGACCGATGTCTCCGAATCGGACATGCTGGGCCTGACCATGTTCGACATGTTTCCGATTCCGGACCATACCCCGCCCTTTACAAACTGGTTCCGGAATGACCGGTCGATGTGGGAACTGATGTCGCGCGACTCCCTCAATCCGTTTTTCGGCGTGCCGCGGAATCTGGCCCAGGTCTTCGCGACCGGCGTCTTCCCGGTTTACCGGGGACGGACCGAACGCATTTCGATGTCCCAGCTTTACGCCTATGACCCGATCGCCGGGCTGAATTCTCCCGAGCGTGCGGCTCCGGCGCTTTTCAGACTCAAGAAAACCGTCCAGATCATCTACGAACGCGATTACCGGTTCGCACAGCCTCCGAAAACGCCGACACTGAAGGCGACGGCGGGTGACGGACAGGTGATTCTGACGTGGGACAACATCGCCGATCAGTTCACCCGGGAGCCGTTGCTCGACCGCGAGAACGATTTCCAGGGCTATAAACTCTACCGGGCGACCGACAAGAAGATGACGGATCCGATGATCGTCACAGACGGATTCGGCACCCCGACATTCGGCCGGCCGATCTTCGAATGCGACAAGGCCAACGGCATCACCGGATTCGCCGATTACGGCCTCATCAACGGCCAGGGATATTACCTGGGAAGCGACAAAGGCATCGCGCATTCCTATATCGATACCGACGTTCAGAACGGGCGCACCTATTATTATGTGCTGGTTTCCTATGACTACGGCATCTGGCCGGAACGGCTCCAGGGGCTGGTTTCACGCGAGGAAAGGAGCGAGGGCATCTCGCCTTCCGAGAGTGCGTTCGTGATCGAACTGGACGAGACCGAAGAAGTGAAGCGGATCAGCCAGAATGTGGCGATCGTGACGCCGCGTCCGGACGCGGCCGGATACACCAGCAGCACGGAATACGAGGTCGATCACAGCGGAGCGCTCGGCTCGGGCATCGTGATCCCGGAAGTCATGGCGAAAGATGCCCTCATACCGGGACT
>DSAP01000062.1 GCA_011046415.1 bacterium | reverse complement strand
CCCGAAGCCCCCGAAACCACCGCCGAAACCGCCCCCTCCGAAACCACCGCCGCCTCCTCCGCTTCTCCCGCCGCCCATCATCGCGGCGAACAACAACCAGGGAATGATCCGTCCCTTCGTCAAGATGATCAAAAGGATAAAAATAATGATGAGAATGATTCCACCGCCTCTCGACCCGTCTTCCACGCCGGGCTGCCGGTAGGGTTGGCGGGGAACGCCCGTGAGCGTCACCCCCGCATCCCCGGCGATCACGCCGGCGACCGCGAGGGTCCCCCCCAACAGACCGCTTCCGAAATCATTCCGGCTGAGATCGGGGACCACATAGCGGTCGAGAATGCCCCCCACCCTGCCGTCAGGCAGGATCGGCTCGAATCCGTATCCGACCTCGATCCAGACCTTACGGTCTTCGACGGCCAGCAAAATCAAGATGCCGTTGTCCTTGCCTTTTTCGCCGACACCCCACGCCCTGTAAAGGTCGTTCGCGAATACCTCGATAGATGCGCCTCCCAGGCTCCGGATCGTCGCCACGGCCAGTTCGGCGCCCGTCTTTTGTTTCAGCTCCCGTGCGACCGCCGATATCTGCGCCTTCTGTTCCGCGGGAATGACGCCTGCGAAATCGCTCACCCAATTCGTGGGCCTGGGATAATCCTGCGCCCGAATGAGTACCGGCATCACAAGCATCAGGAAAAACAGATACGGTTTTCTCATCCTGTTGAAATCCTTTTTTTAATAAACCGTCCGGAGGCGATAAAATTCACGGCGCCTTCGTTTTTTTACATTTATCGGTTATCATGCGATGCAGTTTCCCTTCTGATACAAACGCCTCAAAGGCGTCTAGTGTTTCACAAACCGCATCCGAAAAGAGACGCACCACCCAGTTCGCGGCCATCGGCGTGATCGCGATCACGGCCGCCCCGGCGTGATGCGCCTCCCACATCTCGATCGCGCTGCCCATGCTGGCCTCGGGCAGATAGACGATCAGGGCATCGGACTCCCGGATCAGATCGAGATGATGATGAAAGACCCGGCGCGCGTCCTGGTCAGCGTATTGGACGGAACCCGGATGGTTCTCGACCGGACAGTAGAGGAAATCACCGGGGAATGCTTCTTCGAGAATGGCCCTGAGCCGATCGCGATAACGCTGGTCGTGTACGCCGTCGTCCCGGGCTGATCCCTGGATGATGCCGGCGAGGAAAAATCGTTTGCCCATGTATTCGGTTTACCTGAGTGGATTGGCTTCGCGGGTCCTGCCCATCTCGCGGTATCCGAGGGGACTGGTGATTTTGTTGGTGAGTGGCTGCTGACCCTGTCGGCTGGGCAGCACCCGTTTATACTGGACTTTGAGGCTGCCGAAGTTCATGATCAGCCCCATCGGCGCCTCGATCAGGCCCATGATACGCAGGACCTGCTGCACCTCCACATCATGCAGTTCGGGCTGACTTCGCACATTCAGGATGACACTTGCATTCACCAGGAAATCGACGACGGCCGAACCGATCTCATTCTCCTTATACTTCACCGTGACAACCCGTTCCTTCTCAAAAGGGAGTTCCTTTTCCTTGAGTTCGATTTCGAGCGCCCTGACATACAATTCAGCCGGAAAACCCGGCCCCACGATGCGGTGCACATCCATGCAGGCGCCGATCACCTTGTAGGCCGTATCGTTCACATCCTTGCCCAACATTATTATTTCCTCCTTGAAAGATTAAGACGCCTTACTGTTTCGTTCAAAAATAAAACGCATCCCTTCGAGCGTCAGAAATGGTTCAACCTGTTGAATCCGTTCGGATCTCTCGGCCAGCGCAGTCGCCAGGCCTCCGGTCGCCACGACCCGGACGTCTTGCCATGCCATTTCACGGACGATGTGGTCCACCATGCCGTCGACCATGGAGACCGTACCCCACAGAACGCCGGACTGAATACTTTCCTCGGTCGTACGTCCCACGACATGCGTGGGAAACCGTAGTTCCACGCGAGGCAGCTTGGCCGATATACGATGGAGTTCCCGGGACGCGCCCATGAGTCCGAGTGCGATGGCGCCCCCCCGGTATTCGCATTGCGGGGTCACCACATCGAATGTCGTCGCGGTCCCGAAATCAACCACCACCAGGGGCGCGCCGAAAAGACGGTATGCGGCAACGGCATTGCAGATCCGGTCGGCGCCGACCGATCCCGGAGTCTCATAGAGGATGGTGAGGCCCGTATCGATCCCGGCGGTCACGATCAGGGGCGTGATGCCGAGGAAAGACCGGGCGAGCTCGGTAAACACCGTAGTCCATGACGGCACCACGGATGAGATGACCATGCCGGATATGTCTGAGGGGACGAGGCCGGCCGTTTCGCACCAGATTTTGAGCAGGATCAGGCATTCGTCCGCCGTACGCGTTGACCGGCTCGAAAGCCGCCAATGCGCCCTGAGGCAATCTTTTTCAAAGACACCCAACACGGTTTCCGTATTGCCCGCATCAACCGCGAGTAACATCCATCACCTCGATGATTTCTCCTTCCGCGTATCTCTCCCGGCGTCCGGAGGGAGATTCGATCAGCAGATCGCCTTTCGCATGCAGCCCCACGACCCGGCCGGTCACGATCTTATTCTCAAGCCGGAGACGGACCGGATGATCCATGAAATCACTGAACCGGATATATTGCATCAGCATGCCTTCGCGATCGCCTTCAAGAAACCGGTCATATTGCGCCTCAATTTCCATGAAAAACCGGACCAGCAACCTCTCCCTGTCACAGGGTTCACCCTTCAGGATGCGCAGTGAAGTCGCCTTCCCGAGGAGAGACGAATCGAAATCGGCCGGACCCTGATTCACATTCACGCCGATTCCGAGGATAACGGCCGGATGCACGCTATGCGTCTGACACAAAATACCGGCGATCTTTCGGGAACCCGCATAAACGTCATTCGGCCAGCGAAGAGAAAGATCGGCTCCCGGATAGACCCGCAGGCCGAGGACCACCGCGACCCCGGCCATCAGGGAGAGAAGCTGCCTGTCCTCCGCTTCGAGGAGGACGGAAAACCATAACCCCAGACTGCGGGGAGAATGCCAGGTGCGACCGCGCCTGCCGAGTCCTCCCGTTTGATGTTCGGCCACAACCACCGTCCCCGGCGCGGCGCCGCGGCGCGCCAAGTCGCGCAGATGGCGGTTGGTGGAATCGACCGAATCGAGCAGGATCAGGGGATGACCGACACGCCGCGTCTGAAGCAATTCGGTGATGCGCCGGGATGAAAGCGGTTCATTCATCCTTGAAATCGGCGAGCGCCTCGGCCTCGGTCTCATAAATATCGATCACCGAATCCAGACGGGCGATCTTGACGAGGAACCGGCTCTTTTCACTCAATTCACAAAACCGCAGATCCTTCTCCTGATTCTCCGCCTGCCGGATACCGAAAAGCAGGGCGCCCAGTCCGGTACTGTCCATAGCCTGGACATTCTTCATGTTCACGAGAAACTTGTCCCCTTCGCCGGCGAGCAGCTCGAGCAGCCCTGTCTTGACATCCGGCGCCTCATGACCCGTGAGCGTGTCCTGCCTCAGCCGCACCACGACGACATCTCCGGCCTGTTTTCTTTCGAATAGCATCTCTCTCTTCCTGTCAGTCAAACGTGAGCGGACAACAATTTGTTTTCCGAAAAACTGAAATACCGTTCGGGCGTGATGATGATGTGATCCAGGACGGGAATGCCCAGGATCTCACCCGCGCGGACCAGCTGATGCGTGATTCTCTTGTCTTCGGCGGACGGACACGACTCCCCGGACGGATGGTTGTGAGAGAGAATAATCCCGGCCGCCAGATAGTCAACCGCGCATTTGAATACCTCGCGAGGATGAACCACGCTCGCATTCAGAATACCCTCCGATACGGTCACATCACGGATGAGACGGTTTCCGCTGTCGAGAAGCAGGACCTTGAAGACCTCGCGTCTCAAGGCCCCCAGAATCGGCGCATAGATACGGAACACGTCTCCCGGAGCCTGAATCCGAATCCGGATCCTGCGCCCCCCTCCCTCGACCCGTCTGCCCAGTTCGAAGGCAGCGAGTATTCGCGCGCCCCGGGCCGGTCCGACGCCCTTCATCCGGCTGAGTTCGCCCGATGTCGCCGACGCCATGCCGGACAGATCCCCATGCTCGATGAGCATCCGTTTGGCCACATCCACGGCCGTGACGCCTCCGGTTCCGGATCCGATCAACAGGGCGAGTAACTCCGCATCGCCGAGCGCGTGGGGTCCGCAAGCCAGGAGTTTTTCTCTCGGCCTTTCATCCTCGGGCCAGTCCTTGATCTTCGTATGATAGTACGCGGTTTCCCGGATTTTATCGATCATCGAAAGTCATCATCCCGGTTTTGTTGACACGATCACGGCGAACCCGATGAACGCGACACGTGAAAAAGAACGTCAGGAGAAGCCCTTCGATGCCGGCCGATATTAGGCCCGTAATACATCTTTATTCAAATAATCCGTCTTTTAAACGGAAGACGGCGACGATTTGATCCCTCCGGTTCTGTTCTTGGCACGTTCGTGACCGCATCATGGTATCACGGAGACCTTCACCGGATACCCGCGGCTCATGGATCTGGGCGTGCACCGGATACAATCGGACACCGTGCAGGCTGTGATGCGCCGCACACGCGTTCCTGCCGTACCGACTTCATCGCATCGAGAAGCGAATACGGCACGTTATGGCTGCCCATCCGGAGCCTCCCGTCCCGGCCGCCGTGACAATCGGATCCGCCGCTGATCAGGAGCCCGTTCTCGCGCGCGACATCCTGAAGTTCCCGTGTGCGATTCGCCGTCAGATTGGGATGCAGCACCTCGATCCCATCCAGCCCGGCCTTGATGAGATCGCAAATCATGGTTTTGTCGATGAGCGGGCCCGGATGAGCAAGAAATGAAAGCCCGCCGGCGTCTGCAATCAGGGCGATCGCCTCATGTGGAGATATCCTGTATTTTTCCACATAGACATTCCCCCCGTACCCGATATAATGTCTGAAGGCATCCTGAAAGGTTTCCACATAACCTTTGTCCATGAGCACCTCGGCGATGTGAGGGCGTCCCAGTGCGTATCCCTTCGACTTGGCCTCGACCTCCTCGAATGCGATGTGAACGCCTATTTCATTCAGCCTGTGCACCATGCGTTCGGCGCGGTGCTGACGCTCATCACGAAAAAGCCGAAGATATTTGAGAAGCCGCGTGTTGTCCGGATCGCAAAAATATCCGAGAACGTGCAAATCCCGCCGGCAGTACTGGCTGCTCAGTTCGACACCGGGCACCACCTCCATATCAAGCCGTCTTCCGGCCTCAGCGGCCTCAGCTATGCCCGCGATGGTATCATGATCGGTGATTCCGACCGCAGACAGCCCCAGGTCTTTGGCCGAGGCCACGACCGCGGCGGGATCGAGCAATCCATCAGAGAAGTTGGTGTGAACATGCAGGTCGACCCACATTTCTTGTGTCATGGTTTCAACTTTTCTGTTGTTTTTTTGAAACATTTTATTATTATGAATCTGTCTATCCCTTGGAGCAAAACAAAAGATGAAGAAAACCCCGATCTCCTCCGTTTTCCTGTTTTCCTGCCTTTGCGCACTCGCAGGCTGCGGAAAGGACGGTTCCCCCAGACTCAGGACGGATCAAAAAGTCTTGGTTCAGGTCTATGTGGACCTGCTTGAAATTCAGGAAACCCTGCCGCCCTCCGAACCCGCCTATCTGGATTCGTCCCGGAATATTTTCGCGCGACATCACCTTTCGCAATCTGAGTATGAACGGATTGTCGAAAAACTGAACCAAAAACCCGAAGATTGGGAACTGTTTTATAAAGAGGTCCTCCGGGAAATAGATCGACGGGAAACGTCCGGCTCACAGACTGAAGAATAACTGTGCGTCTTATTCTGAGGACGTTTCTTCCCGGGTAGAAGGGACTGATTTTCCACATCGGACATCCGGTTTCTTATTCCTCTCTCCAGATCTTTTTCGACTGACGTGACAACCATGCATCAACCATACGGGGCGGGTCAGACAATATAATACAATTTTATCTCATAAATCACGAGCCCCAGGTAAAACAAAATCAGCCCGTCTGTCATTTCTTTCAGCGGAAGAGACCCGCCGAAAACCCGCAGATGACCGTTCCGGATGAGAAAGAGAAAACCCGAAGCCGTTAAAAAATATTTTGTCGTGATGAAGAACGCGGGCCCCGTTTCAAGCGCATAACGCATCAGCGGGTTCGCTTCCCACGCACCCATTTGGACGAGGTGCATCGTTAATACGGCATCGGCCAGAGTCAGAAACGAGACGAAAAGCAATCGTACACTGTACCGGGCATCAACGTACCCGGCATATCCCCGTTCATTAATCCGGAAGACCGGGGTGTATCTGATCATTCGCATGGAACTCCGCGGGTGAAGAAAGATAATAAATTTGAATCAACGACGCAAGGCGAATCGCCGTGTTGTGCGTTTGGGGGACATAATTGCAAATTACGGGCCACATCTTATCGCCCAGCCGGATCAGAATATGCGCCCCAAAATGACACTATGGGTCTCGGGGAATCCGGTATTTTCTTCGCAGGCCCAGACGCGTACACAGCGCATTGACTTCCTGCTTCAGCGCAAGGATTTTTTTCTCGTTTCTGCCTTTGTTTTTCTCGTGCTGCCGGAGTTCGCGGATTTTCTCTTCAAGCGCCTCTTTCGCCTGGTGGAGCGGGGTCACATCCCACACCGTCGAAATCATGAGATTTTGCGCGGGTAACGGGATATTTTTGGCCGAAACGACCTTCCGCTCGCCGTCCTGCTGCGTGACCGCGATATTTTCCCATTTCATGCGGTCCGGATCGCCGGATCCGATGTCCGCCATGATCCGTGACCGGGCCGCTTCCCGTTCCTCCGGATCGGGCCAGACGCATTCGAAAAACCGGGCGACATCCTTGATGACATCGGAAGACCACCCATAGGTTTCCTCGAATTTCCGATTGACATAGGTTGCCTCGCCGCTGTCGATCGTATTCAGGGCGACCCCGACCGGAAGATGAACGAGAATGGTTTGGATGAATATGCCGCGGTCGGTCAATTCGCGATGAGTTTTCTCCTGTTCGGTCACGTCTTCGATCAGGGCGACCATCGATTCGAAGTTTTTTTCTTCGTCGACGATGGGGGCGGCGCTGATCGAGATCAACCGCATCGTCCCGTCCGGCCATCGAATGGCGTGCCGCACGCCGACCACGGCTTCTCCGGTCTCTCTCACCCGGTTGAAAGGCAGTTCCTCATCGGGAAAAGCCAGGCCCGCTTCATCCGTGATCCGCCATTCCGGCGAATTGTACCGGCGATCTCGGATTTCCTCTTTGGAGAGATGCAGGATCTCTTCCGCCTTGCTGTTGGCGAAGACAATGAATCCGTGCTTGTCGACCACCGTGATGCCGATGGGGCTCGTCTCCGTGATTTTCTCGAACCGCTCTTTTTCGCGGCGGAGAGCCTCTTCCGCTTTCAGCCGGTCCGTGACATCCCGGATCGCCGCGATGTGGACCGGCCGGCCTTTCCACTCGAAAAACCGGCCCATAATTTCGACCGAGAAAACTGTGCCGTCTTTTTTCCTGTGCAACCGGAGGGGTATCCGGATTACGCTGTCTTCCCTGACGGGTGTGGTTTCCGTGACCCTGCGGGTCTCATCCGGCTGGTCGGACAATTCCACATTCTTCTTCCCGAGCAGCTCTTCGTGGGTGTAACCGTATAATTCGGAAGCCGCCCGGTTGGCTTCGAGGATCAGTCCGGTTTCATTGTCGATCAGGAATATCGCATCCGATTCGGCCTCGAAAAGCTGGCGGTACCGTTCCTCGTTTTCCCGAACGGCCTCTTCGGCTATCCTGCGCTCCGTGATATCGATGTTCGTCCCGAGATATCCCGTGATTTTCTGATTCTCGTCGCGCAGTTCGGCGGCGACACTCTCGACCCAGGTCCGTTTCCCCTCCCGGTCCTGCAGCCGGTATTGAAAGGACCATGCGCCTCTGTTTTTGATCATCTTCTGCCAGTTCGCAAAGACGGCGTCCCGGTCATCCGGATACAGACCCTGCTTCCAGCCGTCGCCCCGGGCTTCTTCTAAAGTCAGGCCCGTCATCACGCACCATCTGGGATTGACGAAGCGATACCCGCCCGCGGCATCGGTCATGAAAATGCCGGCCGGCGAGGCGTCGACCAGCGTCCTGAAGTGAGTCTCACTCTCCCGCAACGCCTCTTCGGCCTGCTTGCGGCCGGTGATATCCCGGCTCACCCCGATCACGGCCGTGATGTCCCCCTTCTCGTTTTTGATGGGACTCAGGGTCGCGACCAGCCAGATCTCCCGATCGGGAAGAATCGTCTTCCGTTCGACCACGAGCGGTTCTCCGGTTTCGAAGACCCGATGGATGCTCGCCAAATACTTTTGGGCCAGTTCCCCGGGAAAAAGGTCGTTTACGCACTTCCCCGCAATCTCTCCGGGTTTCCGCCGTAACAGCCGGGCCGCGGCCTGGTTGACCGAAAGAATCCTACTGTCGCGGTCGACCAGGAAGACCGAATCGATCATATGCTCGACCAGGGCGCGATATCGCGCCTCGCTCTCCTTCAGGGATTCTTCGGCCTTCACCTGCTCCGTGATATCGTGGATGACGCCTTCGAGGACATCGTACCCTTCCACCTGTTCACCCGTATAACAGCCGCGCTCCCACACCCAGCGCTCATCTCCCGAAGCGATCCGGATGCGGTACCGGATTTCAAATTGCCGGGTTTCCCCGGCCGGGTGCAGGACGGCTTCCCGGACCGCGTCCCGGTCTTCCGGATGGATCAGGTCCTGATAGCCCAGTTTTCCGTTGTCGATCAGGTCATCCGGCCAGTATCCCGTCAGGGAAAGACAGCCGCCGCTGACGAACATCATCGTCCACTGATCATCCGCCAGGCACCGGTAAGCCATGCCGGGCAGATTGTTCATGAGGGTCGAGAGGGTCCGCTCCCTGACCAGGAGCATGGTTTCGGCAAAACTTTTTTTGTCTTCCAGTTCGATGCGGTAGAGGGCGAAGGCGATGTCGTCGGCCAGTTCTTGGAAAAGCTTCCGTTCTTCGGCGTCTTCTGCAAATTCCGGAGAAACCGCCACGGACAGGAGGCCATATACTTTGCCGGCAAACTCAAGCCGCTTGCCGAAACGGCTGAACGGCTCATCGGCCTGAAAGAACGGACAGGACCGGCATTCCCGGGAAGGATGACGAATAATCGCCAGATCGGACGACCCGAGCGCCGATGCGGCGCATGCCACCCACTGATCCTCCCGGAACAAATCCGTGGATTCGTGAAAAGAGTCCGTAACCCCGGCCTGGCCGAAATGGACGGGCCTGCCGTCCTGATCCACGAGTGCGATCCAGGCGCGCCGGTATCCGAGCGTCCCGGCCAGATGCGCACAGGCGCCCTGGATGAGCCGTACCGGATCGGCCTCCTGGGTGATGAGCTGATTCACGTTGCGGAT
>DSAP01000152.1 GCA_011046415.1 bacterium | reverse complement strand
TGGGTGGTGCTGGACTGGAATGAACCGGCGATCCGGTTTTACGAGAGTCTCGGGGCGCGGATTCAGCACTCGTTCCGCGTCTGCCGGATGGACGGCGGGGCGCTGGAAAAACTGGCCGGGATGTCTGGTTTTGGATCACGGATTCACGGACTTCACGGGGATGGGAATTCCGGAGAGATCGAATTGGGGCGTTGACAGCGGAGGTGGTGATCGCTTCTCACGAGCCCTGCTAACCCCGGGGTTTGCCCATCCACATTTATTCCTGATTTTCCGTGAAGGGGAACCCTTCTCTCTTCATCGCCCCGGGATGGGAATCCCGGAATGATCGAGTCTGTCCCCCCCGCGACCCGAATGCACCGGCAAATTCACGGATCGCATCCATGCGCCTTTTCCGAATTCAGGATATTCCGGATTGTTTTCAACAAAATATCCAGCGCATAGGGCTTCTGGAGAAACGTAAATCCCTTTTTCTTGATGATATCCCATTGCGATTTCTGATCGATATACCCGCTCGAGAGCAGAATCTTCAGATCGGGCTTAATCGACAAAAAATGCTCTACGAGCGACACGCCATTCGTGCTGGGCAACACGACATCGCTGAAGATAAGATCGAACGCACCCTTTTCTCTTTCGAACACCTCGATCGCATCGTCCTTGTCCGAAGCAAGGAAAACCATATAATCGCTTCGGGTCAGTGCTTTTTCGGCAAACCGGCGGATATTTATCTCGTCTTCGATCAGGAGGATACGCTCCCCGTTGCCGCGGTACAAATCGGGTGAACTCTTTTTGGGCGCTGCCTTCCCGGGCTCGCCGTCTGAGACCGGGAGATAGACCTGAAAAGTCGTTCCCTCTGAAACCCGGCTGATGACCCGGACCCACCCCTTGTGTTGCTGAATAATCCCGTAGACGACGGACAGGCCCAAGCCGCTGCCCTTCCCGGTTTCTTTCGTGCTGAAAAAGGGCTCGAAGATATGTTTCTGTGTTTCCTCGTCAATCCCGGCACCCGTATCGATCACGGAAACACGGACGAATACTCCGGCCCGTGCGTCGGGTATCGCCTCGGCGTCCCGTTCATCGAGGACGATTTTCTCTGTCTGAACCATGATTTTCCCGCCCGAAACCATCGCATCCCTCGCGTTGACCAATAAATTGATGATCATCTGCTCCATGGAGGTCTGATCGGCGCAGGCGGTCATGGCCTCCGGCGCGAGTTTATATTCGACACGAATGTCTTCTCCGATGATACGATGAAGCATTCCGGAAAGACTCGTGATGGTCAGATTCAGGTCGATCGGGGTCAGTTTCATGGGTTGCCGGCGGCTGAAAAGGAGCAGTTGCCGGGTTAGATTCATGGCCCGTTCTGCCGCGGACTGTATCTCCAGTAGATCATTATGTAGTTTTGTCCCGGCCTTCGCTTCATTGACAGCCAGATGCGCACACCCGTGAATCGCCGTCAACAGGTTGTTGAAATCGTGGGCGATTCCGCCCGTCAATCGCCCGATTGCCTCCATCTTCTGGGCTTGAAGGAGCTGTGCTTCGATACGCTCCTTTTCCTCCTCCATCCGTTTCCGCTTCTGGCGGCCTTCGGCTTCCCTGAGCTCCCGCTCGATCACGGGAATCAGCCGGGTCAAATTGTACTTCATGATATAATCGTGCGCGCCGGCTTTCATGGCCGTCACCGCGGTTTCTTCCCCGATCGCCCCCGAAACGATGATAAATGGAATGTCCAGTCCCTTTTCTTTCAGCAGTTTCAGGGCAGACGGGGCGTCGAACCGGGGCATGAGATAATCCGAAATCACCAGCTGCCAACCCGGTTCATCCAGTGCCGACTTCATGTCTTCGGAGGTTTCGACCCGCTCATAAATCGGATTGTAACCGCCCTGCCGCAAAGCCCGAAGCAACAACTGTACGTCGTCTTCGGAGTCTTCGACGATCAGAACACGCAGAGGTTTATCCATGATGGCCCCTTGTCATTGACGGCGCTTCGTTCAGGAGAAGCCAATACAGGGTGAGTTGCTGCACGGCATTTTGAAATTCCAGAAAATTAACCGGTTTACGGACATAGCTGTTTGCGCCGAGCCGGTAACTCTCCACCAAATCCCGATCTTCATCTGAAGAAGTCAGAATCACCACGGGAAGGTATTTCGTCCGGTGATCGCCCCGGATGTGTTTCAAGACCTCCAGGCCGCTGATCCTCGGCAATTTGATGTCGAGCATGATCAATACGGGTCTTTCTCTTCCATTCCCGTCTGAATCTTTCCCGTCGCCGAAGAGATATTCAAGCGCCTCCGCACCGTCATGCGCCACAATCACCTCGTTCATGATGTGATGTTTTTTAAGTGTACGCAGGGTCAATTCTTCGTCGTCCGGATTGTCTTCAACCAACAGAATGATTTTATCCTTCATCGTGTCTTCCCTTCTCAAGACTTTTTTCGGGGAGTTCGAGGGTGAAATAGAATGTAGCGCCTTCGCCGATCTTGCCCCCGGCCCATATTCGCCCCCCGTGTCTGCCGATGATCCGATGCACCGTGGTCAGGCCGATTCCGGTTCCTTCGAATTCCGTGTTCTGTCGTTGGAACGCCTGAAAGAGCCGATCCGAATAGAGCATGTCAAAACCGATCCCGTTGTCTTTGACAAAATAAATTCTCTGATTGTTTTCCCGGAAACTCCCGAATTCGATCAACGTTTCAGGTTTTTTCGCCGTAAATTTCCAGGCGTTTTCGATCAGATTCCGCATCATGACCTGAATCAGTGTGGGATCGCCGGACACGATAACGTTCTTCTCAATCTTGAATTCGACCCGACGGTCCGGATCGGATTGCTTCAGATCGGCGGCGATCCATTCCACGAGGCCGCTTAAATCGACCCGCTCGACATGAAGTTCTCTGTGTGACAACCGGGAGAGTTTCAGCAGTTCGTCGATGATATGTCCCATGTTCTGGCTTCCGGCCCGGATTCGGCGTAAAAAATCCTTCCCGGTTTCATCGATTTTTTCGGCATATTCTTCCAGCAAGACATGAGAAAAACCGTCCATCGCGCGCAACGGGGCGCGCAGGTCATGCGATATCGAATAGGCAAAGGCTTTCATCTCTTCATTGGATTGTCTGAGCTCGGCCGTCCGTTCATCCACCAGGCGGGCCAGTTCGTTTCTCCGGCGTTCGATGCTGCGTATCCGACAGGTATGGCCAGTCAGAACCGCACAGAGAATCATCAGCGCGGCCGCGGCCCGAAACCACCAGCGCTGCCAGAAAGGCGGAAGAATGACGATTCCCATTTCGGCGGCGCGGGGATTCCATTTTCCGTCGTTATTGCTGGCCTTCACCTTGAAGGTATACCGGCCGGGCTTCAGCGTGGTATATGATACGAAGCGCCTCGATGCGTCTGCCAGGATCCATCCCTTGTCGAACCCTTCCAGCATATAGACGAATCTGTTTTTCTTCGGCGCGGAAAAATGAAGCGCCGAAAATTCCAGCGAAAACATATCTTCCCGGTGCGAAAGAATGATTTCCCCGGCATCGTGGATGGGTCTCTTCAGGATTTCCCGTCCATGGATTTTTTCACCGATCCGCACGGATTTGTTGAAGATCTTCAGATCGGTGATCACGATTTCAGGCAGAAAGGGATTGGCCTCGATCTCCTCGGGAAAAAAGGTGTTGAATCCGTTGAGCCCCCCGAAATACATCTCGCCGTTTTGGGTCTGGCAAAAGGCGTTCATGTAAAAGACGTATCCCTGAAGACCATCGTCCTCGTCATAATTCGTAAACGTACCCTTCTCCCGGGAATACCGGGAAAGCCCCTTGCCGGTGCTGATCCAAAGGTCTCCCCGTGCATCTTCCAGGATGCCTGTGATTTCACTCGAAGGGAGGCCGTCACTCACCTCAAACGTGACAAACGTCTCCTCCTCCGGATTGAAACACGACAGGCCGCCCCCGGCGGTGCCGGCCCAGATCAATCCCTCTCGATCCCGGAACACGGTGTTGATTACGTTGTCCCGAAGCTTCTCCGGATCATCCGGATCCGCCCGATAAAAGGTCATGTCCCCTGAGGCGGGATCGAACTTGACCAGTCCCTTCCCGAAGGTGCCGAGCCAGAGCAGGCCCGCCTCATCCTCCAGGAGGGAGAGGACGGCATTGTGTGTGATGTTGTCGTCAACCGGATGTCGGGTAAAGGTGTCCGTCCGGAGATCGAACCGGTTGAGTCCGCCTCCCCAGGTGCCGATCCACAGCGCCCCGGAACGGTCGAAATGCAGGCAGCGGACGTTGTTGTTTGCGAGGAATTTTGGATCGGCCGGATCATGGCGGTGATGGCGGAAACGACCCGTCCGGGTGTCCAGCCTGCTGATTCCCAGATCGGTGCCGGCCCATATTTCAGAGGGGGACGCGGATGTGACAAAAAGCACGGTGTTGTGACCCAGGCTGTGCGGATCATCCGGATCGTTCCGGTAAGAGGTGAAGCGTCCGGTCCGCTTGTCGAACCGGTTCAGTCCGTCCCGCGTCCCGATCCAGATCAGGCCGCTTTTGTCCTCATGGATGGTATGGACATGGCTGTTCGACAGGCTGTGCGGATCCATGGGTTTATGGGTATAATGGGAAAATTTTTTTCTGTGCAGGTCGAATTTATTCAGGCCGCCGTTATTCGTGCCGAACCAGAGCACCCCCGTCCGGTCCTCGAAAACAGTCCGGACGAAGTTGTCGCTGAGGCTCTTCGGATCGTTCGGATCCGCGGTATAATGTAAGAATCCGTTTTCATCCGGGAAATACCGATGCACGCCGTTTTCCGTGGCGATCCAGACATCTCCGAAGCGGTCCTCGAAAATATGATAGATGTCTTCTCCCCGAAGCGCATGGGGGGTTTTAAGATCCCGTATAAAGGATGTATAAACGCCGCTTCCGGGCTCGTATCGGTATAAACCCCTTCGGAATGTACCGATCCAGAATGCCCCATCCCGGCACGCGAGCAGGGAAATGACCGGCATCTTGTCGAAGACGGCCAGGTCGCCGGGATTGCGGTGATATCCCCGTATCACGCCGGTCTCCGGATCGAAGATACTGATACCGTTTTCCGTGCCGAGCCAGATTTCCCCGTTTGCATCCAGGCAACAATCATGGATCACGGCGCTCTTGAGTCGGTTCGAATCCGATGGATCCGCTCCATGACGGAAGAACCGGCCGGTCTCCCTGTCGAACCGGTTGAGTCCCCCGCCTTTGGTCGCGACCCATAGCCGGCCCTGTTTGTCTTCGAAAATCCGCGCGACATTGTCATTGCTCAGGCTTTGGCTGTTGTCCGGCTCATGCCGGTAAGAAATAAACGCATCCTTTTCGGGCACATATTTGTTCAGCCCCCCGCCGATCGTGCCGATCCAGAGCGTGTTGAACCGATCGACATGCAGGGCCCAGACAATGATGCCGCTGAGGCTTGCGGGATTGCCCTTTTCCGGCTTGTATATGGTAAACCGATATCCGTCGAACCGTTCGAGGCCGCCGTTGCATCCGATCCACAAAAAACCATGACCGTCCTGGGCGAAACAATTTCCCGAATTGTGTGCGAGTCCGTCCCGTGTGGTGTAATGGCTGAAATCGATACGCGGCATTTCACGGGCGGTAACCGTTGCGCAAACGATCCACATCAGGAGGAGTGTTTTCTGCACTCTCTTCCTTCGTTTGTCAACAGATATGGGACCCTCCGTTCCCGTTCTCTTCATGAATGGTCCCGTGCCCGCTTTCATCAAGAATTCTCTTCTCTTGGATTGAATTTCCCCAGCGAGAAAAAGAACGTGGCCCCCCCGTTTTCTTCTCCCGCAGCCCAGATCCGTCCGCCGTGTCTGTGAATGATCCGCTGCACCGTGGTGAGGCCGACACCCGTTCCCTCATACTCCGTATGCTGTCTCTGGAACGGCTCGAACAACCGGCTCGAATAATCCATGTCAAACCCGATTCCGTTGTCCCTGACGAAATAGACCGTTTGATCTTTATCCTGCCGTGTTCCGAATTCGATCACGGCCGAAGGACGCTTCGCCGTGAATTTCCAGGCATTGTCGAGTAGATTCCGCAACATGACTTCCAGTAGCGACGGATCTCCGAACACGTGAAGATCTCCATTCATCCGAAAATCCACATCCCTTGACGGATTCGTACGGCGGAAATCGGCGATCACCTGACGCGCCTTCTCTCCTAGATCCACCCGTTCAAACCGCATCGGTGCCCGGCTCAGTCGTGAAAGCTTGAGCAAATCATCGATCAGCCGGCTCATGGTCTGGCTCCCCGCACGAATCCGGTGCAGAAAGTCCTTTCCCGTTTCGTCCAGCCTGTCTTCATAATCTTCGAGCAGTGCCTGGGAAAAACCGTCCATCGCCCGCAGGGGGGCCCTGAGGTCGTGAGAAACCGAATAGCTGAACGCCTCCATCTCCTTGTTCGTGGCCTCCAACAGGGCGGTCCGATCTTTGACGCGCGATTCCAGCTCGCGGTTCTGTGAACGGATCCTTGCCGTGCGTGTCCTGTACCAGGCGACGGTACTGCCAACCAACAACATCACCCCCAGCCCGCGGAACCACCACCGATGCCAGAATGGCGGTATGATCGTGATTCCGAGGGAAACGCCTTCTTCGTTCCACACCCCGTCGTTGTTGGAACCCAACACCCTGAAAGTATATGTATTGGGACCGAGATTCGTATAGGTCGCCGAACGCCGGTTTTCCACATGATTCCAATCCCTGTCGAATCCTTCCAGTTTGTACATGTATTGATTTTTCGAGGGAGACACGAAATTGAGGGCTGCGAAGTGAATCGAGAAAACCGATTGCCGGTGAGACAGCACGATCTCTCTGGTTAAATTGATATGGGATGTCAGCGGTGAACCTGCCACGCCGACCGGAACGGAATGGTTGAAAATCTGAAAGTCTGTCAGGACGATCGGCGGAATGGCCGTGTTTTCCAGGATGTCCGCCGGGTTGAACAGGGTGAATCCGCTCACCCCGCCGAAGAAAAGACGGCCGTCTTTCGACCGGTAACAACTGCTTCGGATAAATTCATTGCCCTGCAATCCGTCCTCGACCGTATAGTTTTTGAACCGGTTTGTACGGGGATCGAACCGCGACAATCCCCTGTTCGTGCTGATCCAGAGATGTCCGGCGTGGTCTTTCAGGATTCCCTGTACGGCATTGTTCCGCAACCCCTGTTCCTGTCCGTATCGCCTGAACTGGCCGGTGGCCGGATTGAGCCGGTTGAGTCCGTCCATGGTCCCGACCCAGACCGTCGAATCGTTTTCAGGATAGATGCAAGTGATGAATTTATTGCTCAGACCCGACGTGTCATCCGTATCAGTAGCGTAATTCTGGAACTCACCCGAAGAAGGCAGATACCGGCTCAATCCGAAAATCGTCCCGAAATAGAGATTCCCGTCCCTGTCTTCTGCGAGGGATTGGATATGGTCGTAAATAATGCCGCTGTTTTCGGTGTTGAGCGTCCGATAGGCGTATGTGTCGGGATCGAACCGGATCGCCCCGCTCGACATCGTGGCGAGCCACAGCTTGCCTTCTCGGTCTTCGTGGATCCGGAAAATATTATCGTCCGGCAGCCGGCCGTTTTGAGTCGAAAAATTCGTAAACCGTCGTGTCGAACGATCAAAAAGATGCAACCCGCCGGCCCAGGTGCCGACCCAGATTCTGTCTTGGTTGTCGATACAGACGCAGAGTATGGCGTCGGTGCTCAAATTGGTCCGTTCGGTATCGAAGCTCTCAAACATCCCGGTCTTCCTGTCCACACGGTTCAATCCGCCCCCGTCCGTGGCGATCCAGACATCGCCTTCGGCGTCTTCCTGGAATCCCCACACCGCATTGTAACTCAGGCTTTTCGGATCCCCCGGGATGTTTTGATGGGATTTGAACGCCTGGTTTGTTCGATGGGCGACGTTGATACCACCCGCATAGGTGCCCACCCAGAGATCCCCGATCCGATCCTGGAATATGGAATAGATGGAATTGTTGTTGAGGCTCCGTTTGAATCCGGCCAGATGTTGATAGAGAACGGATCGTTCCGGATTCCCGCCCCGGTAGATTAACCCGCCGTTTTCGATCCCGATCCAGACGCCCTGTTCTCGATCCGCCCAGAGCGTCCCAACCAAGTTGCTTGGCAGGTCCCAACCGGGATCCGAACCCTGACGATAATTCCTGAAATCATAGGGGGGAGGGCTTTGGATGTCTTCGATACAGGCCAGACCGTCGCCGTAACAGGCGGCCCAGAGCCGGTGCTCCGAATCCTCGACGATACTCTGTATCCGGTTCCCGGCAATGCTTTTCGGATTGGTCCTGTCCTGTGTAAACCGGACGAAAGTTTGTGTTTCCCAATGAAAGAGGTTGAGCCCCCTGTCGTTGGTGCCCACCCAGATATTGCCGTTCGAATCCTCCAAAAGCGAACGGATCTGGTGGGAAGAGAGGCTGCCCGGATCGGCCGGATCGTTCAGAAAAACCGCCCAGGTTTTCTCCTCGATGTTCAACCGGTAAAGTCCGCTGTTGTGCGTGCCGAACCAGAGATGGCCGCGGGAGTCTCCGAGAATGCAATAGATATGCGTATCCCTCAAACTGACCGGGAACCAGTATCCGCTGAGTTCATTGTCGAAAACATCCTTTTCGCGATTGTAATGGCTGATGCCCAGGACCGTCGCGATCCACAAATTCCCGTCTCGGTCTTCATGGATGTCGTAGATATCATTGCTTTTCAGGCTGCGAGGATTGCCCCTTTCGTTTTGAAAGACCTGAAAACGGTATCCGTCGTATTTGTTCAGGCCGTCGTAGGTCCCGAACCACATGAAACCCATCCGGTCCTGCAGGATGCATTTCACGTTGGACTGGGACAGACCCTCCTCGGTGGTGAGATGGACGAATCGAAGATCCGGATCGAAAGCGGTGCCCGAAGCGGAGCGAGAAATCATGCAGATCAGCAAGAAGGCAATCCACCGAATTGGAAACCCCGCGTGTATTCCGGTTTTCTTTTGTTTCAACTCCGCCTCCCGGCGAGCATCACCCGCCGAATGTCGACCCCCCTTTTCGAGGGAAAAGACTTGTTTGGGTTCGGGCGGTCGCAATCACTCCTTCTTCCCGGGCGGACTGTGGAGGCCCTCATGAAACAATGTAACGGAAAAAGAAACCTTTGTCAATACCCAGACGCATGACCCCGCCTGGAGAGGAAACCGGCCCAATCAACACATGGTTTCTTGCAAAAAAAATGCCGGAGGCTTAAAACGCATTCCAGGCAAATTGATTCACAAATTTTGACTTCCCATATTTTGAACTTGCCCTGCATATAAATTTGATTAAATTTAATGCGGTTCGTCGCGTTTTCAGGAATCCGTTCCCATGACAGACTACATCCTCCTGGCCGCAGCGGCCCAGACCGTTCTGCTCACGGCATTCATCTTACACCGTCGGCGCCGTCTCCACGCCAACCGGTTTCTGGGCGCCATGACGGGACTGTATGCCGTCATCCTGTTCTATCTGTTCGCCGGGGAGCAGGGTCTGCTCGAGCCCCATCCGCTGCCGATGGTTCTGATCATGGGATCCGCGCTG
>DSAP01000126.1 GCA_011046415.1 bacterium | reverse complement strand
GTATTTTCGATTTCGTACCGGGTGTCGCTGAAACTGAAACGCACGACGTTCTCTCCGGAAGCGTCCGCCGAGGCGCACAGCCGGACGAACAGGTTTTGCGGACCGTTGAAGACCCAGAGGCCGGCCTCATGGGCTTCCGATGTCGGCTCGGATTCGAGGCGGGTGATGAGCGAATAATTGTGTTCCCCGTCGTTCTTTACGACCGTGGTTTCCCGGGCTCTTCCTTTCGGATGGAGTCTGAGCCAGCCCGGGCGTTCGGTGAGGGAATACTTGTCATCGGAGGTATAGCCGAGCAGCGACCATTCCGGGTTCAGCTCGTCCGAATCGAAGAAATCGGATTTGGGAACCATCCAGGGAATGCCGCCGCTGGGAAGGTCAGGTGACGGAACAGCATGATTGGACGGATATTGAATGACGGGAAAGCCCTGTGCGTCATATGTAACCTGACAGAGCAAGCCCTGACGTCCCTGCGCATACCAGGTGCCGTGATAGCTGTGCGCGATGACCCAGCTTGTCCCGTCATCGAGCGAGACCGCCGGGGAGATATGGTTCGGCGAGCCGAAGGAACCGCGCGGACCGGTAAACATATTGGTTCCCACGATCGTCCAGGCCGACTTTTCATCGGTCAAAGTTTCACTCCGCATGACGTATTGCGCGCCGACCAGGTGTTGCGCAAAACTATAATAATAGTAGCCGTTGTGCTTCCACATCACCGGGCCCTCCGCCCAGCCATATGGATATGGCGAGGGTCCCGGATTAAGCCAGGTTAGATCAAGGACGACACCGGTCGGCTGTCCATCTTCACCCAACTCCACGATATGATTGTTTTCATGGCCGGCTTTCGTGAGCAAGTACCCCTTGCCGTCGTCGTCGATAAATATCGAATTGTCCACACCCAATCCCGCGGGCATACTGGCAGGAACACGTACCCTGGTGGGTGTGCTCCAGGGGCCTTCGGGTTGATCGGCCGTCACGAAATACATGCTGCCGCCTCCTCTGCCGAAATAGTGCCAGTATATTCCGTTGTATAAGACCATGTGACCGCCCCAAATACCCCCGCCGGGCGAATCACCGTATCCGGTCCATGAAGCGGAAACCGGTTGGGCGATCACTTCCCAATGAACCAGATCCGTCGAACGATAAATCTTCGGCGTTGGATTGAATGAAGAACCGGATGTATAAAAGTATTTTCCGATTTTTGTCAACGTCGGATCAGGGTGGTCACCCGGAATAACCGGATTCATATAGGTCTGAAACGACGGAGATCGTCCCAGACCCTGATTCCACCAGATGAGGCAGCACATCATCCATAAGAGCTCTTTCTTCATGTTTTCCTCCTTTTCGGGTTCTCGTCATCGAAAAGCTGCATGGGGGAATGTGTGATCTCCCTCGCCGGCGTCATCCGCAACCCGTGTGTCGGAAATCAGCGGGCGTACAACATTTTCCTCGTTTTCACAAACTCCGAGTCGTTGACCCGGATGGTGTAGAAATAGATGCCGCTGGACAAATGCGATGCATCGAACGTCAAGGAATGCAGACCCGGAGAGAATTCTTTTCCGGCCAGCTCGAAGACCTGTTCGCCGAGAAGATTGTATATTCTGATGGAGACGAACGACCTTTCCGGAATACGGAACCGAATCCGGGTTTCCGGGTTGAACGGATTCGGATAATTCTGGTCCAGCATGAAAGCCTTCGGCATACTTTCCGGCGATCCGGCGACTCCGGTCACTTCCCCGAACAGGCCGACGGCGAAGGGGCCGAGCGTCTGAATTCCCGATCTTGCGATGGTAAACGGAGACACCAGGAATTGTGCCGTATATTCTCCCGTTCCGGCTTCCGTCGTATCGCTCAGGTTGAATATCCTTGCGTTTCTCGCCCGATCGTTTCTGAACTCGGTGTTTTCCACCGGAGTCGTCCAACCAAACTGAAGGGTGTAATCCCCGCCGCCGGGAGTCTCCTCCTCGATGTTCCATTTCACCCGGACGCGTCCTCCATACGGCGCATCCTCATTGTCCCTGACCGCGCCCACGCTGACGGCATCGACGATGCCGTGATTCGTGATCCGGACAGGCGCATACGATGTCGTCCCGACCGGGAATATTTTTGGCGATGATCCGACGGAAGTCAGTCTCAAAAGCCCTCCATCCGTTGTCACCGCGTACGCCGTCAGGTCTCCCTCCGACGCCGCATCCGCGGTCAACGTGTTCGTCCCCAGATTCAGTCTTGAGGATAAATCCAGGTGTCCGATGGTCCGTGACGCATGGAGCGTCACCCCTCTTCGATTGGAGACCATCAGGTTTTTCGGTCCCGAAACCGCGGGAAATTCCACGTCGGAAGTGGTCTGCGCCGTGGCACCGGAATAGGCGAGCGACGCATCCGCGCCGTAGGCGAGCGCGTTGCCGCCGAGAGACAGGGTTCCGTTTCGCAGCTCGAGTGTTCCATCCACGGTCACGGAATGGGACAGGGTGACGCCCTGTGGGTTGTCGATGAGCAAATTCCTGACCGTGTCGGGCATGAGAGATCCCGTCACCTGCGCGGTCGTGCCGTTGAAACCAAAGCCCGCGGCTTTATCGAACGTCCTCGTTCCCGTGACGGCGATCGATGCGTCCACGCCGTTTTCATGGGCGGTCAGGAGTGTGGCGCCTGCTTTCAGGGAAAAACTTCCATTTCCCTCCAACGTGCTCGATCCGATATCCAGGATGGCGCCGCTGTCGACTTCGACCGGAAAACCACCGCCGCCGTACGTCACCCCGGACAGGGTGAGGGTCTGCGGTGCTCCGTCCCCGGTGAAAACAAACCGGGCGCCGCCGGGATTCGAATTCTGTGTGGCGGCATCGGCCAGAGACACATTCCCGTGAAGATACCATGCCGTTGTGCCGCTGCCTCCCTGTGAACCCCGGCTGACCGAGAAATTACCTCCGGTAACCTCGACATTCCCGTTTTGGCGGATCACGATGGCCGTGTTGCCGTTCCCGGTTCCATTCGAGGAGAATTGTCCGCCGGATTGAAGGATGTCCCCGTTCAGGGTCAGCATCGCAGAGGAATCGGGGGAGGGCGCGCACAGTTGCCATCTCCCCGAGCCGGTGCTTTGCACCGTGATATCCCCGCCGATCGTGTTACCGTTCCACCGCATGCTCAGGTTCCGGGTTTGATCCGGGCAATTCCAGAGGAGGTTGTAAAAATCCTGATTGCCGTTCGCCGGCGCGGACTCCTTCACCCCGTCGATGACGCACGTCGAACTGGGTCTCCAGACGGCGTTCGGAATCGTACCCCCATCCTGTTTGTGCTCATACCGGCCGGTTTGAACCAAACTCAGGGTCGCCTGATCCTCGACGGCGATGACGCCATGATTCCTGAGCGTGCCCTCGACACTACAATCCGTCCCGATTCCGTCCCGGACGGAAAAAGTGACGCCTTCCTCGATCACGAGGATTCCGCCCGCGGCCAGGGTCAGCTGATCGACGGCGACATCCTCTGTCACCGTGATCGTGTGTCCGTCCAGGATGGTGATCGCCGCATCCAAATACGTGGGCGCATTCGGCGCCGGCTGCGTCCATTCCAAGCCGTTATGCCAGGACCACGTGTCCACATCGTTCCAGTTTCCGGATCGGGATGAACGGAATTCACCGGCTGGGAGGTAATAATCCGTTCCGCTGTCAAAGGCGGTGACTTCGAAAAAATACTCCACACCGTGATTCAGGCTGTGGATGGAGACGTGATCCGCGTCGTAGACCATGTAATGGTTGTACAGTTTGTCCGGCGCGATTCCGTAGCAGATCAAGTATCCGTCCGCATTCTCCACGGGTGCCCAGCGGATGACTGCATCCCGTCCGTCACCGGGATCCCTGTCCACCGTAAAATCAGGGACCGGTATGAAAACCGCGTGTTCGGAATTCCCGAAAATCCGCAGACCGCGAATCGCGAAATTTCCTCCGCCCGGGGTGAAGACATTCGTCATTTTAATATAACGGGCCGTGGCGGGGTGCGCCAGTTCGACATAATCGTGGGGGACGTCCCGCAGGTTTCCGCTCTTGTCGATGAGCATTTCCCAATGCATTCCATCCATGGACTTCTCGATCGTATATTGTTGATACAGCATTTTGTCGCGGCCCCGGACGAGGTCGGGATTCGTCCGATGCTCGGCGAAATTAACCTGGACGGCTTCCACCGTGCACGCCTTGCCCAGATCGATCATCAGCCATTCGTCCGGATCGCCCGTCTGCGCGGACCAGTATGTCCGGGCGTCTTCATCCACGGCGTTTCCTGCGCCGTGTCCCTCGACCGAGGAAGAAGCCTGAACGTATTTTTTATGGGACAACAGCATCATCCCGGCGAAACTGTTGTCGATCAGATCGTCCCTCGTGCCGGGCAGATATTGCGGATAGTCTCCCCAGGTGGTATTGCAGCGGATGTGACCGTCCGCATCGTATGCGACGGGCGACAGCCCCAGTCTCCGTTCGAACATGTGCTTGACCGATATGGACATCGTGCCGATGTGCCAGTACTGTCCATGCTTGTCCATGAAGGTGCTGCCGTGGCCGGCTCCGCAGATGAAGCCGGTCGGTTTGAACGAAAACGGGCTGTAGGTCGCATATTGATAGGGTCCCAGGGGGGAATCGGCGACATAAATGCCGTCGGCGTAGGTCTTGAATTCCGTGCCCGGACCGGCATAATGCAGATAGTATCGGTTGTTTTCCTTGACCATCCAGGCACCCTCGATCCACGGCTGTTCATCCAGCAGGTTGTCATCGCCCCGTCTTTCCCAGCCGTGAATGGAGGCTTGCGCAAAAATCAGATCCACCGGCGAGCCGATTTCCCTGAACGTGCGGGGATCGAGTTCGACCCCCCGGATCGGCGCCGTGTTGGAAAGGCCATAAAACATGTATAACCGATCGTCGTCATCGAGGAAAAAGTCCGGATCCCCGTAGTTGTTGATATTCGGCCCCCTCTGCCAGACGCCGGATTTGGGATCCCCGGTTTTATAGATCTGCCCGTTGTTGGAGGGAATGTAGAACAACGAATCCCTCATGGCCAGCACGGCGGGGGCATAGGTCTCGATGTCGATCCCCGTCGGAACGATCAGGGTCCAATTCCGAAGATCGGGTGACGTCCAGTAACCGCCCGACCGTGACGCGAACAGATAATAATCGTCCTGAAACAGGAGAATGACCGCATCCGCCGCCTCGCGTGCGTCCACGGCGTCGATCATGAACCGGTAGTCCAGATTCAGCGGATTGCAAAAAGTTTGCGGGTTCTCTGCAGGCTGTCCCAGGACGGATGAACCGATGAGCAGGCAAAGAACCAAAAGCCGACTTCCCTTGATGGTTTTCATGCGACCGACCCTCCTGATGAAATGTTGTAATAAGCCCAACCGAAAAGGATACTATCGGATCAAGAACATCTTTTGGGTTTGGGTATAATCTTTCGTTTTGAACGCATAAAAATAAATCCCACTGGATAAATGCGAAGCGTCGAATGTCACAGAATGCGTTCCTGCAGAGAACTCTTTTCCCGCAAGTTCATCCACTTCATGGCCGAGAATATTATAAACTTTGAGTGAAACGAATGTCCTCTCCGGGGTTTCAAACTGGATCCGTGTCGAGGCATTGAACGGATTGGGGTGATTCTGAGACAGTTGATAGGACGCCGGGCCGGTTGCGGCTCTTTCCACCGAAAGGATGACGTCTCCACTCGACACAAACGTCGTGATGCTGTTGCCGTCCAGCATGACGTGTAAACTGTCGTTGGATACGATGATGTCATTCTCGCGGGAGCAATCTTTGGTTTGGGAGGTCACATGCGGCGTGAACTTTTCCACATGCCCATTCAGAAACACAAAGGATTGTTTTTTGGGTTCCGAAACGGTATTGATCGCCACGATGACGACCCGGGAGGAGGTGCTGTCCTTATAGGCGGAACCCCAGACACTCCTCTGCAGAAGCCTGGGGCATTCGATCCTGTAATATCCGGGCCGGATGAATCTGGAAAACTGCGACATCACATATCCCTTCTTCGTGACCTCCCCTTTTCTGCCGCTGTCATTCGTTCCATCGCTGATGGGCCCATAGTATCTGACGATATACCACCAGACGTATGCATTCATCCCTGCATGCATCACACTGTTGATTTCGGTTCCGACCTGGATGGCCCACGACCAGACGTTCGAATGGCTGTTTTCTCCGGACAGATGTTCCGTCATCCACACCTCTTTTTCCTTGCTCTCCGCCAGGGGATAGGACCGCAGACCGCCGCCGTAGATGTGCCCGCCGACGATATCCAGATTGGCGCAGGCCAGGGAGTCATTCAGTATGGGGTCGGACATTTCGCGTCTGAACTGAAAGGATTCCGGAGCCATGACCCGGGTTCCGATGATCGGAGCATAGTCCCTCATGAAGGTGAGCATTTCATCCGCCGTCCATCGGGTCCAGTCCCCGTAATCGGGTTCGTTCTGAACGGATATGGCATAGATCGGCACACCCTGGTCTTCCATGAAAATCCTGAAATCATCCAGGTGATACGCATAATCCTCATACCGGTCATGCCGGACTCTCCTGAGTCCATCCACGGTTTCAAGTATGTCGGACGGGGCGTTCCAGGGTGAGGCGAAGAGGAGCACGCCCATGTCATGCGCTTTCCGGGCGGTACGGACATTGAGGTTCCAATTATTCCTGTTGGGTTCGATCATGAGTCTCAGGATCGTAAAGCCCAGCTGACCCTCTTCCGTTCCGAATGCGGTCTCGATCTCGGAATCCGTCATGTCGGGCCGCCACGGGAGAATATTGGCGGCGCCGAAGCCCCTGATTCTCTGGTGCGTGACATTCAGATCGATGGCGGCGTTCTGTGCAAGAATATGGGTCGTCAATATCAGGGATAAAAACAGAAACAACAATGGCTCACGTATCAACCTGACTGCATTTGACGGGTTTCCGGTTTTCATCCTGTTTCCTTTCATGAACATATCAGGCGAGACGCCTTGGATGAGAGAAATACTAAATCAATATCTTATTTTTATTTTTATCGCGCCTGGAATTTCTTTTTCCGATGCAACAACAACGTAGCCTCCTCCGCTGCCGGACGTAATAGCGCCGGAATAATATGGGAAATATTTATTTTCCATTTCCCGCATCAACTGATCGGGAACTGTTAATGGCAGGATCTTTCTCCAGGTAAAAAAAGTTTGCGACATCGATTTTCCCAGCCCCGCAATGTCCTTCCTGAGAATGCTTCGCCAGCACAGTTCACCGGCATCGCCAAGCTCTTTCGTGGTTTCTTTTGTCAAATGTTTTTCCCTGATTGGATCATACCCGATGGGTCTTGGTTTCAGCGGAATCAGATGCAGAACAGAAGAAAGCCAGTCGCATATTTCTTTGTCGACAGTGGAGTCAATTTGTGCCGGCCAGTAGTCGCCATGATAAAACAAACGACTGACTCCCGGATTCATCAGACCGATGTGGTCCTGTGAACCGGATACATATTTTGATCCCGGAGGGTTTTCTGCGCCGAATAACAGCTTGGCATTTTTTATGGGATCGCCATTCGGACATTGATCACCCCAGATATCGATGGCGACCTTTCTTGAACTCGTGGCCATACCGGAACGGTCGTTAAAATCAAGCGTAGGCAAGAGCTGCGCGACGACAACGCTGCCCGGATTCATTTCCGATACCCAGGGTTGATCCATCCAGCCGCCGGCGATACAAATTCTGTACGGGAAACGCAATTCTTTTTTTATAGTTGAACTGGCGCGAGCCGGCAATCCTTCTTCGGGGATTCGTTCCAATATTTGATAGGTGACGCCAAGTTTCTTACACAATCTTTTTTTCTCAGGAGTGTGTCCGTCGCTGTTCACGATCAAGATATCCGGTTTAATTCTTACGATATCCGGTTCAAAATCCAGCATTCCTGATCCGGAGGCGAGGAAAGCTTCTTTCACATACCGGATGGCGTTCACCATGTAAACTCTTTCTTTCTGAGAAAAGTGCGGTTTCTTTCCTTTCAGGAGCAATAGATTTTCATCTGTTCCTACGGATACATAAAGATCACCATGCTGTGCCGCCGTTTTTAAGAAAGCGATATGACCGCCATGCAGCAAATCAAAACAACCACTGACAAATACTTTTTTATGTTTCACACATTGATCCTATCTTTAATATTTGTTGAATATAACGTCTTCGGGATCCATCCCTTTATTTTCGATCATCTGGTCTTTTATCCAATGATAGGTTCTTTTCAACCCCTCCTTCAATGAAATAGAGGGCTCCCACCCCAGGTGTTGCCTGATCAGCGTATTGTCGCTGTTTCTCCCACGGACTCCTTTCGGGGCATCGGGGTCATATTTTCTTTCGAGGTTATGGTTGGCAATTTTTTCGACATAGTCAACAAGCTGATTGATCGAAACCATTTCCGCACTGCCAAGATTGATGGGTTCCTGTATATCGCTGTACATGATATCGAGAGTTCCTTTGATGCAATCATCGATATACATGAAGCTTCTTGTCTGATGGCCGTCACCCCAGATAACGATATCTTTTTTGCCGTACAACTCCCCTTCAATGACCTTTCTGCAAATAGCAGCCGGGGCTTTTTCCCGCCCGCCGTCGTAAGTGCCAAAGGGGCCGTAAACATTATGGAAGCGCGCAATACGTGTAATCAGCCCAAAATCTTCCGTAAAATGCCGGCACATTCTTTCGCTGAAAAGTTTCTCCCAGCCGTAACCGTCTTCGGCAAGCGCAGGGTATGCATCGGATTCTTTCAATCCCGGATTGTTCGGATCGGTCTGTTTCTCGCCGTTATAAACACAAGCCGATGATGAATAAAAATATCGTTTTATTCCGAGATCACGGGCAGCCATCAATAAATGTGTATTGATAAGTACGCTGAGCATACAATCTGCTTTGTGCGTTTCGATAAATCCCATGCCGCCCATATCCGCAGCCAGATTGAAGACTTCTTCATAACCGTTTAGCGCCTGGTAGCAATTTTCTTTGATCTTCAAATCCAGTACAAGGTTTTCCACGCCGGACGTAATTTGATACCACCGGGTCAGGGGTTTGATATCGACCGCGCGAACCTGATGGCCCGTTTCGTTTAAGACCTTAGCCAGGTGTCCCCCAATGAATCCACCCGCGCCGGCCACTACAATTTTCTTCATATTCATTGCGACTCCGTTGTATTTATAATCGATTATTTATTTCCATCGGAAGTCGGGATACGGAGAACTGTGAGTGAGTTTCCCGGGAACGAGCGCGTCAACGTCGTGCCGGAAACGTTCACCTTCTCAGTCTTTGGCGAAACCCTGGCGGGTTCTTCCAATGTGTTTTCATCCAGCGGACTCGCGGAAGTCAGCACAGTGGCTTTGCAGATGCCTGAAAGCGCACCGGCCCCCTTCAGGTCGATCCGGGTTTTCAGGGATTCGGAGTCGGCATTCACAATTTTGAGGATGATATCCCCTGATTTTTCATCGCGGGATGCGCTGGCGCAGAGACTTTTTGCGCTTGTGCGTTCATCGCCGACTTCCTGAACAAGCTTCCCGTCAAGATACCCTTTGACCGAGCTGCCGTTG
>DSAP01000072.1 GCA_011046415.1 bacterium | reverse complement strand
GCTCTCCTTGAACTCCGCGATCAGCGCCGAGAGCGACGCCTTCGCGTCCCCGAACAGCATTCGGGTGTTTTCCTTGAAGAACAGGGGGTTCTCGATGCCCGCGAATCCCACGTTGAGCGAGCGCTTCATCACGATGGTCGTCTTCGAGAAATCCACATTGATGATGGGCATGCCGTAAATCGGGCTGTCCGGATTCTCGCGCGCGTCCGGGTTCACCACGTCGTTCGCCCCGATCACCAGGCAGACATCGACGGTGTTGATGATCGGATTCACGTCATCCATCTCGGCGAGCTGATCGTACGGCACGTTGGCTTCGGCCAGGAGGACGTTCATGTGCCCCGGCATGCGCCCGGCCACGGGGTGGATCACGTACCGGACTTCCGCCCCGTTTTTCTCGAGAATCTCACCCAGTTCACGGACGGCGTGCTGCGCCTGGGCCACGGCCATGCCGTAACCCGGCACGATGGCCACGGATCCGGCCGCTTCGAGGATATAATAGGCGTCTTCCGCGGACACCGGCCTGGCCTCACCCTGCACCGCCCGTCCTCCGCCCGAAGGCGCCGCGGATCCGAATCCGCTGAAGAGCACATTGGCCAGAGACCGGTTCATGGCCTTGCACATGATGTTGGTGAGGATGAATCCGCTCGCGCCGACCAGGGCGCCCGAGACGATCAGCACATTATTCAGGATGATGAATCCCGCGGCGCAGGCCGCCAGTCCGGAATAACTGTTGAGCAGGGAGATCACGACCGGCATGTCGCCTCCCCCGATGGGGATCACGCCGAGCACGCCGAGGATGAGGGAAAGCAGGACGATCCCGATGAAGATCAGGTTCCCGTACTCCCCGGCCGGATCGTTCATCCAGATCGCACCCGCGGCGATCAGCCCCAGCACGATCAGGGCGTTGACGATCTGCTGGCCGCGGTAGAGGACGGGTTTCCCGGATATCTTTTCCGCGAGTTTGGCGAAGGCGATCATGCTGCCCGAAAAGGCCACGCCGCCGATGAGCACGGCCAGGAAAACGGCGACCGCGGTGAACGTCGGCAGATCGGGACGGGCATGATACTCGGCCCATCCGACCAGGAGGCTGGCGATGCCGCCGAATCCGTTGAAAAGCGCCACCATCTCGGGCATGGCGGTCATCTTCACGAGTCGTGCGGATACCGCCCCGATGAGCGACCCGATGATCAGGCCCGCGATGATCCAGTGAAAGGAAAGCCCCCCTGAAAACAGCGTGATCACCACCGCGATCAGCATGCCCGCGGCAGACACCAGGTTTCCGCGGCGGGCCGTATCCGGCTTGCTGAGCATCTTGATGCCCAGGATGAACAGGATGGAGGCGGCGATGTAGCCGACATCGATGAGCAGTCCGGGAAGGGTCATTTCCGGCCTCCTTCCTTTTTCCTGAACATGGCGAGCATCCGGTTGGTCACCAGGTAACCGCCCACCACATTGATCGTGGCGAAGGCGACGGCCAAAACGCCGAGGATGATTCCGGCGGTATCATGGCCCCGGCCGGCCGCGATGAGGGCGCCCACGACCGTAATGCCCGAGATGGCATTGCTTCCGGACATCAGGGGTGTGTGAAGCTGGGAAGGCACCTTCGAGATGAGTTCGAATCCCAGGAATACCGACAGGATAAATACAAAAAACAGCAATCCGATGGACATGACAACTCCTCTGTGAATGGATTGACCTAATATAGACTCCCCGATTCATGCGTCCGGATCAGAATCCCGATGATTCAGGAAAGACTGTCGTGGACGATCAACCGAAAATCTACTTCGCGTAATGCTGACTCAGCATGTCGTTGACGATCCGGCCGTCGTGGGTCACCAGTGCGGACCGCATGATTTCATCCTCGACGTTCAGGATGAATCGTTTCTCCTCTTTGTCCCAGAATTCGGAAATCAGATTGAACAAATTGGATGAAATCATCTGGCTGGCATGGCGGGCCACGCGACCGGCCGGATTGACGGGCCCGATGATCCGCACCCCGTCGATCTCGACTTCGGCGTCGGGTTTGGATCCTTCGACATTGCCGCCGGTCTCCACCGCCATATCCACGATGACGGATCCGGGCGTCATGCCGCGGATCATTTCCCGCGTGATAATCCGGGGCGCCGTTTTGCCGAACACCTGGGCTGTCGTGATGATTACATCCGAATGGGCGCAGATGCGGGCCATGCCCTCCTGCTGGTTCTTAAGCTGCGCCTCGGTCAGCCCCTTCGCATATCCGTCCTTGGTCTGACCCGTCTCTCCCAGGTCGATTTCGATGAATTTGGCGCCGAGCGATTGGACTTCCTCCTTGACCGCGGGTCGCGTGTCGAACGCCTCGACGCGGGCGCCGAGCCGCTTCGCCGTGGCGATGGCCTGGAGCCCTGCGACACCCGCGCCGACCACGAAAACGCGCGAGGGTTTCAGGGTTCCGGCCGGGGTCATCATCATGGGGAATATCTGGTCGAGCCGTCCGGCCGCGAGCATGACCGCGACGTATCCGGCGAGGCTGGCCTGCGAACTGAGGATGTCCATTTTCTGCGCGCGCGTCGACCGCGGAATCAGTTCCATCGAGATCGCGCTGACCCCCTGTTTCGCCAGATTTGTGATAAGCCCCTTCTCGTTGAAGGGATCGAGCATGCCGGCGTAAACCGATCCGGCCGCCATATGCCTGATATCCTTCGGATCGGGCTTCCGTATCCCGAGCAGGATCTCGGATCCTTCGATCAGTTTCTTCCGATCCTTCTGGATTCGTGCGCCCGCCTTTTCATACTCCGCGTCGTCCAACCGGACGGTCTTTCCGAGGCCGGATTCGACGGCCACCTCGGAGCCGAGCTGAATCAGGCGAACCACCTGTTCGGGAATCAGCGGAATCCGTGTCTCGTTCATACCGGAACCCCCCGGTACACCGATTTTTCTCATACCAGCTCCTTGTCTAACCGATGAACACCTTCATTTTCTTCTATCTTGAAAACCTCTGTCGAACGGTTGAGATCGATCACACGTGCATCCACCCCATTGATCATCTCAACAGAACGGGTGATGGTTTCTGAAATAACGGATGTTGCCGTTTCAATCTGTTGCAGATTCAACTTGATTTCATGGATGGCTTTCATCTGTGCCTGGGTGTGTTCCCGCAAGCGGGCGGCTGCGAGATCGGAATTGCGAATGCTTTTCAGCAAGGCCTGAAATGTTTTCTCGATATCACGGAATGACCCGACTTCGGAAGAAACCTGGTCGCAGATAGTTTGTATCCGCTCGTGAAATACATGGAATTCCGACCGGAATTCTCCGATCAGCTTTTTATTGTGTTTATTGGCTTCTTCCGTGCCCGTATTCATCCTCTGAATCTCTTCCGCGATCACGGCAAAACCTTTACCAAGTTCACCGGCATTCACCGCTTCAATGGCGGCATTGACGGAAAGCAATCCGATCTGCTTGTTGACATCATCGATCATGCGCATGGCCTCTTCGATGTTGTCCGATTTATGATTCATGCGGTCCATCTTTTTTTGCATGTCCTGCAATTGCCCGTTGATCGTTACCATTTCCCGAATGCGTTCCGATACCGATTTCTCGGCAGATCCCATTTGTTCACTCGCGTTTTTCGACAGAATCGCCACATTGTCCGCCGCCTTTCCGATCGATTCGATGGTCTCCACCATTTTCTTTGAAACATTCGTAATCAACCCGATGACATGCGACATCTCGCCGGCTTCACGCGTCATGATGGTCGACTGCCCTTTCAGGCTTCGGGTACCGGATGCCACGTCGCGGGTATTGATGATCACGACCCGGAGTAACTCCCTGAGTCTTGCCATGAGTGCATTGAAGTTACGGGCCGTCTCGCCGACGGCATCCGTCGAATGGACCGGAATCTCGAGCGTGAGATCGCACTCTTCATGGGCGATATGATGCAAGCGCGACGCGAGCATGCCGAGAGGTCTGACGGTGCTTGTCGTTATCCGGAAACTGAAAACGAGAATGACAGCGATCATGAAAACAGCGACCATAACCGTGACGGCCATCCAGCGATAAACCGGTGTCGTGAGAACGCGCTCCGGCACAATCAGACCGAGGCGCCACCGCACATCCGCCTCGGGAACCGTGACATGCGTATAGAATGCGATTTGCTTTTTGTCCCGCCAGACAATTCGGGTATGGCCTTCGCCTTCGGAAAGAATCGCCTGTGCCAGTACAGATAATCCCTTCGATCCGGGAACCTTTCCCTCCAGGTCATTCAGCCGTTCAAGCCAGGAGAGTATGACCGTCATGGATGGGAACTCGATGATGTGCCCGTCCTCATCGATCAGAAACGGTTCTCCCAGACCATGATAACGAACCCGGCTGAGTACGTTTGCGATGGTTTCGATGGAGATATCAACACCGGCGACACCCAGGAGCCGCCCATCTTCCCGGTATACCGGCATTTGCAGTGTGGCCGCATGCGTACTGTCTTCATAATCGATACCGCTCAAATCACAATAAAGGCGCCCCTTCTCAAGCGTCGATTGCCACCAGGGCCGCTCTTTTGCATCATAACCGGCCTGCTCGAACCGGCCATCCTGATCAAAATATTCTCCGGTATTCTCCGTCGCGAAAAAAACCGATTTGATCGCCGGATCAGAAATGACGAGACGCCTGAAAAAAAGGACTAGTTTTTGATATTCCTGGTCATGGAGAATGGGTTTCCTGTACTGGTCATAGGATGCGAACCAATCCAGGACGAATGGACTCCGGAATACCGTAAGAGGGATACGGGCTCTGTCTGTCAGAAACGTCTCAATTTCACGCGCCCGGCTTTGCACCACGGAACGGGACTCCATAAGGACCTGTTCGGATTTCAACCGATATATGGCATGCCCGACGAGGAATGCGGAAATCCCGAGCAGCAACCCGAGTGCAATCAAAAGGGGATACACAATCCTTTTCTGGAAATCGAGTTTCATGATATCCGTTCGTACAGATTGTTCTGTATGTTGAGAAGTGGTTTTTTAAATTTCTTCTTATATTGAATGATAATGTACAGGAAAAATCAGCAAATCACAAGTTCTTTTAATAAAAACGAAGGAAAAATTAATGCCGCAAACGTTTGAGATTTCAGATCTTAGGACGGCTCTGTCAAAAAGTGCTTGATTCTTGAAACAAGATCCCCTATACTCTTATGCAAACAGTCTGTGTCATTCGTGATCAAATCGCGGTCTTTGAGGAGTCCATATGCGAATCACAACCTGGCTCGGCATCGGATTTTCACTCATCCTGGCAAGCTGTGCACCGCTTCAGAAGGAGAACGAATTGAGAACCTGGATCGATCATCATGTCGCGGAGATCGAGCCCCTCATGAAAGCGGCCAACCTGGCCTACTGGAACGCCGCGGTGACGGGTGACCAGGCCTATTTTACCGACTATGCGGCACATCATTTGGACCTGAAAAAAATATACAGCAACCGGGAAGACTTCGAGCGGCTTAAACAGGCGGCATCGAACCGGATCAAGGATCCCCTGCTGGCCCGCCAGACCGATGTCTTGCTGAATGCCTATCTCGAAAACCAGATCGATCCGGATCTGCTCGAAAAGATGGTGTCGCTCCAGAGCCGGATCGGACAGACCTTCAGCACCTTCCGCGGCATGATGGATGGAAAACGGGTCAGCGGCAACACGATCGAAACCCTCCTGAAGGCGGAAAAGGATGAAATCCGGCGCAGGAAGGCCTGGGAGGCCGGCAAGCAGGTCGGCCCGGCCGTGGCGTCCGACATCCTCGAACTGGTCAGGCTCCGCAACCAGGCGGCCCGCAGCCTTGGATTCGACAATTATCATACGATGGCGCTGACCGTATCCGGACAGAACCCCGAAACGATCGACACGCTGTTCGCCGTCCTGGCGGGAATGACCCGGGAGCCTTTCAAGAGCGTGAAATACGAATTGGACGACATCCTGTCCGACCAGTACGATCGGCCTCCCGAATCGCTCGCTCCCTGGCATTATCACGACCCCTTTTTCCAGGAGACGCCCCTCGTCTTCAAACTCGATCTGGATGTGTATTACAGGGACAGGGATATCCGGCAGATCGCCGTCGATTTTTTCAGGGGAATCGGACTCGATGTGAGGGAAATCCTCGAACGGAGCGATCTGTACGAAAAAGAGGGGAAAAATCCCCATGCATTCAGCATCGATATCGACCGCGAGGGCGACATCCGGATACTCTGCAACCTCGAGAACAATGAACGCTGGATGGAGACCCTCCTCCATGAACTCGGCCACGCGGTTTACGACGCCCATATCGGAACGGATGTGCCTTTCCTCCTCCGCGACCCGGCCCATGCCTTCACGACCGAAGCGGTCGCCATGCTCTTCGGACGCCTCAGCCGGGATCCCGGCTGGATGGCCGCCATGCTCGGCCTCGACGACTCGGAACGGACCCGGATCGCGGACGTCGCGACGAAATACGCCCGGCTCAAGCAGCTCATCTTCGCCCGCTGGTCCATGGTGATGTACCGGTTCGAAAAGGCGCTCTACACGAATCCCGATCAGGACCTGAACGCGCTCTGGTGGCGGCTGGTCTGGGAATATCAGATGGTCAAACAACCGGCCGGCCGCAACCAGCCGGATTGGGCGACGAAAATCCATATCGCGCTTTATCCCTGTTACTATCACAACTACCTGCTCGGGGAACTGCTTGCCTCACAGCTTCATCACACCCTGGCCGGGCTGGACGGGCAACAAAATGTGCATCCCACCGTAAATTATGTGGACAATCCGGAAATCGGACGATTCCTGAGAGACCGGATATTCGCCCCCGGGAAACGGTACGCGTGGAACGAGATGATCCGTCGTGCGACCGGAGAACCGCTCACCCCCCGGTATTATGTCGCGCAATTCGTGGAATAAATCAAACCTGGAGGAGACACATCATGAAACCGTCATCGCGGCACATCATCCTGACACTATGCCTGATGATCGCCGGCCTGTGCCTTTTGTCCGGATGCGGCAAGGACGACAAAGGCAATCCGCTCGGCCCCGTGAACGAATCCCTGATCGGCACCTGGCAGACTCAGAGATTTATTGCCTTTCCCGGCTCTCTGGATTGGGAGTTTACGCCCGAGGATTCGCTGTTCATCCTGATCACGGTCACGCTGAAAAACGACAACAGCCTGACGTATGAACGCACGGACATGGGTGAAACCACGGAAGGAACCGGCACCTGGTCTGCGACGGCCACCACCGCGACCCTGACGCTCTCGGACGGCACCAGCCTCTCGGGAACCTATACCCTGGACGAGGCCAAATCCCTGTTGACCGTCAACGCCACATTGCCCTTCGACCCGGACACCATGACATTCGGGGGCGATTCGGCTTCAACCATCGATGTTCCCGTTGCAATCGAGTTCATCCGGATCGACTCATAACAACCAAGGAGGAATACCGCAGTGGAAACCCCAAAACGCTTGTTTACCGGATTGATTCTGTCTCTGTTGTTTTCCCTCTCCGCCTTTTCACAGGAAAGGTTTTACCTCAATCTCAATTTCTCTTTGGGATCCCCCCAGAATGAATTCAGGGATAACGTGGACAATCTCGGGGTCGGCGGATTCGGCCAGTTCTCCTACCGCCTCCCGGAAACCCCGCTGCACATCGGCGCGTCTCTCGGTTTCCTCGTATACGGGAGCGACACCCGAAAGGAATCCTTCAACCCCAACATCCCCGAAGTGAAGGTGGATGTCACGACCACCAACAGCATCCTGCTGGGCCATCTGCTGATGCGGCTCCAGGCCAGGCAGGGCGCCTTCCGCCCCTATCTGACCGGCCTCCTCGGATTCAATTACCTGCAGACACAGACCAGCGTCAAGAGCGAACGGCGATGGGGCGAGGAAGATGAAATCGCGAGCTCGACCAATTTCGATGATGCGACCTTCAGTTATGGCGGAGGGGCGGGCCTGATGATCCGCGTGTTCACACCCCCGAAAGTGGAAGGGGAAAACAACCCGTTGAGCGGCGTCTACATCGATCTGGGGATCAACACGATCCTGGGCGGCGAGGCGGAATATCTGAAAAAAGGCTCGATCTATCAGGATGCGGACGGAAAACTCATCTATGACGTGCACCGGTCCAAGACGGATCTCATCACCTGGCATATCGGGATTACTTTTGAATTTTAAAAGAATCAGATTAACCCCGCAAGACCCCGGCATATTTGCGTGCCGGGTTTTTTTATGAACACCGGTCTCGGGTCGGAAATAAACTTTCACCATAAAAAGACTTGACATTCATCTCTGTTTTTTGCTAAATTCTTTTGATGAGTTAAGCGCTTAACCTTTGCCGTTTCAGGGAATCCGGCCAACGACGACAGGCCTCGGAATCCGTGGGCATGTCCGGTAAATCCGATGAAGGCAAACAAAACGACGGGAAGAAGGCGCTTTTCACGAATGATGTAAAAGACAGGAGGATATCATGAAACGTCAGGGTTATCGGGTTGTCTGTATGGTGTTGCTTCCGCTGATCGCGTCGGCGCAGATCCTGATCAACAATTTCGACGGCGCCGTGGCCGAAGAAACCATCAACTGGTCGCTGCTCGAAGGAGCCCCCAGCGCCATGGAACTCTGGGACGACTCGACGGACGCCCACGAGGGCGCCGCCGCGCTCCGGGCGGACATTTACATCGGACCGCTCAACGCCTGGGGCAGCTTCGCGCAGATCGGTTACGAAGTTCCCACAGGCGAGGATCCCCTGGACTGGAGTTCGAGCGACTCGCTCTCGCTGTGGATCAAAGTCCATACCCCGCCCGCCGCACCGGAAAGTTTTGTCTTCCGGATGCATCTGGTCGACCGCCCCGACCCCGCCGGAAACACGGAAGAGTATATCTACGAGAACACGACGATCGTGGACGCCGCGGAGGGATGGGTCAACCTGATCATCCCGCTGACCGAACGGGAAACAGACGGCTCCGTCACGCCGAATAATGAAGGATTCGTCCTCTTCCCCGAGGCCTGGGCGGCTGTCTCCCAGAATAACAAGACGCTCGATCTGGATCAGATCGTGCGGTATTCTTTCGCGCTGGTCACCACATCCGACGCCGAAGACTATATCGAACTGTCCTTCGACCTGTTAACCCGGTCGGGAGAGAGCAGTCCGGTGAGGAATCGGGTAATGCAGGCCGAAAATTTCCAGTTGCTCGGGAATTATCCCAATCCCTTCAATCCGTCTACAGAAATCGTCTTTCAGACTTCCCGTCCGGATCACGTCCGGCTGGACATCTATAATCTGACGGGTCAAATCGTCGGCGTGCCGGTCGACGGCATGCTGGACGCCGGCATGCATCAGGTGCGTTTCGATGCAGGCCATTTGCCGGCGGGTGTCTATTTCTATCGTCTCGAGTCCGCCGGCCAGGTCGCCACACGGAAGATGATTCTCCTGCCGTGACGTTCCCCGGCTGCCGGTATATTTGTATAAAAGGAATCTTGTATAGGACGGCTGAAGGCCTCCGGGAAATTTAAATATTTTCCGGAGGCCCTTTGTGTTAATGCCCCGTCGGCAGCTCGAGGAAAACCGTCTCCAGGCCGGACTGCTCCTCCAGATGCCTCCCCACCGCCTTCACACCCGGCTTCTCCGTCACATAGTGGCCGGCGAACACGACATGGATCCGGGCCTCCCGCGCCGTCCAGTACGCGGAATGC
>DSAP01000171.1 GCA_011046415.1 bacterium | reverse complement strand
TTCGAAGGCGGCAAAGGCTTCCACTTTTTCCTGATCAAAGAGATTCCCGACGGCACGGTCATCCTTCATGGCCCGGCCGTTGGGCATGACGACGATCATAGGTTTGATTTGATATTCCGCGTACAGGTTGTCCAGAATCACCTGAGGATCGCCGCCATTCAGCCATTCCTTTTCATCTCCGCCGATGCCGTGGAGGAGATAGAGTACCGGATATTTGTTGGTTTCCGAAAATTCCGGAGGAGTATAAATGACAGCCTTCCGTGTCGTTCCAACAGTACCCGACGCATAACGGACGGTATCGATTTTTCCGTGTCGGACATCCGTACGCAAAGAGTCGAAGTCCCGGGGAGGAGGTTGGATGAAATCTCGGGCATTCGTGCAGGCGTAAAACGCCAATAAAACCGGGATTACCAAGTAGTTCATCGGATTTCCTCGGGTTTTCATTTCAATAGAAGCAGCTTACGGGTTTGCCTGAAATTTCCGCCCGTCAACAATCGATACAAATACAATCCGCCAGGAAGATGGCCGGCGTCAAACAGGGCTTCGTACGTCCCCGGTGGGCGAACACCCTCGAACAACGTGGCAATTTCCTGTCCGAGAAGATCATAGACCTTCAGGCTCACATCGCTCCCTGCCGGCAACCGGTAACGGATCACGGTCGCCGGATTGAAGGGATTCGGATGGTTCTGATAGAGATTGAATCCGGCCGGGATGGGATCTTTGGCATCCTCCAAGGCGGTTGATCCGGTAATCGAGTCCCCGATTCTGAAGTAATCAAAATCCACAGTTCCGCCTGTTGTCCGGGTCGCATAATTGAACAGGGCAAAACGGTACCCCATGAAATGGGGCAGGGTATAGGACATCTGCAACGTGTTTCCGATGGCATTCCATCCGGTCCCGTCCAGGCTGTAATAGAAAAAGGCCCTGTCCCGCTTGTTTTTGAAATCACAGGCGATCTTGAAAAAAATATGGTCCTGATCCAGCGGGATGCTTTCCACTTCATTGGCGGTACCTGAGCCGGCGTTCACCATGATCACCGATTTGGATGTCCCTGACATTTTTACGGCCACGAACCCGTAGTTTTTTTGCAATACCCCGAGCCCCGCGACGTCGCCGTCCCGCATCCGGCTGACGTCCATCGAAACGATTCCGGAGCATTCCGGACCGAATGTCCGCTGGGTCAGCGTGTTTCGTGTATCCAGGAAACATGAATCGATCCGTCCATTCGTAATCCTGAAGAAGCCGGGACGGTCGGTCACGGACCAATACCGGTCGTCCGGGTTATGGTTCCACTGCCATACCAGCGGCAGATCGGAATCCCATTCGAATTCATCGGACGCGACGATCTTGGGGATTGGGTCTTGTTCTGAAGGAATATCCAGCTCCGCGGGTACCCGGCCGTTCTCTCCGAGTACGGGCCAGCCCTCTTCCCATTTGACAGGCATCAGAAAGGGGATTCGACCCACGGAACCGCAATCCTGAAAAAGCATCGCAACCCAGTCTCCGCCGGGGGTGTCCACGATCCCGCCCTGTGCGATGCCGTTGTATCGCAATGCGATCCTTCCTTCGTAGGTGCCGTTCAGGCTGTCGGCGCGGTAGACCAACTGGGTGCGCATGCCGCCGACAGGCCACGATATCAGGAATACGTAATACCAGCCGTTGACTTTGTGGATGTGCGCCCCTTCGGCCGGAACATAAAAATTCGTTCCCGCGATCCGGCTGGACTCGGGAATCAGCACCCGATCGAGACCTCCCGGCCGGATCGCCGTGACATCCGCATTGAGTTCGATGATCTTGATGTCGTCCACGCCGTACACCAGGTACACGCGGTCGTCATCGAAAAACAAGGAGGGGTCATGATAGACTCTGGGAATGGAATGGGAGGACCAGGTTCCGTTCTCGATATCCCGGGTTTGATAGAGATGTGTCCTGCCGGTCGTATAGGAAAATGTCACCACATGGAATGTGCCGTCATGAAATCGGATGCTGCTGGCCCAGGATCCCCTGCCGTACGCATCCTGTCCGTTCCGGAGAGCCATCGCGTCATTGTCGGCAAGGAGATCATACGCATAATTGACAATCTCCCAATTGATCAGATCATCGGATTTCATGATCGGGACACCGGGGTTCATGTGCATGGTCGTACTGCTCATATAATACGACTCACCCACCCGGACGACGGAGGGGTCCGGCACATCGGCCCAGATGACCGGATTCCGGGCTTTTACGCCGGGTTCCTGTGCGCCGACCGGCATGCCTGAACCCAGGCTTAGAAAAAGCAGTGAACCCAAAATAATCATTTTCAAATTGCTTGCCATTTCCTGAATGTCCTCTATGATGATTATCCGGAGATCCCATGAATGTTAAGAAGGCGTGTCTTTATCCCTTTTTTTCTGTCGCGGATGGGGAGAAATACGACGGCAACCACAGGGAGAGGGATTGATATCGTAATCGTCAGTCTTGTATATATCGGGGTACGAATCCTCCATTCAGGACTGAATGAATCATACCGGTTTATCTTCGGGGCGCAGAAACCCACATCAGAAATAACACTCTCTTCAGAGGAGCGGGGAGGAGGTAAGATATTGACAGTGTCTCTGCGCCCCGGTTTTTCTTTCTGTTTTTTCCCTGGTCCGAAAGGGGAATTTCGTCTTTTTCTAATCCTTATTTCAGCAGCAGCATTCTTCGGCTCTCGGATTTCCCTCCGACATCCATCCTGCAAATGTACATGCCGCTGTCGAGATTCCTGGCGTCGAATTGGACCGTGTGCCGTCCCGCGGGCATGACCCCATCCACGAGCGTGGCCACTTCCCGGCCCAGTACGTCATACACGGCGATCCGGACCGAAGATTCTCCAGAGAGGAGATACGGGATAGTCGTGACCGGGTTGAATGGATTCGGATAATTTTGCAGCAGTCCGTATTCCGACGGAATCCCGGCGTTTTCTTTTTCCTCGACGGCGCTGGTCCCCGGCCCCTTCAGGAAAAGAAAAAGAATTTCGTCTTCAGACAGGGCCCTGTTGTAGATGCTGAACTCGTGGATGTCCCCGATCCAATTCGGGTCGACCGTATATCCTCCCCGGCCGAGATAGGCATAATTCGTGCTGAGCGCCCCGATGCTGTTGTTGACGGACAACAGCGCGGTTCCCATCAGCTCGCCGTCCTGATACAGGGTGATTTCTTCGTCGGTCAGGGTGCTGACCATGTGATGCAGGACGCCGTCGTCGTATTCGATGCCGTCCACGCCGGATTCCCCCTCCCAGGGGTTGGCATAGACGCCGCACGAGATCGCCGCGCGGCTCACGTCATTGCCCCGGGCCGATGTGATGAAGTAGCCGTCCGCGCCGAAACCATCGACCGAGTCGCCGAAATAGGCCAGCATGGTATACTCGGTATTGGCGCCTTCGAACGGTGTATACCAGCACTCCAGGGTGATTTCCGAATAGGTATTCAAGGCAATGACTTCGCCCGGCATTTCCATCCACTGACCCTGATCTGAAAGCCAGAGCAGGCCTTCGGTGACCGTGGCCCCGCCCACCAGTGTGCCGTGGGCGCCTCCGACATCATCATTGGCTGTGTCATCCTCAAACAGCCATGAATGTGTCAGATTGGCCGTTCCGGGATCGACGCCCTGCGCGACCAGACCGACGGCCAGGGCCAGCGTCAGGAGAAGAAGTATCCAAAAACGATCCGGTTTCGCTTGCATGGTTTCCCTCCTCTAAATTAGGTGTCCCTTCCCCGTGAAGGTTTTTTTGACCGATAGCACTCCGATACAAACGGTCGACTTTCCGTCCGTTTCATGTTAACACCTTCACAGTTTGAATGCAAGCCACTTCGTGATATTAATTAACCAGATTGCGCAAAACAGGGAAGTCAACAGGGGCGAAAACGTTTCCGGTACTCTCGCAGGCTGATGCTTTTCTCTTTCCTGAAATACCGGGAAATGTGTTCGACATCCGTGAAGTTGAAAAGCGAGGTAATGTGGGATACGGGAAGGTCGGTTTCAATCAGGAGTCGTGAGATCGATTCAACGCGAACCCGCCGGATTTCGTCGTATATGGACCGGCGAATGGTTTCCCTGAACCGCTGTTCCAGGGAGCGTCTGCTGACGCAGGTTGCCCTCACGACATCATTCACCAGTATTTTGTTTTTTGCATTCTTCCGGATGAAACGAATCGCCGAGGCCACTTCCGGATCGTTCACCGCCAGGATGTCCGATGATTGCCGCTGGACGACATGGGTCGGCGAGACGATGATCTGCTGTCCTGTCATTTCTTTTTGGATGATCAGTTCATCCAGCAACTTTGCGGCCTCGAAACCGGCGGATTCGACGTTCAGGGCGATGCTGGAAAGCGGCGGGTCTCCGATCTCACATACCATCGGATCGTTGTCGACGCCGATGACCGCCACATCTTCCGGCACTTTGAAGCCCGTCAGTTTACAAACTTCGAGGATATGCTGTCCCCGATCGTCGTTGCATGCCAGCAGTCCGATGGGTTTCGGCAGCGTTCTCATCCATTCGCTGACATGCCGTTGTTCGTTTTCCCAATCATGGATCTTGATGCTTTTCGGCGAATCATACGCGTGAGTCGCAAAGCCGGCTTCCTGATTGAACCGGCAGAAACAGGTTTTCCGTTCATCCGACCATTCATATCCGTCGAAACCGCAGAATGCGAAGTGTTTGAATCCTTTCTGGATGAGATGCTCGCTCGCCATCCTTGCGATCGCACCGGAATCCGTTTTGATGACCGGCAGATTTTTGGGGTAGGAGGAATCGTGTATCACGAGGACTGTCGGGATTTTCAGTTTCAGCAATTCTTTCTTGATCAAAGAATCACGCATGATGATGCCATCCGGTTTCCAGCCGGTCAGCAGGGGAATGGAAGATTTCAGGCCGATTGGCTCTTTATAAAAAGACCACGGACCGTTCAATCTGGAATACCGGGCGATGCCCATGATCAACTGTCTTCCGAATTCGCGGGAGGTCTCGACCAGCAAGACGATTCTTTTCATAGATAAAAACCATTTAGCCGGGATCTGAGGCACATGTTTCCGGATTGTTTCCCGCCAATCTGAGAATTCAGCGAAGGGCAACTCACCGAAATGAGAATCGGCATCCCTGAACGACCGCGTACAATGTCTTGGATGGCCGGTCCCGAAAGGTCTTATAAGACTGTCAGGAGCCGATCAGTTTCCGCAAACCCTCCGCATACCGGTCCATCTCTTCGCGGGTGCGTTTCTCGGTCACGGCGATGAGCAGGCCGTCCCGGATACCATAATCGAAACGGCCGAGGTCGATTCCCGCGAAAATTTTTTCTTTCCGCAGGGCGTCGATGATTTTGCCGGGGGGGACCGGCGTACGGATCGCGAATTCCTTGAAGAAAGGCCGGTCGAAGAGGAGTTCGACTCCCGGAATCCCGGCGAGCCTGTCCGCCAGATAATGGGCCTTCTGCAGGCAGAGTCCGGCGACGCGCGGCAGGCCCTCCCGGCCCATCAGCGCGAGATAAACCGCGGATGCCAGGGCGCAGAGCTGCTCGTTGGTGCAGATGGACGAGGTCGCCTTTTCCCTCCGGATGTGCTGCTCCCGGGTCTGGAGCGTCAGCACGAATCCGCGCCGGCCCTCCGTGTCCCGGGTGACACCCACGAGGCGTCCGGGCATGCGGCGCATCAGCGGTGTTTTCACCGCGAAAATGCCGACATACGGCCCTCCGAAATTGAGGGGATTGCCCAGCGCCTGACCCTCTCCCGTGACCAGATCCGCGCCGGTATCGCCGGGCGCCTTCAGGATGCCGAGTGAGATCGGATCCGCGGAAACACCGAATAGCGCGCCCGCATCATGAACGGCCGCCGCCATCCTGTCCGCCGGTTCGACCAGTCCGAAGAAATTCGGATTCTGGATCAGGACGCCCGCGGTTTTGTCCGACAATTGCGATTCCAAAATATCCGAATCTGTGACGCCCGCCTTGATCGGGATTTCGCGGAGCAGAATTCCTGCTCGGTTACAATATGTGTTCACCACCTGCCTGTAAAAGGGGTGCACGGTCTTGGATATGAGGACGTCCTGCCTTCCCGTGTGGCCGTTCATCAGAAGCGCGGCCTCGGCCAGCGCGGAGGCCCCGTCGTACATCGAGGCGTTCGCCGCATCCATGCCGGTCAATTCACAGATCATGGTCTGGTATTCGTAGATCGCCTGCAGGTTGCCCTGGGCGACCTCGGGCTGATAGGGGGTGTAGGCCGTGTAAAATTCCGACCGGGAGAGGATGTGCCCCACGGCCGCCGGGATGAAGTGATCGTAGGCGCCGCCGCCGAGGAAGCAGGCGAATTCGTCCGCATGTTCATTCCGCGAAGCCAGTTCTTCCATCAGCCTCGTGACTTCATATTCCGAGAGCGGATCCGGAATATCGAGAGTTCCCGTAAAACGTACTTCCCGGGGAATCGCCTCGAGCAGTTCCTCGAATGCCGCAACGCCGATGGCCTCGAGCATTTCCCTGCGGTTATTTTCGGTCGTGGGGATAAACGGCATGGGATATCCTGTTTGCTGTCGATTCAATCCGATGAAATCCGTGAGGCCGTCATCCGATCAGCTCCTGATAGGCCTTCGCCGTGAGCAGTCCGTCCTCCTCGCCCGCATCCGACAGCCGGATCCTGAAAATCCATCCCCTGCCGTAGGCGTCCTGGTTGATGAGCTGCGGATCGGATTCCAGTTCGCCGTTGACTTCCAGCACCTCGCCGGAGAGCGGCGTAAACAGATCCGAGACCGCCTTGACCGCCTCGATGCTGCCGCAGGAATCACCCTGACGGATCTGTCCCCCGACCTGAGGCATTTCGATGAAGACGATGTCCCCCAATTCACCCTGGGCGAAATCCGTGATGCCGATTGTGGCCGTATCGTCCTCGATACGCGCCCATTCGTGGTCTTTGGTGTATTTCAGATCGGCCGGAATATTCATGATGCGTTCCTTCTATTTGTGTTCGGGGCTCAATTGAAAGTTGTCGAGAAAATGGGTGCTGAATTTGCCTTCGACGAACGCCGGATGCACCATGACCTGTTTGTGGAAGGGGATGGTCGTGGTGATGCCCGACAAGATGAATTCTTCCAGCGATCGGCTCATGCGTTTCAGGGCCTCTTCGCGGTCATGTCCGTGCACGATCAGTTTCGCGATCAGCGAATCATAGAACGGCGGGATCTGATATCCGGCATAGACATGCGTGTCCACGCGGACGCCCAGGCCGCCGGGCGGATGGAAATCGGTGATCCGGCCCGGAGAGGGGCGGAACCCGTGATACGGATCTTCGGCATTGATGCGGCATTCGATGGCATGGCCGAGCGGTTCCGACGCGGCGTGGGTGTGCCGGATGTCGTCGCCCGCGGCCACACGGATCTGCTCCTTGATCAGGTCCACTCCGAACACCATTTCCGTGACCGGATGTTCCACTTGGATTCGCGTATTCATCTCCATGAAATAGAACCGGCCGTCCTCGTCCAGCAGGAACTCGATGGTGCCGGCAGACCGGTAGCCGACCGACTCGGCGCCCCGGATCGCGGCTCCGACCATGCGGGCGCGCAGCTCCGAATCGACCGCGGGTGAGGGGGATTCTTCGATCAGCTTCTGATGCTTCCGCTGGATGGAACAATCCCGCTCTCCAAGCGCGAGCACCTTGCCCTTGCCGTTTCCCAGCAACTGGACTTCGACATGGTGCGGCCGTTCGAAGAACCGTTCCATGTACACCGTGGGATTGCCGAATCCCGCCTGGGCTTCCGCGCGGGCGGCATTGAATGATTTCTCCATCTGGCCGGGCTCCCTGACGATCCGCATGCCGCGTCCGCCGCCGCCGGCCGCCGCCTTGAGGATGACGGGGAAGCCGATTTCCAGTGCGAGCTCGAGTGCGTGGCCGACATTCTTCAGTCCGCCTTCGCTGCCGGGAATGACCGGACAGCCCGCTTTTTTCATTGTCGTCTTGGCGAAAATCTTGTCGCCCATCTGGCGGATCATCTCGGCGGTCGGGCCGATGAATGAAATTCCGTGCGATTCACAAATTTCCGCGAATTCCGCATTCTCGGCCAGGAATCCATATCCCGGATGCACCGCATCGGCATTCGTGATTTCGGCGGCGCTGATGATGCGGGGGATGTTGAGATAGCTTTGAGCGGGAGAGGGAAGCCCGATACACACCGCCTCATCGGCGAAACGGACGTGCAGGCTGTCTGTGTCTGCGGTGGAGTAGACGGCGACGGTCTGGATGCCGAATTCCTTGCAGGCCCGGATTACGCGGAGGGCGATTTCACCCCGGTTGGCGATCAGCACTTTCTTCATGGGCCGGCCCGTCACGCTTTTTCGATGAGGAAGAGGGGCTGGCCGAATTCGACCGGATGGGCATTCTCGACGAGGATTTTGACGATCCGGCCCGGAACTTCCGCCTCGATTTCGTTCATCAGTTTCATGGCTTCGATGATGCAAAGCACCTGTCCGTTTTTGACGGTGTCGCCTTCCTTGACAAAGGGGGGGGCGTCCGGTGCTGAGGCGTGGTAGAAGGTGCCCACCATCGGCGATTTGACCTCGATGAGATTCTCGGGAAGCGCTGGCGCGGATTCGTCCGGTTTCCCGGGCGCAGGAGTGGTCGGGAGGACCGGCGGTACGGCCGGTGCGGGTGACTGTAGCATCTGAACCGGTGGCTGGAAAGGCATCACATTCCCGGGGCGGGTTTTTGTCACCCGGACCTGAAACCCTTCCTCACCGATTTCGAGTTCCTCGATGTGGCTCGATTCGACCAGTTTCACAAGTTTCCTGATGTCATTATAATTCATCGATATTCTCCCAAATTGGATCCGGAGGCATTTGCGAGCCGGTTTTCTTTTGCGGTAATATTTTCGCCTTCTCCGCCGGAACTAAACGCCGTTATTTGACCCGTTCCATATATTCGCCCGTGCGTGTGTCGACCCGGATTGTTTCACCCTCTTCGATGAAAAGCGGCACCTGCACCGTGAATCCCGTCTCGAGCGTGGCGGGTTTGGTGACGCCCGTGGCCGTGTCCCCGCGGACGCCCGGATCGGATTTAGTAATTTTGAGGTTGACGAAAATGGGGATATCCACGCCCAGCGGCTCCTCGTCGTTGAACAGGATTTCGACATCCATGCCTTCCTTCAGGTAATGTTCCGCATCTCCCACGATCTCATCAGGCACCGCGACCTGATCATAGGTCCGGGTATTCATGAACGTGAAATGATCCGGTTCCCGGTAGAGGAACTGAAACGGTTTCTTCTCGAGACGCACGTCCTCCACCTTTTCCCCGGACCGGAAGGTCTTCTCCAGAACCCGCCCTGTCTTGACGTTTTTGATCCGGGTCCGGACGAATGCGCCGCCTTTCCCGGGCTTCACATGCTGAAATTCCACAATCATCCACAACTCCCCGTCGATCTTCATCACGAATCCGTTGCGGAAATCCGTTGTCGTCGCCATACAATCCTTTCTGTTCAATTTTCTGGAACGGTTCAAACCGGTTTAATATACAGGATTCCGCCGCCATTGTCAACTGCCGTTTGATCGGCTTTACAGCTTGACAATCAGGACGGGAAATTCTATATTTCACTGTTTATATTCGCCTCACGATGGACTACGCCGGAAAGGATGCGACCATGGAAAAAGCGGAAAAAACCCGCCGGTCCGCACGGATCGGGATTCTGTGGATCACGGCCTGTGTCTTTACGGCGTCGCAGACGCAGGCATATGCATCGTCCGGGCCCCGGAACCGGCGTTGAGTGCGGGGCGTTTGTATGTTAAAATCCTGGCCGAGGGTACCTTGTTTCGAGGCAGTCATCGTCCATCGTTCCGTCCAGTTCATTTTTTCCGAAGGAAAACTTCA
>DSAP01000054.1 GCA_011046415.1 bacterium | reverse complement strand
GATTACTTATAACCGGAATCGCAAACATTCATATTTAGGTAATAAATCTCCGGTTCAATTTACAGCCATGAAGATGGCGGCTTGAACTTAACTGTGTGTCCATTTTTTTGTTGCAATTCCACCCGGCAGAGGTCGTCCAGCAGAGTGTCTTCGGCCTTATCCTTTTGGAGGTTCGAAAGGTATTCCCATTCCCTGGGCTGGGTCGCCTGGATGAAGGCGATCACATCAGAAGGAAACAGGGCGCGCACCGGGTCGAACGCGTCCCGGTCGCCTTTCTCGTACCCGCCTGCCGTGGTCAGGTGGTGCTCGATGGCGGTTTCAAAGGCGTGCTCGGTGTATTGGCCAGGCATCAGCGCCCCTCCGTCGTTTGCGGCGTCGCGAGTGCGTCGCGATCCATGTCGCAATCCGTCGCAATCCTCTGTCGGGATATGTCGCGATACTTCATAAGCCCTATCCTTTCAGCATGTAAAGCGACTGCCTGGCCGCTCCCTTCCGCCCGATGAGGCCCAAGTCTTCCATCCTCTGCAAGTCGCGTTGGAGGCTCCGCCGGTTGACACCCGGGCACATGCCCTCCATGTCCCGAATGTGCATCTCTGCATGGTCGAGAAGGAACCGCAGGGCCTTCGTCTGCCTCTCGTTCAGCTCGTGTTGCCTGGCGATCAGGTCGGCCTTCATCGCCTTCTTGCCGCGCTCGGACACCTCCTGAAGCTGCGTGGCCAGCCCGTTGGCGAAGTATTCCAGCCAACCGGTCATCTCCATGCCGTGCTCGCGCACGCCCTGGATCGCAGCGTAGAAGGCCGATCGGTTGCGGTCGTAGAACTCGCTGATGGTGAACAGCCGCTTGAAGTCGTAGCCCGCGCGATACAGGCACAGCGTCGAAAGAAGCCGCGAGGTACGCCCGTTACCGTCCAGGAACGGATGGATATGGACAAGCTGGAATTGCGCCACGCCGCTGACCAGCACCGGATGTACTTGGCCCGGCCCGTTCAACCAGGCCACCATCTCCGCCATCAAGGCCGGCACGTCATGGGCGGGCGGCGGGGTGTAGACAATCTGGCCGGTGGCCGAGTTCCCCACGTAGTTCTGTACCTTGCGATAATGGCCCGGCGCGGCCCTCCCGCCGCGCACTCCCTCGACCAGCCGCTTATGAATCTCGCGCACCAGCCCTTCGGTGATCGGCGCACCGCTGTCAAGGTATTCAGAGACAAACTCGAAGGCACGGCGGTAATTGAGCAGCTCCCGCGCATCGTCCGGGTCGGTCTCGGGCACCGTCTCGCCCGCTAACAGCCGTTCGGCCTGGTCCAGCGTCAGGTGCGTGCCCTCGATGTGCGTCGTGTGGTGGGCCTCCAGAACCAGCGCCCGCGCGCCCATGGCCCGCAGCCAGTCCTCCGAAAGCGTCGCCGCTTCCAGGAAGCCTCGGGCGCGCTCGATCCGCGTCAGCGCCGCCGTAATGGCGTTGGTGATCGTAAATTTCGGATGCAACCCGTGCTTCTTGGGCATCAGGCAACCTCCTTGCGCACGTCGATCTTGCCCGTTACCGCCGCAGAGATGAGCGCCGTGCGGTATTCGCTAAGCTTGTCGATGCTGTCGCGGACCTTGGAGAACAAGGCATCGATCCGGTCGGTCTCCTGCTCAATGAATTTTACGATAGCCCATTGCTCCTTCTGGAGGGCGAGAAACAATCAACGACTTAACCATTAATCCTGTTATAAGCGGCTGCGCATTCTGGTTTGCCAGTCGGTTCAGATTCGAGGCATCCAGAACAGCTCCAAGAAACGGCTCGTTGAAGCTTTTGATGATCCTGACAATCAGCGCATTATCTGTCACCCACGAAGGTGAATTCACGCGATGGATGTTTCCGCATTGAGCACCGACACGTCCGACTACTATGCAACTACCGTGGACGTTCGCCTTATCCGTATATCCCATCAGACCGTTGCCGCCTAATGCTGGAACGCTGTAGCCATCAGACTGTACAACCTCCAAGGAGGTGTTGGGCAGGAAGTCACCGCTTGCTATCTTTATGTGCCAGCGCAGAGGGGCCACTTCCCAATGCGCCGGAATCTCCCCCAGCCATTCGATGCCGGAATCCTTCATGGGGGCCTTGGGAGCGAGGCCCTTGGTGACGGCGTGGCTGATCAGGGCGGATCGCTTCTCCTGGAGCAACTCGATCTGCCGCTGCTTCTTTTCGATCAACGCATCGATCCGTGCCGTCTCCCTATCCAAAAACGCCGCGATGGAACGTTGCTCCTTTGTCGTTGGAATAGGGTGACGGAAGTCCCTGATAAAAGTGTCGGGGACTCGTTTTTGACCACCCGCACCGTACATGTAGGAGGCTCCGATCTTCCGGAAAGCGTGGCTTATTGTGAGATAGAATAGATAGTTACGATCCATGAACGAGGATGGTCGCAAAACATGAAGCTCCGTCGTACCGAACCCGATGCCATTCTCCAGGCCGTCAGCAATGGAGCCCTTTCCATTCTCAAAGCACGGCGTAATCTTGGCGACAACGACATCACCGTCTCGGAAGTAGGTGTATCCGTTGGCCACATTCTCAAGTGCGTGAGTCTGTTCGAGCCGGAGTCCGCCGTATTCGCCAACAGCCTCCATCGGCACGAAGGATACGGACGTATCTTGGGGTATTCCCCGAATCTCAGACTTCACAGGGTTAATCTTCACCTGGAAACATAGACGGCTGATGGGCCACATGGAAGGCACATCCTCCAACCACATCAACCCAGATGGCTTGTACGCCGTATAGGTTGCCCGTTTTCTCTGTTGTGTCATGGCATTGGTCATTCCGTGACCTCCGCCAGCATGTCCGCGATTTCCTTCTCGATTTTCTTGAGGTCAACCTCAATCTCCGCAAGCGGCCTCGGCGGGGTGTACTGGTAGAAGTATCGGTTGAGATTGATCTCATAGCCGATCTTGGTCTTGGATTCGTCGACCCAGGCGTCGGGCACGTGCGGCAGCACCTCCCGCTTCATGTACTCGTCTACATCCTCCTTGAGCGGCACGTTCTCGTAGTCGTGCAGCTCCGGATCAGGTTCCGGGTTGCCCTTGGCGTCGGTGCAGATATCGGCCGTCTCGTCCCGCTCGGCCAAGGCCATGAGCATTGCCTTGAGGAGTGCGGCTGGGATCTTGAAGCCCGTCTTCTTGAATGATGTCTGAACCATCTCCGAGAAATGATCGCGGTTCTTGACGATGCCTTTATCGGCAAGCGGCCGCAGGGCGGACAGCATGCCTTCCTGCATCTTGCGGCCTTCTTCGATCTCGGCCTGAGCGGCTTTTGTATCCTTGCGCTTTTTGCTGGCGGCCAGGTTGGCGAAGGCCGTGGTTTCCTTGAGGCAGGCGATTCGAGCCTCGTCCACCGCGAAGTTGAGCCGCAGCGGACGTTCTACTGTGATGCGCCGGTATCCGAAGTCGGCGTTGTCGAAAATGCGGACGTGATCCGCATCTTCTAAGTTCCCATAGAGCCGGGTGATCTCGTCGCGCTGATCGTCGCAGACCTCGTTGCGCTTATTGCCGAGGGACTTGCGCATCTTCTTGAAGAACGTCGTTCCGTCCACCAGTTGAATCTTGCCCCTGCGGCCCGGCTTCTTCCGGTTGGTGACGATCCAGAGGTAGGTGTAGATGCCCGTGTTGTAGAAGAGCTGGTCCGGCAGGGCGACGATGGCCTCCAGCCAATCGTTCTCGATGATCCAGCGGCGGATCTCGCTCTCTCCCGACCCGGCCGCGCCAGTGAACAGCGGCGAACCGTTAAAGACGATTCCAAGGCGGGTGCCGCCCTCCTTCGGGTCCTTCATCTTGCTAATCATGTGCATGATAAAGAGAAGTGAGCCGTCATTGATGCGGGGCAGTCCCGCACCGAAACGTCCTCCAAAGCCCTGTTCTTCATGTTCTCGTGTAACAAAGTCGGCTTCCGGCTTCCATTCGACGCCGAAGGGCGGATTGGCCAGCATGTAATCGAACTTATGGCGCGGAAACCGGTCGTCGATAAAACTGTCGCCAAAGGCGATATGTTCGATATCCTGCCCCTTGATCATCATGTCAGAGCCGCAGATGGCGTAGGCCTGGGCGTTGTAGTCCTGTCCGAAGACCTCCAGGCGGGCGTCGGGATTGAGCTCGCGCACGTAGTCCTCAGCCACGGACAACATGCCGCCCGTTCCGCAGGCCGGGTCGTATAAGGTCTTCACGATTCCTTTGGTGGTTAGGATGTCACCATCCGGCATAAAGAGGAGGTTCACCATTAAGCGAATGACTTCGCGGGGGGTGAAGTGATCGCCGGCCTCCTCGTTCGATGCCTCATTGAATATCCGGATCAACTCCTCGAAGATGTAACCCATCTCGATGTTCGAGACGGCATGCGGGTGCAAGTCGATATCGCAGAACTTGGACACTACCAGATAGAGCCGGTCGGCCTTGTCGAGCTTGGCGATGTGTTCCTCAAATCCAAAGTTCTCGATGATCTCTCGAGCCCGCGCGGAGAAACCCTTGATGTAATTGGTCAGATTTGCGGCAATGTTGTTCGGGTCGCCTTTGAGCTTTTCGAAGGTGTAGCGGCTTGCATTATAGAAAGGCACGCCTGTGACGCGGCAGAGAATGGGATCGACGTTCTTGACCTTGCCGCCCGAGAGTTTCTTCTGCTGTTCGAGAACCTTGTTCTTGGTAGGCTCCAGGACGCAGTCAAGACGGCGAAGGACGGTCATGGGTAGCATGATGTCCTTGTACTGGTTTGGCCGGTATGGTCCGCGTATAAGGTCGGCAACCGACCAAATGAAGCTTACTTTTTCGCCGAAATTGTTCATGGCTGCACCTAATCCTGATCCGGGCCCAGGTCCGCGAAATCAATCATGTTTGCAGACAGCGTCAACTTGCCTCGTTCGATCATCTCTTCGCAGAAAGCTTTCAGTTGGGCTTTGGCGAGCTTTGAGGGCACGGATTGTCCGTTTTCCCACCGGTTGACGGTTGCGTAACTGACGCCGAGCTGCCGGTTCAGGTCCTCCTGGCTCAAGGTAAGCTGACGCCGCATCTCTTTCACCAATGCCGAAAGACTACGGCCTTCCGTGTCCATGAACTGCTCCTCTATTATCTAAACTTCAAATTTTGACCAATAGACATTCCGAAATTTCATGCACTTTGATTCAATTTATGAATCAACCGCCAAATGTCAAGCGGTTTTATCCATTTATATTATTTGTTATCCAGAATTTAACCGTGTCTTTTGGCCAACTGCAATGTTCGGTCAGACAGATTCAGACCCCATCACGACATCTTACACGGTGTGAGGAAATCATGGCAGAATAAAGGATATGCGAGAAGAAAAGGGATGTCACGAAAACAACAAGAATTCCGGGGATTCTACTCTGAATATAGAGCCGATCCTCTGCGCCGAAACCGGTGGTATGAGACACTTCGATTCGGAGGAGGGACTCGGGTCCCCCATCCCGCCACGGCGGGATAACAGCCACCCGGAGAGACCCGACCGAAACAACAAAGGCCCGACAATTCCCTCGGGTTGTCAGGCCTCTGATGCAGCTCCGGAGGAGGGACTCGAACCCCCAGCCTAGTGGTTAACAGCCACCCGCTCTACCATTGAGCTACTCCGGATTATTTTTTTACAGCCACCCGACCCGCCCAAGCGGGACGACTCAGCAATGCTGGTGAAACAAAGAAATAAATATAGAAATATTTCCTGGAATGTCAAGACTTTTTTCACATTGCTTCTGCGCGGGAAATTCGATATATTACACGCCATGAAAATGGAAAACATTCGGAATTTCTCGATCATCGCGCATATCGACCACGGCAAATCGACGCTTGCGGACCGTCTGCTCGAAGCCACGCATGCGGTTTCGCCCCAATCCATGAAAGAGCAGGTGCTGGACAGCATGGATCTGGAACGTGAACGCGGAATCACCATCAAGGCCCACGCCATCTCCATGGATTATACGGCGGACGACGGACAGGACTATCTGCTCAACCTGATCGACACCCCGGGCCATGTGGATTTCACGTATGAAGTATCCCGGAGTCTGGCGGCCTGCGAGGGCGCGCTCCTGGTGATCGATGCCGCCCAGGGCATCGAGGCCCAGACCATGAGTAACATCTATCTGGCCATGGAAAACGAACTGCACATCGTCCCGGTCATCAACAAAATCGACCTGCCGAGCGCCCAGATCGAAACCGTGACCCATCAGATCATGGACCTGCTCGGTGTGGATGAACATGAAATCCTGAAAGTCAGCGCCAAGGCCGGCCTCGGCATCCATGAGACGCTGGAAACCATCGTCCGTGAAGTTCCTCCTCCCCGTGGAAAATCGGACGCGCCGCTCCGCGCCCTGATCTTCGATTCGGTGTTCGACTATTACCGCGGCGCCATCGCCTATGTCCGCGTGGTGGACGGCCAACTCCGCCGGAACGACGAAATCCGCTTTCTGTCGAGCGGTAAAACCTTCGGCGTCGATGAAATCGGCGTCCTGCGCCTCGACCGCCGCCCGGTGGAGGCGCTTCACACCGGAGAAGTCGGATATCTGATCGCCGGCGTGAAAAACCTCAAAGACACGAAAGTCGGAGACACCGTCACCGCGGCGAAAAATCCTGCCGAAGCCCTTCCCGGATTCCGCGAACCCAAACCGATGGTCTTCTCGGGACTCTTTCCGTCCGACTCGGACGAACTGCCGGAACTGCGAAACGCACTGGAACGTTTACAACTCAATGATTCGGCCCTGATCTTCGAGCCGGAAAGTTCCGTGGCGCTGGGTTTCGGATTCCGTGTGGGATTTTTGGGTCTGCTCCACCTCGAGATCGTACAGGAGCGCCTGGAGCGTGAGTATGCGCAAACCCTGATCACCACGATTCCCAATGTGGAATACCGAGTTCACAAAAAAGACGGTTCCGTGGCGCTCATCGACAATCCAGCGGCCCTGCCCGCGCTCCAGCAGCTCGAAAAAATCGAGGAACCCTATATCGATGCCCATATCGTGACGCCGGCGGCCTACGTGGGCAACCTGATGAAACTGGCCCAGGACCGGCGCGGGATCTTCAGGAATCAGTCGTATCTGGATCCGACCCGTGTCAATTTGCATTATGAATTCCCGCTTGCGGAAATCATTTTCGATTTCTATGATAAACTGAAATCGTTCTCCCGCGGTTACGCGTCGCTGGATTATGACCTGATCGATTTCAGGGAGTCGCCGCTCCAGAAACTGGACATCCTGATCAACGGGGATTCCGTGGACGCGCTTTCGATGATCGTGCACCGGGATAAGGCCTATGACTGGGGCAACAAGCTGACCCAGAAACTGAAAGACCTGATTCCCCGTCAGATGTATGAGGTGGCCATCCAGGCGTCTCTGGGGTCGAAGATCATCGCGCGGACCAACGTGAAGGCCCTGCGGAAAAACGTGACCGCGAAGTGCTACGGGGGAGACATCACGCGCAAACGCAAATTGCTCGAAAAGCAGAAGGCCGGCAAGAAACGCATGAAACAGGTGGGCCGGGTGGAGATTCCGCAGGAGGCCTTCCTCGCCGTCCTTCAGATCAACCGGGAAGAATAACAAGGGGAAAACGCATGAGCAGACCTTCCAGACCCGGAGGCGCAAAACCGGCGTCACGGAAAAAATCCACGTTTCGCGAATATTGGGAATCTTTCTTCGTCGCCCTGGTCATCGCCCTGGTGATCCGCGCGCTCGTGATTTATCCGTTCCGGATTCCGACCGGATCCATGGAAAGCTCGCTTCTGATCGGGGATTTCCTGCTGGCCAACAAATTCGTCTACGGCATCCGCTCACCGGACTGGATCGGCATCCCGTACACCCAAATCGGATTCCACATCCCCTTTTTCCGGACGCCCGGATTCCGCCGGCCCGAATCCGGCGATGTGGTGATCTTCAAGTATCCCAGGGATCCCTCCCTCAATTATATCAAACGCTGCATCGCGACGAGCGGCGACACGGTCATGATCCGGGACAAGGAAACCTTCGTGAACGGCGGGGCGTTTCCGAACGCCCCCCACACCCAGTTCATCGATTCACGCATCTATCCCCCCGAGGCCCGGGAGCGCGGCATCTTCCCGCCCGGCGCGGGAAACCGCGACAATTACGGCCCGGTGCGGGTGCCCGCGCCCGGAGACACCTTTCACTTCACGGAGTCGAACCGGGACCGGTGGTTCGAGTGGCTGACCATCGCGCTCTATGAAGGCCGCCGCCTCCGGCTCGAACACCGGGGACAGACCCTCACCCTCGACCAGAAGAACATCAACCGGTGGGAACAGTTCTGCCAGACCTATCCGCTCGAGGCGTTCCGGATGGACGGCGAACCGCTCAGGGACAGGGTCTATACCGTGAAGAACCGGCATTATTTTTTGATGGGCGACAACCGCGACAACAGCCTCGACAGCCGCTACTGGGGATTCCTGCCCGAACGGCTCGTCGTGGGGGAGGGGTTGATCGTCTACTGGTCGTGGGACGGCGGTGTGCCGCTCTACCGGCTCTTCGAAAAAGTCCGGTGGAAGCGGTTTCTGATGCTCATCCATTAAATTTTTCCGACAGGATGAACAGGATGATTCAATCTTGTTCATCCTGTTATCCCGTCTGATAACGATCATGCCCGGCCTCTACATCCACATTCCCTTCTGCGTTCGGAAATGTCCGTACTGTGATTTCTATTCCGAGGCGGAGACGGAGGTCTCCATCCCGGAATTCCTCCGGGCGCTGAGGACGGAAATCGAACTGCGCGCAGAAAACTGGATCATCCCCGATCCCGCGGAAACCCTCTTTTTCGGCGGCGGCACGCCGTCCCTGCTCTCGGCGAATCAGCTCTCGATCATCCTTCATTATCTTCGCGATTCTTTTGCGATTCAGGAATTCCCCGAAATCACGGTGGAAGCCAATCCAGGCACCTTGTCTCCGGAAAAATTGGAAGGCTATCGGCAGGAGGGCGTGAACCGTCTCAGCATCGGAGCGCAATCGTTCTTAAACGCGGAACTGGATTTTCTGGGACGGATTCACCGCGCGGATGAGATTTCCCGCTCCGTCCGCGCCGCGCGCGAGGCGGGATTCGGGAATATCGGGCTGGATCTGATTTTCGGCCTGCCGGATCAGACACTTTCCGCCTGGCGGGTCAGCGTCCATCAGGCGCTCGAACTGGAACCGGAGCACATCTCGACCTATGCGCTGACGTGGGACAACGAGACGCCGATCGGTAAGCGGATTCAATCCGGAGAACTTCCGGCTCCGGACGAATCCCGCGTGTCGGACATGTATCTGTGGACCTCCGAAATCCTGCGTTCGGCCGGATATGCGCATTACGAGGTCTCGAATTTCGCCCGGCCCGGTTTCCGCTGCCGGCACAACGAGGGCTACTGGACGGGCAGGCCGTATCTGGGTTTGGGACCCTCCGCCCATTCCTTCCTCCATGAGAAACGGTCCTGGAATCTCCGGGACATCCGGGAATATATCCATCAACTTCGTCTCATGAAATTGCCGGTGGAGGGCGAGGAAGAACTCTCCTACGCACAGCGTAAGATGGAACGCCTCGCCTTGCTCCTCCGCCGGTCTGACGGCATCCCGCTCGACGAGCTGCCGGGGAACCCGGAAAAACTGGATCCTTTTTTCAGTGAGGGGCTGGCCTCGATCCGGGACGGCCGGTTCGCGCTCACGCCCAGGGGTTTCCTGCTCGCGGACGGGATCGCCCTTCGGCTGGCGGACTGAAAAAAATCCTTGACTTTCTGGCCGGGATTCCATAATCTTCTGTCTCGGACATCTCTGTTCCTGGAACGATTTTTTACAGGGGGCTTGCCATGAAAACCATGAGACTCGCACTCGTTCTCGGGCTGCTCGCGGCGGGGATCCTCTCCGCCCAGACCGCCACCGCTCCGGCATCGGGCAACGGTTCGTCCGGAAGTCCATATGAGATCGCATCGCTGGAAAACCTCTACTGGATCGCGGCGACCGATGTGGAAGTACCCGCACCGGATCGTGCGACCCGATGGGCCGCGCATTATCTCCAGACCGCGAACATCGATGCCTCGG
>DSAP01000135.1 GCA_011046415.1 bacterium | reverse complement strand
CGTGTTCCAGGCCGCATCGAGCATCACCGCGCCCCACATCACGGACGCCACACGTGCCGCAGTCCCGTCGTTGTCGTGCTGGTTGATCGCCAGGCCGAAGATGTTGCCTTCGCCGACATCCACGGTCTCACCGTTGCCGCTCGCGATCGCGCTCCAATTGATCGCCAGCTCGAGCGCGTATCCGCCGGGCATGCTTCGCCGGACAAAATGTTTCAGTGAATCGGCCACATTGTTCAGATTGTCCGAAGAGACCACGCCTTCATCGTCCGGTCCCAGCGCGGTCAGCCGCGTGTCCCAGATCGAGGTGCCGCCCTGGGTGCTGTCCGTCGGTTCCGGGTCAAACTTCAGCTCGATGCAGTCGTTCTCCCAGACATTCGTCGCGTTGCCGGAAATGATGTCGTCTTTTACTTCCTGGTAGAGGTAGAACCAGTCGTCGTCCCAGGCCGTCCAGATCTTGGCGGACAGGTCGTCGTCATCGTCCGGTGCGCCGTTGTCGTTGAACGCATAGGAACGGAGCTGGAGGTATCCGTTGGCCGGACCGGTCAGCCGATGATAGAAGGGATCCTTCTGGCCGTCGATCCGCATGTAGAACGGCGTGCCGTCGTACGGAATCGGATTGGTGGTTCCCGTCATGTTGTTCGTCGGGATGAACTGCAGCTTGTTGTCGGCCAGGAACTGAACCGTGCCCAGATATTTCGGCCGGTTCCAGTTATTGTCCAGCATGACCGCGCCCCACGAGATCGAGGCCTGACGGCCTTTCCCGTCGTTGTCGTGCTGGTTGATCGCCAGGCCGAACACGTTGCCTTCGCCCACATCGATCGTCTCGCCGTTGCCGCTCTCGATCGCGCTCCAATGGATCGCCAGCTCGAGCGCGTATCCGCGTGGACTGGCAATCGTTCTTCTGGCCCACTGTTTGAGCGAATCAGGAATGTTGCCCAGGTTGTCCTGGGACACCGCAGCGGCCGTAACCGGTGCGGACAGCCGTGTGTCCCAGATGGAGGCGCTGCCGGACCAGGTTTCCGGACCCTGCTGCGTGCTGTCCGTGGGCTGCGGGTCGATCTTCAGTTCGATACAGTCGTTCATATAAGAATCCGCCGAGGTGTGGGCTATTGTGTCGTCCCGGACTTCCTGGTAGAGGTAGAACCACTCGTCGTCCCACGCCGCCCAGATCTGGGCGGACAGATCGGCGTCGCCCCTGGGGATGCCGTTGTCGTTGAACGCATACGACTTGATCTGCAGATAGCCGTCGTCCGGGCCGGTCAGCTGATGATAGAACGGCTCCTTCTGGGCGTTGATCCGCATGTAGAACGGCGTGCCGTCGTAAGGAACCGGATTGGTCTGGCCCGTCATGTTGTTCGTCGGGATGAATTTCAGCTTGTTGTCCGCCAGAAACTCGACGGTGCCATGATACTTCGGCGTGTTCCAGACCGCGTCAACCAGGTTGGCCGCCCAGGCTACGGAGGCATCCCGCTGACCCGTGGTGTTGTCGTTGTCATGGACATGAACCGCCGCGCCGAAGATATTGCCGACCGCGGGATCGATGGTCTCTCCCGACTGCGTGATCGCGCTCCACTTGATCGCGCATTCGAGGGCATAGCCGTCGTTCGTCAGTCTGCGGGCCGTCTGCATCAGGCTCGAATCCGCCAGGCCGTTCGCATGACCGGCCGTACCCGCCTCGTAAAGCGCGGTCATCTCCGTGGCCCACACGGAATTGGCCACGCTGTCAGTGGGCTCTGGGTCGATTTTAATTTCCCAGCCGTCATTCTGATAGGTGTTGGCGCTCGTCATCGAAATCATGTCGTCCTTGACTTCGCCGTAGAAATACAGCCATTCCTCGTCCCAGGCGAACCACATCTTCGCGGACAGATCGGCGTCTCCCGCCGGAATGCCGTTGTCGTTGTAGGCGTAGGACTTCAGTTGCAGGTAGCCTTCGTCCGGACCGGTCAGGGTCTCGTAGAAGGGATCCCTCTGCGCATCGACGACGATATCCATGCTCGTGCCGATGTCTCTCACGACGACAGAATCCAGCCAAATCGTCTTTCCATTGTTTATCGTCCCGCCAAGCTGAAATTTCAGATGGTTTGTCGGATCCGTAACCGGTGAATAATTGACGATAAATTCAAAAGACTGTTTCGTCGGAGTCAACCAAACCCATTCTTCCAGACGCTTGTTCCAAGGATCTTGATTTTCCTCAAAAAGGACCAGAATTTGAGCAGAGTCATCGGCAATTCCTATAAACGACACCGAATACATATGACCCAATTCGATAGGGCAGAGCGTATTGCGCTGAATTCTCCAGACATCCGCACTCCCTTCAGTGATTTCAAATTTGTAGGAATTCGGACCGGACAACACACCGGTGTCATCGATTGACTTGACAATATTGGTACTGCCCCCGTCAATCCATCCGTCCCATCCGGTTTCCCCGTCATCGAATTCCCCGTTTTGAATGATATTCTGTGCAAACAGACACGGAACAGCGATGAGAAGCACAGAAATCAATAACAGTAATCCCCTTTTCATTTTTACTCCCCTTTTTTAAGTAATACTCCCTTTTTGCTCCGGAAAAAATACGGATTTCTCTTCTCCCTGGCATGAGAATGATTTACAGCCGGATCAGGGAAATTTCAACTGCACGCCTTCAAGCATGGTGCCCACCTCCCTTCGAGGTTTGTTCGAATGTATTAAAACGCGGAATGCCATATAAAACAGTGTAAACAAAGATAATCAGTGTCAGATAAATATGCAACATAAAATTAACCGTTACCCAAATTTGAACAGACAATTAACCGGGAATAAACGGTCCGGAAGAATCCGTGTGACGGGCCGGACGCATCGGAACACATCGTCTGGATCCGGCCCGGGATTCCTGCATCGTCAATACGCGAAATGCGGTTCGCCCCGCCTTCGTCGAGGAGAATCCGCTGAGAACGGGGACCGGTAAATCAATCAACCGTGCCCCGCCGAGGGAGGCCGGAATCCCATTATCTCACCAGTGTCATCTTCCTGGAATCCGTCTCGATGCCTCGTCCCGTGGTCACCGTAATTTGATAGACATAATGGCCTCCGGGCATCTCGTTTCCGGCGTCATCCCGCGTATCCCACCGGAATGTGTGGAGACCGGCATGCTGCATGCCGGAATCGTACGAACGGATTTCCCGGCCCAGCATGTCGAAGATAGACAGGCGGACATGGCCGGGTTCGTCCAGGCTGTAGGGGATTTCGGTCGCGGGATTGAAGGGATTCGGATAATTATCATACAGGATGAACCGGGACGGAGACGTCTCCGCTTCCTTTCCCACGGACGAGTCCGTCATATAGTCCCACAGCCATTCCATCGCGGGACGTTCGGTCCCGTCACTCCGGATGAGGTAGGCGTCGGTCTGCCATATCGCACCCTGCTGATAGCCCCATAGGGTGATGCCCTTCACTCCCGGATGTTCCCAGAGAAGGGGGAAATACTTTTGATAGGCCAATAGCTGCGCGTCGTCGTCCTCCTCGTTGATATCGAATTCAGAGATATAGACGGGCAATCCGGTCGCGGCGAGTCTGTTCAAACCGTTTTTCAGGGTCGTGGGCGCGTAGTAGCGCAACTCGAAATAATGACCCTGGACGCCGATGGCGTCGATCAGGTCTCTTTCCTGGAGCAGATTCGCGATCTCTATCATTTTATTGATATTGGCGTTGCTGTGGATCACATTGTATTCATTCAAAATGAGTTGGGCGCCGGGACAGTACTGTCTGGCCTTTTCGAACGCCCAGATGATCCAGTCCCACCCGGTCTCGCCGTCGCCGCCGAGCGCTTCTTTATAAGGAGGCGGCGCATGGATCGGCTCGTTCACGACATCGATCATGTCCGTATCGGGATACCGCTCCCCGTAGAGACGGATCCACTCCTCGACCTCCTCCCGTTGCTCGTCTTCGGGCAGTGAAGCGATCCACCCCGGTTGCTGCTGGCCCCAGATGAAGTTGTGTTGTTTGAAGGGATAGTCCCATTTTTTTGCGAACTCATAGGCGCGATCCAGATTGGCCCACTGCATATTGTTTCGGGAAGATTCGACCGATCCCCATTTGCCTGCATTTTCGGGAGTCACCTGATTCCAGTACGTCACGAAATTCCGGGGAACCGTGCCGGCGATGATGTTTCCGAGAAACTTGTCTTTCCCTTCCGCCATCTGGGCGCGGGAGGGAACCGTCATGAAAAGTACGGCGCACAACAGCACGCCCGTTCCGACCTGTTTCACGATGCGATGCATGGGTAACGTCTCCTTAATTAATTTCAGGGATGCGCATGCATCAATATTAAAACACATCCGGGATAAAAACAACCTATTTCGTCCGGATTTGTAATCTGGCCGGCGTGAGTCCGTCCCCTCGTGCGTGAAGAACGATTTTCCCCGGCGTCCCGGTGGACCGGATCACGGCCAGGCACAGGCCGTTGAACGCCTTCCGGCGATCCGACCGGAACGGTTCATGACTCGTCTGGAGGCCGTTGTCCACGCCAATGATCTCCCCCTCTCCCTCGAGATCGAAACGGACGGGATGGGAGGCATCCGGAACGAGGGTCCCGGAATCGTCCTCGATGCGGATGGTGACGAACGAAAGATCCCGGCCGTCCGCATTGATGATCCGCCGGTCTGCGTCGAGGACGATCCGGGCGGCCGGCCCGGCCGTTCTCACTTCACGGACCAGTATTTCCTCTCCGTCTGTCCGTCCGACGGCCCTCAGGACGCCCGGCGCGAAGGGAAGCCGCCACATCAGGTGAAGCCGGTCGTCCGTCTTCCTCCGGACACCCTGTGAGACGCCGTCGAGAAAGAGTTCCGCCTCTTCACAATTCGTATAGGCCCACACATCGACCGGCTCGCCCTCCTTCCAGTTCCAGTGGGGAAAGAGATGGAGCACGGGATTTTCCGTCCATTCGGCCTGGTAGAAATAATAGGCGTCTTTCGGGAATCCCGCGAGATCGATCACGCCGAAATAACTGCTGCGCGACGGCCATCCGTACGGCGTGGGTTCGCCGAGATAGTCGAATCCGGTCCAGATATAGATCCCTGACAGATAATCGTGTCTGCGCACGATCCGCCAGGTCTCCTGATGGGTGGATCCCCAGGGCGTGCGGCAATTGTCATAGGAAGAACAGGTGTTGTCCGGATTGCCGTCCTCGAAGGGTTTGTCCCAGCGTTCCGGCCAGATCCGGATCTCATCCGACGGCATGTCGTAGCGGCCGCGCGTGGCGAGGGCCGAATGGGTCTCGGTCGCGATGAACGCCTGACCCGGGAAGGTCTGCGGAAACGCCTCGAATTCCTGGTGATGATAGTTGTAACCGATCAGGTCGAGCGCGCCGGAACGGATGAGGGCGTTGTGCGGCCTGGGATCGTTGCATCCGGCCGTGACCGGACGGGTGGGATCCAGCTCGCGGACGATCGCCGCCAGTTCCCGCGTCATCTGCACGCCGGTTGAATCCCACTGTTCGAGGATTTCATTCCCGATGCTCCAGACGAAGACGCTGGGATGGTTCCGGTCGCGCAGGATGAAATCCGTCAGGTCGCGCCGGTGCCATTCATCCCAGTCCAGGGCGTAGTCGTATGGACTCTTCTTCTTTTTCCACATGTCGAACGCTTCGTTCATGACCAGAAATCCCATGCGGTCGCACAGATCGAGCAGTTCAGGGGCGGGCGGATTGTGCGCCGTGCGGATGCTGTTCACGCCCATTTCCCGGAGAATCTCGAGCTGCCGTTCGATGGCCCGGGTGTGTACGGCCGCGCCGAGGCAGCCCAGGTCGTGATGGTTGCAGACCCCGTGGATCTTGACCGGTTTTCCGTTCAGGAAGAAACCTTTCCCGGCGTCGAAGAAAAAACTGCGGATGCCGAACGTCGTCTCTTTCTCGTCCCGGATCTTTCCTTCTGACAGGACCCGTGTGACGGCCCTGTACAATACGGGCGTCTCGATGGACCACAGGGCCGGGTTCGAAACGGAGGCATGCTGGACGATTTCCCCGACTCCGCCTTCCGGAATGACAAGGTCTGAGGAAACGAATCCGACCTTCTTGTCCGATCCGTCAACCAGGATGGTCTCTAACGTCAGGGGACAATCCTTTTCGGAGGCATTCCGGATCCGCGTCCGGATCTCGACCGACGCCTCTCTTTCTCCGACCTCCGGCGTGAGGACAAACGTCCCCCAGTGATCGACATGCACCGGATCCGTGACGACCAGACGGACATTCCGGTAGATGCCCGACCCCGTGTACCAGCGGGAATTGGGCTGCAGGGAGTTGTCCACGCGTACGGCGAGCACATTCGGATCTCCTCCGAATCTCAGGTGCGGCGTCAGCTCGTACCGGAAGGAGATATATCCGTTCGGACGCACGCCGAGGGAAACGCCGTTGATGAAAACCTCGCTGTTCCGGTACGCGCCGTCGAATTCGATGAAGACCTTTCTGTCCTTCCAGGACGCGGACGGATTGAAGGTTTTCCGGTACCAGCCGATGCCTCCGGGGAGGGCCCCGCCTCCGGGCGTCGCCGGATGATCCGGGCTGAATTCGCCCTCGATGCTCCAGTCGTGCGGCAGGTCCAGCACGCGCCATCCCGAATCGTCCGTCGCGGGATCTTCCGCGGAGACCGCATCCCCGAGATGAAACTTCCAGCCGCGGCCGAAATCCTCACGGATCCGCGCGGCCGATCCGCCCGGGCCGCATTGCGTGAAAAGCAACCACAACACCGGCAGGATCGGAATCATCCGTCCCGGCACAAAATATCTCTTCCACTGCATCCGATTGCCTCCGTTCACATCGTGTTCCGGACTCATATCCTCTCCGGCCCGCAACCCGCATTATTTCATGCGGACGGACTGCGCGGTCCCGTCATACAGGACGATTGCGTCCGGCCTGGATTCCGGATCCGGTTTCCGCTTCCCGTCCCGGGTCACCCAGACGATTTCGAAGGTCCTTTCCCGGAGCATGCCGGGGAAGTCTCCCTGACGCGCCCCGATGGTCAGCGTCCCCTTTTTTTCGTCATAGGTGAACGGGATCCGGGCGAATTCACCCTTTTCATACCGGTAATTGACGTCCTCGTCTTCATAGAGGACGAATGCCCCGTCCCTTCCGGTAAAAACCATGAGCCGGATCGGATCGGCGGGTTTTTCGTCCGAATACTGGAGTTCCGGTCCGAAAGGCAGGATGGCGCCTTCCCGGACGTACAGGGGAATTTCTGAATAGGGGGCGTCCGCCTCGAGGGTCTGTCCCCCGTCGAAATACGCGCCGGATTTAAGACCGTACCAGCCCGTCCCCGCCGGCAGATACACCGTCCGGGTGCGGGCCTTGTATGCCGTGACGGGATTGACCAGGATCGCCGGCCCGAACATGAACTGGTCGCCGATGTTCAGGACGTTCGCATCGTCTCCGAAATCCATGACCAGGGCCCGCATGATCGTATAGCCGTCGTGCGTCACCCGGCCGGCGAGGGAATAGATGTAAGGCATCAGACGATACCTGAGCCGGGTATAGGCCCCCATCGTCTGATAAGCCGGATGGTCTTCGGGTGCGATATGAAACATCTCGCGATAGGGAAACTGGCCGTGGACCCGGAACAGGGGACAGAACGTGCCGTACTGGAACCAGCGAGTGTTGATTTCGCGCCATTCTTCGAGGTCTTCCGGACTGACATCGCGTTCGTACCGGGGTTCCACGCTGAAACCGCCGATATCCATGGTCCAGTAAGGAATGCCGGAGAGGCACAGGTTGAGTCCGGCGGAAATCTGGGCCCTGAGATCGAACCAGCGCGTCGCGACATCCCCGCTCCAGGTCGCCGCGGAATAGCGCTGCTGACCGGCGAAGGCCGAACGGGTCAGGATGAACACGCGCCGGCCGGGATCGGTCTGTCTCTGCGACTCGTACACCCCTTTCGCGTTCATCAGTGAGAACGTATTGCGGTAACGCGCGGCCGTTCCGAGCGCCGTCGGCCCGTTTCGAAGCAGCGTCTCTTCCATCGACAGATTGGAATGGATGTCCGGCTCGGTCGCGTCGAGCCACCAGGCGTCGAATCCTTTGCTGAAGAGCTTCTCGTCGATCTGTTTCCAGAACAGATCGCGCGCGCCCGGGCTGTACGGATCGTAAAACGTGGACACATAACCCGGACCGACCCAGTCCCTCTCCCCCTCTTCCACATTCCGCATGTAGAGCCAGCCCTTTTCTTTGAACTGATCGAAATGTTTCGTACCCACGTAAAATTTCGGCCAGATCGAGATCATGATCCGGGTATTCAATGAATCGTGAAGCTCACGGACCATGCCGTCCGGGTCCGGATAGCGGGCCGGATCGAAATCATGGTCACCCCATTTGTCTTCGGGCCAGTAAAACCAATCCTGCACGATATTGTCGAGGGGGATCCGCCGTTCCCTGAATTCCCTGACCACATCCAACAGCTGATCCTGGGTCTGATACCTTTCGCGGCACTGCCACAGCCCCAGGGCCCATCTGGGCATCATCGGCGCCTCGCCCGTCAGGGCGCGGTACCCCTGAATGACCTGGTCGGGATTGTCGCCGTGAATGAAATAATAATCGATCTGGTCGGCGACTTCCGAATAGAGGGAAAACACCTGTTCGTCGGCCTCTCCTTCCGGGGGCAGACAGGTCAACCCGATATACCCGCCCGAGTGGATCCATTCGATGCGGAGGGAGACCCGTTCTCCGGCCTTCAGGTCGAGGGTGGGAAGATGCGTCCACGGGAGCCAGTTCTGCCGCCAGTTGTCCACCACCAGGACGTCGTCGAGCCACATCTTCGTGTATCCTGAGCAGTAGAGCCGCAGCTTGTGCATGCCGGACGCGATCGCCTCGATCTCGCCGCTCCAGCGCACGCTCTGTACATGTCGCTCGAAATCTTCCGGGAATTCATCCCGGACATCGATGAATTCGTACTGAATACGCGGTTCCCGGCGCGTGGCATGGATCGATTTGAATTCCGCATCCCGGAAATACTCCGCGGTGAGTCCGCCCGCCTTCCCTTCGCCGTCGATCAGTTTCAGCGCGGAAAGGGGACGGAAATCGCGGATATCCCCGAATTTCGTGCGGGAATTGTTGTCCCACAGGATGCCGTAATTCCGGCTCGACACGAGGAAGGGAACCACGGCGACGACGTTGTGCTGCCACAGATCCACGTCGTGTCCCTTGTAATTCATGACGTCGTTCTGATGCTGGCCCAGTCCGTACAAGGCCTCGTCCGGCGGCGTATCGAAAAGCTGCCGGATGTGATAGGTTTGTTCGCCCATGACTTCCGCAGGGGTGAGGATCCGTCCGCCCGCCTTCTCCTGAAGGATCGGTTTTCCGTCCGTATCAAAGAAGGCGGCGGCGCCCGTCTTCCCGTCGATATGGACGCGCAACCGGGATGTGGTCAGGACGAGATGGTCTCCCTCCTCCGCGATGGAGAAGGGAACGTCCGGCCGTTCGGCATCGACGCGCATCAGGCTGGGCCGTGTGGAGAAAGCCTCTTCCGGAGAGGCGACCACCCGGATGATGTTTTCCGCGCAGACCTGGATTCGGACCGCCTTCGGATCGGTCGGTTTTTCCGGTTTCAACCTGAGGATCACCCCGTCCTCCTGTTTCTCGTAGGCGGGGACGGAATGCACCGCCAAAAGAACGGCGGACAACATAAACAGGATGGAAGCGATAGGATGTTTCATGATCTCCCCCTTTCAGAGGACAGCAATAAAAATCGGCGCCGGTCTCGGCACGATGGACATGAAATACAATATAGGGAAGTTGAACCGAAAAATCTTTTCAAAATGTGGTATTTATGTTTCATGTCCGGGGAAAGAGACCGGACGGCAAGGATTTTATGGGGCGGCCGGGGAAAAAGAATAAAAGGCTGACGCCTGAACTCCGGGGGGATGGATTTCATCCGTCAGGATTTTATGGGGCGGCCGGGGAAAGAGAATAAAAGGCTGACGCCTGAACTCCGAGGGGGTGGATTTCATCCGTCAGGATTTTATGGGGCGGCCGGGGAAAGAGAATAAAAGGCTGACGCCTGAACTCCGAGGGGGTGGATTTCATCCGTCAGTTTGTAGGG
>DSAP01000109.1 GCA_011046415.1 bacterium | reverse complement strand
TTCGCCGCTCAGGCGGGCGGGTATTCGGCCGAAAATCTGGAGTGCGCCCTGAAAACATTGATGATGGCCGACCATGCCGTCAAGACGGGACGACTCGACCCCCGCGTGACCATGACCCTGGTGATTTACGACCTCGTCTGCGGGGGCACGGGAAGGCGTTTTTTTGTCCCTTCGTGACGGAACTTTTGAGGAGAAACGGTTGTTAGATAAAACGAAACACGACGGTGGGCGGCCTGGCGGTGCAAATCAAACGAGCGATGAAGAATTGATCCTCCGTTTCCAGGGGGGCGACCTCTACGCTTTCGAACAAATCGTGCGCCGCTACAAAGAACCGCTGATCAATTTTGTATATCATTTTCTAGGTGATCGTGTCGATGCCGAAGATGTCGTACAAGAAACCTTTCTCAGGGTTTACCGGAACAAGCATCTGTATCGCAACATCGCCAAATTTTCGACATGGATCTACACGATCGCGAGCAATCTGGCAAAGACGGAACTGAGACGGCGGCGCAGAAGGCGCCTTTTCTCCATCAGCCAGATGGGGTTTGACAACCGGGATTATGACCTGCCCTCTGGGGATGCCACTCCCGAGGGAATCGTCGATGGCGGCATGAAAGAGTCGATCATCCGAAAAGCCATCGAGACACTGCCGACAAAGTTCAAGGAAGTGGTTATTTTGCGTGATGTTCAGGAATTCTCATACGAGGAAATCGGTGAGATTCTGGATATACCCATCGGGACCGTGAAGTCACGTGTCAACAGGGGCAGATCGCGGCTTCAGAAAAAATTGCATCATCTGCTGGACAAATAAGAGAGTTGGAGGAATGTCCATGACCCCTTGTCACAGGTTAAGGCATCTGATCTACGATTTTGCAGAGGGAGAATTGGATGAAGGAAAAGACAGGAAGGAAATCCAGGCACATCTGGAAATCTGTCCCTGTTGCAGCGCATCGGTCAAACAAATCCGGGGGCTCAGGAACCGGCTCGTCCATATGCAGCCGGTTCAGACGTCGGACGACTTTATTCTTAAATTGCGAAGCCGCCTGCGTCAGGAAGCCTGCGAATTCCGGGATGCCGGGCGATTATCTCTCGCCCGCAGACGATGGGTCCCCGCGGTGGGACTCGGCGTTTTATTTCTGGCTTCCAGTATCCTCCTGCTCGACCAAGCCAGTGTTTCTCCGGCAGATCAACTGGCAGGCGAACCCGCGGCCTCTCCGATCCAGGACGGATCAGAAGTGAATGAACCGCATCTGGCGGCCTCTGAAACACCCGATACACCGGACGTCCTGCGGGATACCGGCCGCGGAGAAAGGATACTGGCCTCCCAGACCGATTCCTCGAAGGCTCAGGACAATCTCGAGGAGGTGCGTTCGCGGATACGGACCGTGAGCTATTGAATCCCGCCCGGGGAGTTTTCCTCGGCCGTTATGTTTCTTTAATTTTTTGGACCGGCAACCCAATAGCGGCAAGAGGCATACAGGGGTCCAGTGCTGCCTTGTTTGAGTAATAAAACTGAAAATTACAGGTTTTGAGCCCATGAGATGTTAAAAAGCTTCCGCCCGAAAGGAAGCTTTTTTCTTAAATCATCCGGGCGTCATCCGTTTCAAACAACGCCATGATCCTTTGCTCAATTTTTTTCCGTTGACATCCTGAGCATTTTTGTTAAATTATATAGCCTTTTATCCAGAGGCCAGAAGGAGACCGCTTGATTTCACCGCCAAGAGACGGCCGGTCCGCATGGGTGATGCTGGTTGTCATACCGGCCATCGCCATGGGTTTTCTCATGCATGCTCCCGGAGGCCGGTGGTTCGGGATACTGATCAAAGGACTGCTTTTTGTCATCGCGGTGGCGGGCATCGTTTTCTTGCAGCGCAGGAACGGTTTGCCGTTGTCCGTCGCGGGACGCGGAAACACACGGGATTGTCCTGATGACAACGGTTCCCTTTTCGAGACAAAAAGCCCGGAGAAAACATCCTGGGATGGATTCGGCCCCGCCTTCAGGAGATTTAATACCCGGTATCTCGATGTCGTCCGAAGCGCCGTCGTAGCCTCCTGTGCGGGATTGTACCTGAAAAGCACAGGTGGGTTGGTCCTCGAGGCGGGACTGGACCCGGACGGTGAGATGATCTCCAGAAAAGCCCTCCGCGAAGGCGGCTTGGTTAACCAGGTGGCCGGTGAACGTAAAGCCGTGCTGGGGGGCGATTTGTCGCCCGGCACAGTGATGGATGGATTCGCCGAGACATGCATCCAGTCCTTTCTCGGTGTGCCGCTCCTCTGGGAGAACGGCCTGCTCGGGGTCCTGGCGATCGGAAGCAACGCACCCGACAGTTTCGGCGAGGAAGATGCCGAATTTATGATGCGCTGCGCCGGAATTCTGACCGAGGTGATGTCTGTCTATCACCGGGGCCTGCGCTGGGAAACCGATCAGCAGATCTTCGTCATCCACCGCGAGATCGAAACCGTACTGCGCGGCGTGAAGGACGAAGAACAGGCGCTGTTCGCATTCGTCGAGCAGATCCGCAAGATTTTCCCGCTCGACCGGGTGACGCTGAGCGTTCGGGAGGGAGAAGAAGGGGTGATTCATCAGGTTTTCGGTCAGGTCGACGCGCTGGACCGGGGCACACGCTATCCCTTTGACGAGGGGCTCAACGGATGGGTCCTCAAACGGAATGCGCCGATCCTGATACCCGACATGGCGAAGGGTAATTACGCCCGTCCCCGGTATTTTCAGGGAGAAGACACGCGGCACGGATTCCGGTCTTTTCTGGGCATCCCCCTCGGGCGCGGCGAAACCGCCTGGGGATGTTTAAGCCTGGAGAGCAGGCAGCCCGATCAGTATGGAGACAAGGGGAAAGAAGTGCTAATACAGCTTTCCCGATATCTCGAAGTCATTTTGGAACAGGTCAACATGACGATGTGCCGCGGCAAAGGGGGCGGCAATGTCATGCCATAAACAATCACCGGAGGAAAAAGATGGCCAAAACGAAAACATTCGCCGATAAATTACAAAAAGCCACGCATGATTATACGACCCATTGCCCTGAATGCGGAGAGTCGTTCGTCATGGTCAAGCTGATCCGTTCCGAGAAATCCGAGAAAACAGAGGCCTGGCGTTTCAGGAAGCAGTTTGTCGGAATCTGCAAGTGCAACACCGAGAAAATCACCGGATAATCGGTTTGCGTTCATCGGCGCATTCATCGTATGACAGACACGAAACGGTTTGTACTCGCCACTTTCAATCCGGATAAACTCAAAGAAATCCGGTCTATTTGGCAGGACGCGGGCTGGGAGCTGATTTCTCTGAATGCCTTTCCGGACGCGGTTCCCGTGCCGGAAACCGGAGAGACGTTTCTGGACAACGCGTTGATCAAGGCCCGGGCCGCCTTCGATCGGACGAGACTGCCTTCCGTCGCCGATGATTCGGGGCTGGAGGTCGATCGACTGAACGGGAAACCAGGGGTACACTCCAGCCGGTTTGCGGGTAAGAACGCCTCTTATGCGGAAAACAACGCGAAACTCCTCCGTTTAATGGAAGGCGTTCCCGAGGCGGAAAGGACGGCGCGTTTCCGGTGTGTCGTGGCCCTGGTCGAGGACGGGTGTGAACACTGGGTCGAAGGGACTTGCGAGGGGCTGATCCTGTCCAAACCGCAGGGATTGTCGGGATTCGGATACGACCCGCTCTTTTACCTTCCCGAAACCGGAAAGACATTCGCGGAAATGACCGGCGCGGAAAAGCATGCGGTCAGCCACCGGGGCGAGGCGTTCCGCAGGATGTCCGAGGCTATCCGGAATTGTCGGGGGCGGTGAAGGTGTGGAATTTTTAAGAAAATTAAGGAGAGGAAGTTATCATTGTGAATCAGAGAACCTTTCTGTGTTGAGTTTATAAGTCCGGGGCGTAGCGCAGTCCGGTCAGCGCACCTGCTTTGGGAGCAGGGGGTCGTGAGTTCAAATCTCACCGCCCCGACACTTGTTTCTAAAAAATTAACCCGATAGAATTTTTAAAAGAGGCGGGATGTGAATCCCGCCTCTTCGGACGTTCTATACCTATATTGTGGAGAAACCGGCCTCCGCCCGCCGCGGATCTAATGCACATGCTCCTCGGCTTCTCCGTAGGTTTTGTGCACCGTCCCGGCCGGATGCTCGGGCGGACCGTACAGGGTGTAGAGTTTCAGCTCGGTTTCCCCGGTGTTGATCACCTGATGCCAGTATCCCGCGGGGATGAGGATCGACCAGTCCGCGGAGACCTGCTTGTCAAAAGTCAACGCATCGCGGGTTTTACCCATTTTGATCCGCGCCTCGCCCTCCTCGATCCGGATAAACTGATCGTGTCCCTCATGTAGTTCCAGATCGATGATTTCGCCGGGTTTCAGGGACATGAGCACCAGCTGCAAGTACCGGCCGGTCCAGCGGACCACACGATCATGGTCATTTTCCACCGTGGCTTCTTCGATATCGAGCACCCAGGGTTTTCCCCCCTTGTCGCCCCGGGCTTCTGCCGTCTTTTCTTTTTCCGCCGCCTCGTGACCGCCGGCGGCCAGGGGCATCGCACACAGCGAGGCCGTGACGAGTATGGTGACGAATCCGGAAAAAAGAGACTGTTTCATGGTCATACCCTCCACATCTGTATTGAGTAATGCCGTCTTGAAATGAACAACCATTTTTTCAACCCGTGCATCGGAGAAATGTTCCCTGCAGGCTTGTCCTGTAAACCGAACGGACAGGAAGCGGCCGGCCCCTCCCCGGGTGTTTGATCGGATGAAAGGGCGGCCGGAACGGCGGCAAGGCTCCCCGGACAGGGCGGAAGACGGCGCAACCCGCGCTATGGACCGTCCGGTCCGATGCGTTTGATGAACACCCGGCGCCGCTTGTGCTGACGCCGCTCATAATACTCCCACTGGGACTGGACACGCAGGTTGGTCTCGAGTTCGGGATTCGTCTCCACCAGCCGTATGCCCTTTTGGATGAACACACGGTTCATCTCGGCGATCAGCATGGCGTTGACGCCCTTGCCCTGCAAATCGGGGCGGACCCCGACGAGGTAGAGATCGGCACGGTCGTTTCTCCGGAACGCCTGTAGCATCGAAAGGAATCCGAAAGGCCAGAGCCTGCCCCGGTTCTTCTGGAGCGCCCGGCTGAATGACGGCATGGTGATGCCGAACGCCGCCATCCGGCCGTTGCGGTCGAGCACGACGGGGACGAATTCAGGCCGGACGAATCCGAAATACTGTTTAATGTAGTTGTCTACCTGCCTTGTCGTCAGCGGGACGGTGCCGTACAGGTGGGCGTAGGTCTCGTCCAGAATCTCGAAGATCCCGCGGGCGTAGGGCAGCAGTCCCTTCGCATTCTTCACGCGAAGCAACGTGAGGGCCAGCTTCTTCTCGACGATCCGGGCGATGCGGTCGACCTTCTCGGGAATGCTGTCCGGGACTTTCACCTCGTACTCCATCCAGTCGATGTCCTTGGCGTAACCGTTTTTTTTCAGATGCACGGGATAATAGGGGTAATTGTAGATCGTCGCGAGCGTGCCGAGCTCATCGAACCCCTCGATAAGCATGCCCTCATAATCCATGTCCGTAAAGCCGAGCGGGCCGTGCACCGCATCGAGACCGAGTGCACGCGCCTTGTTCTCGACGGTCCGGAGGAGCGCCCGGGACACATCCGGATCGTCGATGAAATCGAACCAGCCGAAACGGAGCTCTTTTTTCCGCCATTTTTCATTCGCCTTGCGGTTGAGTATCGCCGCGATCCGGCCGACGGGCCGCTTTCCGTGGTATGCGATCCAGTACCACGCCTCGCAGTATTCGAAGGCGGGATTCCTGTCCTTCCGCAGGGTGTTCAGTTCGTCGGCCCGAAGGGGCGGCACCCAGAAAGGATCGTTACGATACAGGCCGTACGGAAAACGGACGAACCGTTTCAGGTCCCTCCGGCTTGTGACTTCATGGAGCGTGATGGCCATATTCTTTCCTCACTTTGACCAACAGGACAAAAACCAGGGAATCCTTATCCATTCCTCTCCAGATTAAGGGAGAGGATATCCGTATCCCGTATACCACCCGACAACCACGCGTTCAGAGTTACAAGTTCAACCGGGCTTAATGCCAAGAACCCCGGACCATTGCCTATTATTGCCCATTGCCAACCGCCGACTCTTTTGAATCTTGAATCCATCGCCCATCAACATAAAACCATCTCGGCCCGTTATATAAAAAAGGCCGCCCCGTACCGGGACGGCCTGAATATTAAAAAAACGCGGGGGGGCGATGCGGCGGGCGCGGAATCATTGCAGCAGCACCGCCTTCTGCGTCCGGACGAGGGAGGGCGTCTCGAGGCGGATGAAGTACGTTCCGCTCGCCAGGCCCGAACCATCCCAGACGAGACGATGTTCTCCCGCGGCGGCGGGGCCGGACAGCAGGGTCTCGACCTCCCTTCCTTTTATATCGATGACCGAGAGCCTGACCTTCTCCTGCCGGGGAACATGGAATGAAACGGTCGCCCCGGCATTGAAGGGATTCGGGTAGACCGGATGCAGCGTAAATTCCCCGGCCAGGATGCCTGAAGCGCCGACACCCGTGTCGCCGGCACCCTCGAAGTCCTGATCCGGGATATCGGACGTGATGTCGGCCAGTTCGATCGAAACCGGATCAAACGTATAACCGTCTTTGGTCGGGATGACCGTCAGGCCGTCTCCGTGACGGACGATCTTGAGATACGTTCCATCCACGCCGGTCAGGACGGATGTGCCGTCGGAAAAAGAGACGTTTACATTATCCAGCGGATTGCCGGCACCGTCCCTGATCGTGCCGGTGACGGCATAGGTTGCCGTTGACCCCCTGAGCACGGTCAGATAGGTCGAATCCCCGGTGCTCACGCAGACCAGAAGGTCTCTCGCGGATGTGAATGCGGACGCGACCCACCATTCATTGGGACCGAAATCGAGGACGGCGAGTCCGCCTTCTCCGAACTCCTCGTCGACCGATCCGTCCGGCAGATAGCGCATGATGAGGACGTCATGATCGTCTTCCTCTGCCCGGTCCCCGCCCCCGATGACGTAAAACCGCTCCTCGCCCCCCCCGGATGTCCGGGGAGACGGATGATCTTCTGCGGTGGGCGGGCGCTGCCAGGCCTTGTCCAGAACGCCGTGTTTGTTCATCGGCGCCATGGCCATCGGCGCATGAATCACATCGCTGAACATGAGATTCTGATGTCCGGAAACGGGGGTCGGAAAATTGAGGAGCCGCCGGCCGATATCGGCTCCGCATGGGCCGACCTCGGTCCGTGCGATGTAAGGCACCTCTGTGTCATATTCGGGATTCTGCCAGTCGGGCATGAAAAAGCCGGTCGTCCAGAGCAACAGCGCCACCCGATCGAAGGCCATGCCCTGAACATAGACGAGGTTGTCTGGGAAATTCTCGGGGTCGGGATTGAACGGCTGCCGGTTCATGATTGCGATAGCGCTGTTGTCGAGGGAGTAGGAGAACCGTTCGAGGGTCGAGCCCTCATGGCTTGAACTGAGCCCCATAAACCCGCCGGCCATCTGCGCCACACCGGTGTAATCGCCCCACGGTTCCTGCACGATCGCGCCGTTTTTGGTCGGTATGGTAACCGGGTTCTCTCCGGTCAGGTCGAGGACGCTGCGCCGGATAAAATTACCGCTGGCGTCCAGGAATACCAGGGCCCGTCCGGCGGGAGGTTCGCCGCTGATCTGTCCGGAGGCGATATATTCCAGAATGCGACCGAAGTCGTCATATATGGGTGTGACCTTGTTACAAACCGAGTATTGGGAGGCTTCGGCGTGATGGCCGCCAAACGTGGAATACACTGGCGCGCCCTTGTTGACAACTGAATGCAGGGCACCTTCGGGGTCATCGTCTTCAAACACGGAATACACGGCATAACCGCCGACTCCGAACGATGGATCCGGGTGGCCGTTGGCGAGGAAACGGGCGACTGCGATCTGCGTTTCGGTCGCCGATGAAACGTATCCGCCGGCAACGATTTTGCCGTCGGGCTGGACGAACAGGTCCTCCACGAAATTGACACCTTCATTGAAGACCACCGGCGCGACGCCGTTGTCGCCGAACGCGGTGACGAGTCGGTTCTGTTCCAGGTCAAGGGCGACGAGCGCGGCCTGTGCATTCCGCCAGTCCCCCGTCTGCAGGGACAGAATCAGGATGCCCGTCCGGCCGGAAAACTCCTCGAGTCCGGTATCCGGGGTATCGACAACCAGGACATCTGTGGCCGTGATCCGGGCGGGTGTCTCGATCGTGACCCCGGCTTCCTGAAGCAACGCAAAGAAATTGATCGCGGTGGACCCCGCCCCGCCGATGCCGGGAATGGGATCTCCGGGGTTTTGCGCTCCGGCCGCAAGCGCAAACACCAGCGGAAGAATCAGATGTTTCCATCGTAACGCCTGTTTCATGGTACCTCCGACGATAGGGATTTATGGGAATACCTCTGGAAGAGAAAACCTCTCTCGTCTGTGATGGTAAAAGATAACTTTTTCGGCGCGTTTTTGCAACAAAATGTTTATATTTCGAATGGATCGTCCCGATGGACCGATCCATGGCGCAGGAGGCGACAAAGCAGCCGCATACCGGTGGAGGGTTGGGATGAGCGCCCGGCGTGACCGCGGCATCATCTGCGGGCGCGGGCGGGACAAAAGGCTTGACGTTCAGGCAAAACCGTCCTATATTTGTTTTGGATTGTGACCTGTCTCAAACCGCTTGACAAATGAGGCCAACCATGCTTTTCCGTACAACCGGGCCCTTGCCAACTGCCTACTGCCGACCGACTCATCCCGGACCAACCGGAACGGAACTCCTTTGATGAAAGACATCACCCGAATCTTGTTTTTTTTCTCACTCGCATGGATCGCCTGTGCCAAGCAGGGCTTCCCGCCGGGCGGGCCGGTGGATAAATTCCCGCCTGAGGTTGTTGAGACATTCCCGGCCCAGGGCGCCCTCGGGGTGGGCCGGAACGTCACCGTGCAAATCCGGTTCGACGAGCGGATTCAGGCCCGGGATGCGGCGGACGCCGTATTCATCTCGCCCTATCCCGGTGACGACGTGAAGATGAAAATCAGTGGCCGTAACGTCCAAATCCGGTTCCCCGGACCGCTGCTTTCGGACCGGACCTATGTCATTACACTCGGCACCGCGATCCAGGATCTGAGGGGCAATGCCCTGAAGAAATCCTTCACCCTCGCCTTCTCGACCGGCCCGGTCCTGGACACGGGAGAGATCGACGGCCGGGTGTATACGGACGGAAAGGCCCTCGGGCTGGACGTCTGGGCCTATCTGATCGGCGATTCGTCCAAGGTCCGTCCCGGACGGAATTCACCCGGTTATATCGTGCAGTGTGACGACGCGGGACGGTTCCGGTTTACCCATCTCGCGCCCGGCCGGTACCGCCTGTTCGCCGTCCGCGACCGGATCTCGGACCGCCTATACCAGCCGATGGAAGATGAAATCGGGATGACTTTCCGGGATGCGTGGCTCCGGCCGGAAAACGGATTCAGGGAAGACGGATTCGTTTTCAGGACGATGGTGGAGGATACGATCCCCCCCCGGCTCGTTCGGGCCGGTGCCGTGGACCCGCGTCGGATCGTCCTCCAGTTCAGCGAACCGGTGCGCTTCGACTCGGTCCGGACCGACTGGATCCGTCTCATTTCCGTTTCGGACTCTCTGACTCCGGTCCGCGTGGAAACGGCCTATCCGGATCCGGAATCCGAACGCCGCGTCTTCGCGATCACCGCACCGCTCGCGGACGGCGAAGCATACCGCGTCTCGGTAGACCGGGTGAGGGACCTTTCGGACAACCGGATGGAAAGGGAATTTTCCCGGACGGAATTCACGGCGCGGATCGACCCGGACACGACCGCCCCCCGCCTGGTCCGGGTTTTCCCGGAACCCGAATCCCGGGACATCCCCACCGAAAGCACGATCCGTCTGTTGTTCGACGAACCGATGGATACGGTTTCGACCGAGGGTGTCGTGCTTGCCGACTCCGCGGGGCATCCGGTCGCCGGGACGCCGGCATGGATCAGCCCCCCGGAATGGGTGTTCCGGCCG
>DSAP01000023.1 GCA_011046415.1 bacterium | reverse complement strand
GATTGCTTTCGGGATCGATTATCGTATATTCGCCGTCGCTGAAGTACCGCGTATCTCCCGGCGACACGGAATCGATCACGGTCCACGGACCCAGGGGATGCGGGGCGCGCAACACTTCATAATGGCTGAACGGGGCGCGCAAACGCGGCGTATCGAAGGTTTCGACCTGAGCCCCCCAGACGATCCGGTTTGCGGCCGCGCGGGTGTCCTCGATCCGGATCGCCGGGGCGGGGACGGGAATGGGAATGGTGTTGTAACGGCCGGTCTGCGGGGCCTCCTCCGGTTTGTACTGGAGCGAATCGTATTTCGCCAGCGGCTGCCCGGTGTACATCTGGATCGCCCGGTCGGCGACATCCCGGATCGACACGACGCCGGGCGTCACATACCACGGCAAGGGATGGTTTTGCAGGTAGGTGCTCCCGATGTAATTCTTGCTCCCCAGATGCGCATATTGCAGTGTGTCGTACCAGCTCGGCACGGGATTGAAGAAGGCGCCGGCATCGACCCCGGCGCGGACGTTCCCGCCGAGGTCCTTGAATATCCTGTCGCCGGCCGTACCCGGGCCGTAACCGGCCACCTCCGCGACCGAGAACCGCATCGTCCGGCCGGGCGGCAGCACATAGGGGAAGAAACCGTAGGCGCGGGAGACGGGCTGCCACCACGACAGATTCGTCGACGTTTTCGTGCGTCCCTTCCAGTATGCCCACAGGCCGGGTTCGAACTGATCGTGAAACCGTGTGGAATCCTGGGGGCCTTCCCAGATGGATGTCTTCCGTCTCAGCGTGGGATCCATCCAGGTGGCGGTTTTCGCCTCCGCGGGCAAATTGCCGTTTTCATACCGGAGGAGGAACGGCTGTTTCGCCTTCCCGTTCTCATCCCACATGCCCGCGCTGTCGGCCGGTACGAGAAACACCTGCCGGGTCTGATCCCTGAGGCTCAGATGCGCATAGTCGTAATGGAGCATCAGGATGCCGACGGCCTGCGGGGAGTTCAGGCCGCCGCGGTTCCCCGGGGTCGACCAGATGTCGAAGAAATCCGGATCGGGGAGTCCTTCCCGCTCGTGGTTGTAGCTCATCCAGCGTTTGAGATCGAATCGCGCGAAATGATCCCCCAGTCCGGCCGGAGGCTGACCGCGATAGGCGCCCTCGGACCAGTCGCCGTGATTCCTCTGATAACCGAACATGGAAGGCGCGAAGGTGTTTGCGAAGGTGACGAACAGATCCGTGATCGTATCGTTCGCCGTGTTTTCAAACGCGTACTCGTAGATGATGAAGCTGTCATAGCCGGGATAGCTCCAGGTACGGCTCGTTCGCGTGACCCGGATGCCGACCGGCGTATCCCACCGGGATATGATGATTTCTTCGGCCTCGTCCGGATTGAAGCCGGGATTCAGCTCACCGTTGTCGAATACAGGATAATTCTCAATTTTCCGGATTTCGAGCGGGGTACTGTATACCCCCACCACCGGAACCGGATCGCCGCTGGTATTGGATACCGCGCCGCAGAAGGCGTATCGCCTGCCGTCCGGCCGCGTCCCGGCGAGCCAGATCCCGCTGCCGAAGGAATTGTGCTGACCCGGATAGTTTCTCCGATCCAGCACCATGCTCGAATACGGAGGCCATTCCATCGAGGAACTCCCCGGCTGAACGGTTCCCCCCGCATTGTATGCCCTTCCGAGTTCTCCGGTGTTAAACACATTCTGGTGAAGCATCCCGCGACGGTGAACCCGCCAGTCGCGCAGTTGCGAGTGGCCATCGCCGAACGCGAGTGCCGACAGAATGATGAGGTATAGGATTCGTTTCATTGGATTCAACCACCCTGATTTTTTTGTGTCTGCCTAAAATTCGAACACCACCCCGAAGCTGAAAGACCTCGGCTGATTGCTGTAAATCAAAAAGGACTGATCCACGCTGAACGGCCCCTGTCTGCCTTTGTCCCACCAGTACCGGATGCCGTTTTCCCGGTCGTCCACGGGATATCTTTCATAATACTGAAGCGGGAGATTCGGATTGGTCGCCGTGGGTCTCTGGAACAGATAATCATAATTGAGGATCTTGTTGTCGAAGACATTATAAATTTCCGCATACAGACTCGCCGGAATCCCGAAGAAGTCGGGGATCGTCTTCGTCACCCGGATATCGGTATTATATTCCATCGGCGCACGATTTACATTGATGAGCCGGATGTCGGAAGGCGAGGTATAGGGCCTGCCGCTCCGGATCAGGGAGCGCACCGAGATATTGATGTCCGAGAACGGCCGGGTGCCGAACAGGGAGGGACCCCATGCGCTTCCCGTCATATAACCCATCGTGATCACGACATTATGGGTCCGGTCGAAATCCAGAAGGATGTCCCGCGTCGGCACATTCCTCAGGTCGGTCGTCACGACACCCAGTGTATCCCGGTTGAAAATCGGGGTCGCCGCCGTGGCGGTCGCGCTCTTTCCGGTGGCATAGCCGTACTGGTAATTGACCGAACCCGTCAGGGAGCCTCTCCGCTTGTTCAGCGTGATCCGGAATCCCCGGATATCGGCATAATCCAGATTGAAGTAGGAACTCACCTGATATCCGGCTCTTTCGTCGATGAAATGGGACTGCTGGATCAGATTCTTGACATCCTTGTAGTATCCGCTGACATCCAGCGTGAACCCCTCTCCGAGTGACTGGATTACCCCGATGTCGTAACTGTTGGTCGTTTCGGGTTTGAGCTTGGGATTGCCCAGAATGAGGGGATCGTTCAGGCGCTGTCCGAGCCGTCGTGAAACGATGTACTGGAACGAGGGCCGCTGCATGAAAGCGCCGTAGTTCAGGTGAAATACGGTGTTCTCCGTCACGGGAAAAGAGAAACCCAGCCGCGGCTGCAGGCGGGCGTGAACAGGCGGTTTTTCTTGCTTCGCCCCGGCCGGGTCGAACCGGCCCAGGGAATCGGGATTCCCGAACGGCGTATACAGATCCGGGTAATAATCCACGCCCGAGTACCAGAGATCGAATCGCAGCCCGACATTCGCGATCATGCCCTCGAATTCCATTTTATCCTGGATATACGCCGCGGCCTCGAGCGGATGCGCGGAATAATTTTCCAGGTGCCGGTTGGACCGCACACTCAGAAAATTCGAGACATCGATATAATAAGAATTAACCTGAACGCCGGCATTGAACAGATGGGCCCGGGAGACCTGGCTGGTCAGCGACCCTTCGAATGAGATGGTCCGGGTTTTTTCGTCGGTGAATGCATCATATCCGATCTGATAGTTGAGCCGGTCCGGGGAATTGTTATTCGGATAAGCGATCGTCCCGACCACCCAGTTGAAATCCACCGAATCCGGGAGGGTATTCGGGACGGGCGTCGAACCCAGGACGTTGCTGGTAAAGAGCGAATTCAGCTTGAGTTCATAAAACGTACGCGCACTGAGCGTCTTGGTGAAACGCGCGCCGAGTTGGGTGTTGATTCGTTTTCTCTCACGGATGCCGGTTATCCGGTCCCACATCCAGCGCTGGTATCCGCCGACGCTGTTTGAACCCGGGAATGCATTGTCGTGCAGATGGGTCAAACCGCCGCTGAGACGAAGCGTCGTCCCGACCCCGAAATCGGTGACCACATTGCCCATCGCCTGATATTCGACATTCGGTTGCTCGGTCGGAAAAACCGGCCATTGCCGGTTCGACCGGAGGGCCATGAACATCCGCATCTTTTCGTTGACAGGACCGCCTGTCGCCGCTTCGAGAGAGTAATCGACCGCGTTTCCATAGGTTTTTCCGATGTCCTTTCGGGACTGCTGCCAGAGGGCTTGCGCCACGGCCAGTTGGACGAGGGTGTCTCCCGCAAAACTGCTCGTGAGTCCCGATGCCATCGATCCGTAATAGGGTTGTGTCTGGTCCGCCCCGGGATCTCCGGTCAGCCAGATCTTTTCATCGAGCAACAACCGGATATAGTCATTCGCGTTCGGATCGAAAACACTCGGCCCGAAATGCTTGCGGCCGGGAGCCCGCATGCGCGATTCGACACGGGTCCGCCAGACATGCGGATCTCCCTCTTTCATCGAGATGTTGACCACACCGGATTGCGCGTTGCCGTACTGGGCTCCGAATCCGCTCGTGATGACTTCGACTTCCTCGACACCGCTCATGATGGGTTGAAACGCCGAAGTCCGGTCCAGCGGATTCACGATGCCCAGCCCCTGCAGCATGTAATACTCTTCACCCGCACGTCCGCCCCTGAAATGTCCGTCGATCACGTCTGCGGTAAGGTTGATGACATCGCCGATATCCCGGATCCCCGGCAACATCTGCACCTCATCGAAACGGACGATGGCGCTTGTCGAGGTTTTATCCCGCTCCACATCGGGCCGGACGGCCTGGACAACCACGGCGCCGAATTCGAGCACCTCGTCGGAAAGGACAAAATCGATGCGGGTCGTCCGGCCGACATGCACCACGACATCGACGACCGTCATCGGTTCATATCCCATCATGGTCGCCCGGAGCCGATATTTTCCCGGGGGAACATTCAGGATGAAGTATTCCCCGTCCGCGTCGGCCGCCGCCCCCATCGTCGTCCCGACAGCCATCACATTCGCCCCGAAAAGCGGATTTCCGTTCTGGGCGTCCGTCACCGTACCGGCGATTCTGCCCACGCTCTGCGCGGGGAGAAACCCCGGTAACAGGAATAATACAAGACCGAGGACGAGACAATCCCAAACCCATCGAATCGGACTACGCAACCCGTCGCGGGATGCCTTTCGCCTTTTCGGGACACACCGCAGTAAACCTGCCATGATCATCCTTCCTCCAATCGACTTTGATTGCCTGCCGGTCATTCCGCAGCGAGTCTCTCCACCTCCACGCACGCCGCCAGAAAGGGACCGGTCCCTTTTCCATCGTTCGGTATGATCGGCTCGATGTTGACATAATACCCGTAACTGCCGTCGCGGATCTTGTCGCGGTAATTCCCGCCCAGGCCGGCGCTGCGGCAGATCCGGAGCAGGTTGTAATGACCGAGAGAATCTTTGTACATCAGATCGGTCGTCAGTCCCCTGAATCCCTTCTCGACGACCGGCAGATAGGACGCATCGATATAGTCCATGCGGATCGCCTTGGCCAGGGCGTAGACGAACATGGCGGAGGCGGAGCCTTCCGGATAATTATTCTTCCGGCCGCCCTGATCGAGGACCTGCCACCAGAGCCCCGTCTCTTCGTCCTGATATGCTTTCAGGGTTTTCGCCAGCCCGCGAAGTGAACCGATGAGCAACTCGCGTCCCACATGGTCTTCGGGCAGATGATCGAGGACATCCACCATGGCCATCATATACCAACCGAGCCCCCTCCCCCAGAAACATTGGGACAGCCCGGTTTCCGGGTCCGCCCAGAACATCTGGCGGGATTCGTCCCAGGCGTGATAATAGAGTCCCGTTTCGGCATCCCTGAGATTCTCCTCGATCAGCATGAACTGTTTCACCACATCATCGAAACTGTCGGAGTCGCCGAACATCGCGGCGTATTCCGCATAGAACGGCTGGCCCATATAGAGACCGTCCAGCCACATCTGCCCGGGATAGATCTTTTTATGCCAGAAACCGCCCTGGCGGATCCGGGGATGCGTATCCAGCTGGGAACGGACCCGTGCAGCCGCCTTTTTGTATTTTTCCTCCCCGGTTTCCTTATAAAGGAACAGGAGCATCCGTCCCTGCTGAACCTCGTCGATGTTGTATTCTTTTACGTCGTATCCCTCGATGGTGCCGTCCTCGCGGACCACGGCATCCAGGGTGCTTTTGATATACTCATAATACCGGCTGTCACCCGTGATCCGCCAGACCTCTTCGAAACCCTTCAGCACGGTTCCGGTGACATAATCCCATTTGTCGTATTTCCCGGGACGCCGCGCCATGATGGACTCGGCCATGCGGACCGCCCACGTTTTACCCTCGAGACCTTGAATTCCGGGATCGGCCGAACAGTGAAACCCCGGCATCAAGAAAAGGAACAGGAGGGGGAGGAAGAGACGACAACCGGATGTCTGCAATTTCTGGTCATGGATGCGCATGGGTCTATCCTTTCTTTGAGTTTATCTTTCTCGGATAATTCAAACCGGTTTCGTAATTCCGCAAGGCCACGGTGTTTCCGACCCGGCTTTTCAGGACGCCGTTCATGCGGATCTTCTCTTCGTAGACACAGTCTTGGATCAGGATGACGGTCCGCTGATCCGGATACATCGGCAGGGATCGGAGGGCGTCGTTGATGGTGGGACAGGCATCGGATCGGTTCGGATCGACCTTCCTGTCGGCCTGGGTTGCGGCTGAAATCATCGGAGAAGAAATCATAAATAATAGAAAGGCCCCGGTGACGGCCCGTAAACGGGTTTGGAAACAGAATATTTTTCGGATCACGATCAACCGTCTGATTCCCTGCACCTTGATTCTGATTTGCGGTGTGAAACCGGGAAGTCTGTTTCCGGCATCTTACCGGATTTAAATCCTTGATTCCTTTTTTCCGGTCCGATCCTGCGTCCCGGCAGAACTTCCCTATACCGGTTCAGTTCAATGCACCGTGTCTTCCAATGCACCTCCGCTTCAATCCATTTGAGCGATGGCATCCCTTCATGTCCGTACGGCCATGAGGTCGGCCCCGGGGAGGCGGGGCCGACCCGTATCCAAAAAAGGGAGCATGAAAGGGGTAATCATGCATCGAAAAAGTACTTTTTTGAAAACCATGGCCAATATCAACACACCCCCGTCATTCGTTATTTCAGTACTGCATGTCCCGGAACACACAAAGGCTGTTCATGTACGCCTCCAGATTGGTATGGCCGTCGCCGTTCAGGTCGCCGTTGCGGTCTTCGGGATCGAAAGGATCCAGGCCGTGTTCGATTTCCCAGTCATCGGGCATGCCGTCCTGATCGGAATCGGCCGGCGGAGGCGCGTTATTGAGGACCGGCCATCCGCCCGCATCGGCCTGGGAATCGATGATTCCGGATCGCGGTCCGTATCGTCCCCCGAAGGAGGCTTTCCCCGTCCTGACTTCATGGATGACGCGAAGATCCACCTCGTCCCGCACGGGTCGTATCGCCCCCGCGTATTCCAGGACGGCTTCGTATGCGGCCGAGGCGTCCTGCGTGCGGACCGGCGCAACCGGACAGGGAATATTCACCCGGACCTTTTTCCTGTATTTTCCCTGAATGCCCCCGGCCCAGTTGTCCGCCGAGATTTCAGGATAACCCTCCACAAAATTTCCGGACACATACCATCTGCCGGCTGGATCCCAGGGTTCGGAAATCCGGGCCCGGTGCCGGGAAGCGGGACCGGCCTTGTAATAATTCGCCACGAGGTTGTGGCAGCCGCCTTCTCCGCCGTAGGCGCTGTTGAATCCCCAGTTGAAAATCACATTGTTGCGGAAATCCACGATTTCATCCGCGGGATTGTCGCGGTGGCGGCTCCCGTTGAACCGGGGCGTGCGGCTCGCATGATGCGCCAGCAGATTGTGATGGAATGTGGCGCCGCCTCCGCCCCAGATCCCGCCGTATCCGTGCGGCCCCTTGGGGTGATGGGAATGATGCAGGCTCTCGCTGATGATGCACCATTGCACGGTCAGATTCTCGACGTTATAGAATGTGGCCACCTCGTCGATGCCCCAGCTGAACGAACAGTGGTCCACGAGTATGTCCTTTTGATGGGTGCAGCTGATGGCGTCTTCCGCCCGTTTCTTCGTGTCTCCGAGACGAATCCGGAGATAACGGAGGATGACGTTGTCCGCCTGGATGAGCAGGGGATGGTTTCGCAGACAAATCCCGTCTCCCGGCGCGGTCTGTCCCGCGACCGTGATATCCCCGTCCCGGATCACGAGATCGGATTCCAGGGAAATCGTGCCGGCGACCCGAAAGACGACGGTTCGCGGCCCGCCCGCCTCGATCGCTTCCCGCAGACTCCCCGGGCCGCGGTCATCCAGCGTGGTCACCGCGATCACCGCACCGCCCCTTCCCCCCGTCGTATGCCGTCCGAATCCCTCCGCGCCCGGAAAGGCCGGCATCCCGGCCGTTCCGCCGGTATGGAGTAAAAGGATCAGACCCGAAATCCATGCATACGGCTTCCGGTTCTTTTTTTTCATCACGTGTTTCACAGCCTTTTATAGACTTCCAGGGTATCCTGCAGGACACCGTTGATCATCACATTCCTGAGTCGCATATTGGAAACATGGTTGAGGATATTGCCTTCCGCGACTCCGTTGAAATCACAGGATTCGAGCACGACATGGGTAATGAGCGAACGCTCGTACCCTTCCAGCAACAGTCCGTACCTGCTTTTCCGGCTCGTCACGTTCTTCAGATACACATTCCGGACTTCGGGGGTATGCTGCCCGACGTCTCCTTCCTCATATTGAAAATAGATCCGGAGAACCGCATCCGCGACCTCGCCGACCTCCACATCCCGCATATAGACATTTTCCACTTTCCCGCCGCGCACCGAATTGGTTTTGATGCGCAGGGCGCGGTCCAGATTGGGGCTGTCCATCGTACAATTCTCGATGAAGATGTTTCGCGCCCCACCGGTCATTTCACTGCCGATCACCACACCGCCGTGTCCGTCCTTCATCTCGCAGTCGCGGATGATGATATTCTCACTGGGCAGGTTGATCCGCCTGCCGTCTTCGTTCCGGCCGGCCTTGATCGCAATGCAGTCATCCCCGGTGTCGAAGTAACAGTTTTCGATGAGTACATCCCGGCAGCTTTCGGGATTGCATCCGTCATTGTTGGGGCCGTGGGTCTCCATATACACATTCCGGACGGTGATGTTTTCGCTGAGCACGGGATGAATCTCCCACATGGGAGACCGTTTGAGGGTGATTCCATCGATCAGGATGTTCTTGCACCGGTAAAACTGGATGAAGTTGGGACGCAGATAATGGCCGTCCCCGAAGACACGCTCCTCGACCGGTATACCGTCTTCACCCATCTGGAATAGCAGATTGCGGCTTTGTTGCTGTGCAGGGAGACCCTCTCTCCATCCGAACCGGTCCTTTCTGGACCAGTGCCACCAGTTCTCCGGAGCGGCCTGCCCGTCCAGCGTGCCCTCTCCCGTAATCGCGATGTTCTCCTTCTCGAAGGCATAGATCAGGGGCGAATAATTCATGCATTCCACCCCTTCCCAGCGGGTGAACACGACGGGAAGATAGTCGTCCGGGTTCGTGCTGAACAGGAGGGTCGCGTCTTTCTCCAGATGGAGATTCACATGGTTTTTCAGATGGATCGGACCCGTGAGGTAATTCCCCGGGGGAACGACCACCCGTCCGCCTCCGGCTTCATGGCAGGCGGCGATGGCCTCTTTCAGGGCTTCCGAGCAATCTGTCTTTCCGTCGCCGACCGCACCGTATTCCGTGATCGGGAAATCCTGTTCGGGAAACACGGGGGGCACGATCCGGCTCAGTATTTCAGGAACTTGATCCCATCCGGAACGCGACGGATCGGCCGTGGAACAGGCCAGCATTCCCGACAGGATAAACAGGAATAGCATTCTCCCGGCGTTGTGGAATGAGGCGTGGAGTTTCTTCATCATATAAACCTTTTCTTAAGGAAAAGCCGGGAGTGCGAAACCGTCTTCTGACCCGCACTCCCGGTTTTCCGTTCAAACCAGGATGCGCACTTGTTTATTTAAGCATCATCATCTTCTGCGTCTTCACCTGATCACCGGCCTGCAGCCGGTAGAAATAGAGACCGCTCGACAGGGACATCCCGTCGAACAGGACCTCGTGGGCGCCGGCCGTCTTGTTTTCATCCACCAAAACCGCCACCTCACGGCCGAGGATATCATACACGGACAGGCGGACTTCCGATGCCGCCGGAATCGTGTAGGAAATCATCGTCGTCGGGTTGAACGGATTCGGATAGTTCTGGGAAAGGTTGAACACCAGCGCGAGCGGAGCGCCGTCCACCGCACTGTCATAATCGCTTCCGTCGTAGGGAACCGGATTGGTTTTTCCCGTCATGTTGTTCGTCGGGATAAACTTCAGCTTGTTGTCCGCCAGGAACTCCACCGTGCCCAGATATTTCGGCGTGTTCCAGGCCGCATCGAGCATCACCGCGCCCCACATCACGGACGCCACACGTGCCGCAGTCCCGTCGTTG